>DASSJE010000274.1:0-2626 GCA_035691365.1 Terriglobia bacterium
CCCAGCCCGCTGCCTTCGGCTTTGGTGGTGAAGAAGGGCTCGAATATGTGGGTGAGCGCCTCGTGAGTGATTCCGCTGCCGGTATCGCTGACTTCCAGCATTACGTAGGTGCCGGCCTTGGGGACGGCGGCGAAGTATTCGTCGGGCGGAGCTTGCTGCAGCTCCGTAGTTCTGGTGGCGATGGTGATCTGCCCCCGGCCGGCCATGGCATCCCGCGCATTGGCTACCAGGTTAAGGATGACCTGCTGAACCTGCACCGGGTCCGCCAGCACCAGGTCAAGCTTGGGGCTCAGTCGGAGATTGACGTGGATGTTTTCCCCCGCCAGCCGGTTTACCAGGTCCTGGCTTCTGATGACCACATCATTCAGATTGACCGACTGCCGCTGGGGTGAGCGTTTGCGCCCAAAAACCAGCAATTGCCGGGTCACTGCAGCGGCATTACGAGCAGCGTGCAACGCCTGCTCGATTTCTTCCCACACAAGATTGCCGGACCCCTTGCTGTGCTGCAGAACATGCTCCAGGTTCAGCGTGATGCCGAGCAGAAGATTGTTAAAATCGTGCGCCACCCCGCTGGCCAGACGGCCAAGCGCTTCCAGCCTGTCCGACTGGCTGAGGTACTCTTCCAGGGCGCGCTGCTGGGTGATGTCTTCCGCGATGGCTTCGATGGTTTTCTCCCCATTCGAGGCGCCGGCCACGCGCCCGCGCAGGCGGAGCAGAACAAGTGCTCCGTCGCGGCGCTTCCAGTTGACCTCGACAGGACCGAACTCGCCCGGCTGCGCCGAAATCGCCGCCAAGTCCGGGCACTCGGCTCGGCGATAGAAAACATCGTCCGCGAGGTTAAGCTTCAGCAATTCTACTTCGCTGCCGTAGCCAAGCATTTTCGCCAGGGCGGGATTGGCGCTCAAAAAATGATTACCGGCGCAGCGGAAAATGCCGTAGGGCGCGTTTTCGATAAAGCCACGAAGCTGGCCTTCCGAGCGCTGCAGGGCCTCCTCCGCCTTCTTGCGGCCAGTAACGTCAACAAAGGTACCCTCCAGAACACCCGGACTGCCGTTTTCGGCGGCGACATGGGCCATATTGGCCAGCACCCAGACCGGACTCCCGTCGCGGTGTCGGCCGCAAAATTCATATTCGGTTACTGAACCCTGTTGGCGCAGACGGGCCACTAGCGGAGCTCTTTGTTCCGGGTCGAGATAGAAGTGCGCGTTGGAAAGGTGGAGGAGTTCCTCCCGCGATCCATATCCAAACATGCGGGCGAACGCTTCATTCGCCTCCAGCAATTTGCCGTCCAGGGTGGAACGGAACACGCCGGCGGGGTTACCTTCAAAGAGCAGTCGGTAGCGGCTTTCTGAATCGCGCAACGCCTTCTCCGCGTGCTTGCGCTCCGTGATGTCCTGCAGAATGCAGGCCAGCCGGTCAATCCCGTTCGTACCCTCAACGGGAGAATATGAAATTAACAAATCTCTCTCGCCCAGCCGGGGATACGTATATCTCATCTCGAAGGTAATAGCTTTGCCTTGAAAGCACTCATCCATTTTTGCTTTCAAGTAGTCTTCGAAGATGCCTGGCTCCAAAACGTCGGCCACATGACGCCCGATGAGTTGTTCCGCTTCCAACCCTCGATATGCCAGGAAGGCCCGATTGGCGATCTGATAGCGGTAGTTTCTGTCCACCACCACAATCATTTCTTCCAGACCCTCGACGACTTTTTCGTAGCCACGTAAGCGCTCTTCCGCCCGTTTGCGTTCGGTAACGTCCTGCAAAATGCTAGCCACGCGATCCACCCCGTTCGGGCCATCGATGGGAAAGTAAGAGAGGAGCAAATCTCTTTCACCGAGCTTGGGATACGTGTACTTCATCTCGTAGGTGACAGCTTTGCCTTGCAGGCACTCATCCAATTTCGCTCTCACCACATTTTCAAACACACCTGGGTTCAAAACCTCGGCTATGTGGCGCCCGATGAGTTGTTCTCGTTGCATGCCGCGATAGTCGAGGAAGGCGCGATTAGCGATCCGGTAACGATAGTTTCGGTCTACAACCACAATCATTTCCTCCAGTCCCTCCACGGCTTTTTCGTATTCGTGCAGCCGATCCTCCGCCCGCTTGTGCTCGGTAATATCGGTGCTGGCGCAGGTTATTCCAGTAATTTCTCCGGCTTGGTTGCGCAAGGGCTGAATGTTAATGTCATAAACCCGCAATTCGCCCCGCCAAACAAACGACCATTCTTTGCGAGTGCCAATCCCCGTTTCCAGCACCGGCCACTTCAGAGCGCTTAGCCGGCCGCCATCGGCTAGGCCAATGATGTCCTCGTCCGTTTTCCCCAGGTAGTCCATCTCTGACCAGGGAGGAACGGGTTGATTAATCCAGGTGTAGCGTAATTTCCGGTCTTGATTGAAGACGACCACCGGGGAATTCTGCAGGGCCACCAGGAAGCGTCCCACCGTGAGGCGCAGGTTCTCCTCCGTTTGCTTACGCAAGGCCAGGTCCAATTGCAGGCGCTGAACGCGGAGGTGGCGCAGCCAAGCTGCGGTGAGGCTGATGATGGTCAATATGGACAAAAGTGCGATGGTGATACCGAGAATGAGCGTCTGGCGGAACCCAGCGAAGGCTTCATTGCGGTCTACTT
>DASSJE010000275.1:0-3314 GCA_035691365.1 Terriglobia bacterium
CGGCCTCCCTTTGAAATCGAAAAGGGAGTCAGAAAAAGCCATCATGGTCCCCAGACGGGATCGAATAGATGTGTGGTGGAACCTGGCCACCGTTCCATGGCGAACTAAAAAACCAGGACGCAAAACCGGATTTGTGCTTGACGGAACCGACAACCTTATAGATGCGCTACCCTGGCCGACTGTTCCATCAAAAACCTCAGCGGCTAAAGCCGGCATTTTACTGCGGCATTTTTCGGCACGAGTAAACTCGTGCCCTTTCTCCCTTCAGCCCGGCACTTTCAGCTTTACAATAACGCTGCCGACCTGAAGGTCGCCTCTACGGAAAGGCGCTTTTCCCTACTTCCTATTTCCTACTTCCCACTTCCCATTTCATCCTTCATCCTTCGCACTTCATCCTTCATTTTGTTCCCTACTCAGCTTCGCTGAACGCGGAGAAAAAATTCGTCTCTGCGCCAGCCCGAAACCGAAAAGAAAAGCCACAACCTTGGAGGTCCTCGCTACGCGCTCCTTAATGTGTTGGTTGCGCGGCGTTTCTACCGCGTATCGCAGCGGCGCGCTCAATCAGCGCCCTGGCTTTTTCTGTCTCGCCGAGCCCACGCAGGGCTTCGGCGCATGTTTCGTTTGCTCCGACCAGCTGCGGGCTTTCTGGACCGTAGCCAGTTTCCTTGATCCTGAGCGCCCGTTCACAGATGGGCTCCGCGTCAGAGTACTTATTCTCTTCGTTGTAAACACGCGCCAGCGCCAGGAGCGACTCTGCCAGCGCCTCGCTGCCGGAGCTGGAAGTCTGCTCCTGGACTGAGATCCCGTGCAGCACGATCGGTTCAATGTCGGCCAGGCGCCCTTCCGCACGGTAGAGGCTCGCCAAGTAATCAAAGTTGAGCCACAACGGAAATTTGTTCTTCCTGCCAGGAATGATCTGCTCCTGCAAACTGAGTGCCTGCTTGAACAGGGCCTCGCCACTGGCGTTTTGACCTTCTTCCACCAGGACGTTGCCGAGCGAGTTCATCACATCCGGAAGTGGGCCGGGTTCACCCGGGCTGGCATTTGCCTCCGCAAGTTCCAGAGCCTGGCGATAGGTGGTTTCTGCAAGGTCGTAACTTCTGTCCTGCTCGTACTGCCGCGCCAGAGTTTCGAGGTCCCGCAATTTCTCCGGCCAGGGGCGCTGGGAAGTGGCATCGGCGGCTGCCGCGTCGAATGACATCCCCAGTGCGGCGTTCGCGTGGCCTTCAGCGCGGTAGACATACGCCAGAAGGTTGCGAAGGGACCTGCACTTCAGCCGGTCGGCTGCTGGATTTGCCTGGCAGGTCAGCAGCGCCTCATTGATGAGCGCTTCGGCATGGGCGGCACGGTGTTGCCTGAGGTAGTATACGGCCAGGTTGTTTGCCACCATCATCAATAACGTGGAATGCGGGTCCGGATTCTGCCGCGCAATGGCCAGCGCCTGTTGATAATCCTGCTCTGCCGCCGCACCCTCACTTGCCTTCCGGCTTGCCAGCCTCAACATCGCGAGATTATTCAGGTCGCGCCCGACGTTCGTGCTTTCCGGGCCGAATAACTTTTTGTCGAGCGCCAGCGTGCGCTTGCCTGCGGCAATAGCGTCCTCGTAAGCACTCCGGCGCATGTCCACCGAGGCAAGAAGATTGAACAGCAGGCTCAATCGTTTTTCCGAGCCTGGTGTCGCCTCGGCTTTCCGGATAGCGGCGGCCAGAAGCTTCTGAGCGTCGACCAGCTTGTCATCCCTCATGGCCTGCTGAATCGCAGCCATCTCTGGGTCGCTCTGGCGCAACGCGCCTCGTGACGCGCCTGCGGGCTCTTGCGATTTTTGCGGCATTCCCTGTGCGGTGGAAGTTTGAACCGCCGGCATGGAAACAGAACATTGCGCGAAGACGGCGGTGAAGATGAATGAGACATCCAGCAGCGCCGTCAGAACTTGCCCTCGCACAGAGTGTCTTGCCATCACCCACCCCCGAAGCGTTGGTAGGATCTTCGATTATATCCGCGGCGGCCTTCGTTTCATCCTTCCGAATTCATAATCCATTTTGGCTGGCGCCAGACTCATTTGTTTTTCAGCCAGGCCTTGACCGCTGCCCAGGTTGCGTCGTCCACCGAGCTGAAATGCCAGAAGCCGATGGAGGGCAGGCGTAATTCATCCACAGTTTCCAACTGCGCCTTCGTGCTCTGGGCATCGCTGGCATAAAAAATATGAGGGACCGAATCTTCCGTGTAGAGATACATGGAGAGCCGCTCGTACCATAGCCAGAACTTCTCCGTGGGACCCTGAATCTGCGGCCTGGAGGCGTAAACCTGTTTCCCGCTCCCATGCGGCCCCAGGGCATAGTCGTTGGAATAGGCAGGAAGGCCCATCACGAGTTTCTCGCGGGCAACATACTTCAACCAGAAGCGCATCCCGGCCTGTGCCCAATGATAGGCGGAAGTTGGACCCATGCCTGGCGGCTGAGGTTGGTCCTTCCGCTTGCGGCCTTCCCATGTCCAGTCCGGCGCATAGTACATGTCGTAGCACATCACGCGGACCATATCGCATGTCTCGCCCACCACCCTGGGATCGTAGAACTGCCCCTCCGGCGTTTTCCATTCCGGAGTGGGGAAAGTGTCGACGCAAATGCTGAGCTTTTTGCCGATTGCGTGCAGCGCTTGGGACATCTGGCGCAGAAAATCCGAATAGGCGCTTTGGAGCGAGGAGTCGAGGTGCTCAAAATCCAGGTCGATCCCATCGTAGCCTTTCACCTGGCACTCCTGCACCAATTTTTCAACTGTGGCGCGGCGATGAGCGGGCGTGTCGACGGCATCAGCCTTTCCTGAGGCCAGATGGTAGACCTCAATATGAAGCCGATGGCAACGCTTTATGAATTCTTCCGAGGGATTTCCTTCCACACTCAGGGAGTTCAGGATGTCTGCGTATTTGTTGATCCTTTGAAATCCCTTTTCCTGATTCAGCACCAACCAGGTGTCGATTCGTTTGCGTCCCTTCTGCACGCCCAATCCCTGGCCGCTGGCAGGAATGGTTGGGATCAGAAAGAGACTCAACAGCGGCCAAAGGAGCAACCACCGGATAACTCGCAGCCTTATGCTCATTTTTCCACCTCGCATTCAGGTTCAACATCAGTGACGATGCGGCATCCGGACACATTGTGAAAGAAGGGCCGCATACATCGCAAGCAGCGCGACGTATGCGCCACCCGCGAGCAGGGCTTTTACAGCCACGGTTACAACCTCTATCGCGAGCTGCTGCACGTGCCGCTCATCATCGCCGGGCCGGGAATCCCCCGCGACGTCCGGATCAGCCACATCGTCCG
>DASSJE010000276.1:0-3820 GCA_035691365.1 Terriglobia bacterium
AGTGAGTGCGCCATGCTCATTCGATCGGTCTTGTAGAGAATGTCATCCGGCAGGTAGCAGAGCTGGTCAAGCCAGAGGAAACGGTTCGGAATTCCAACGCTATTGGAGCATGTGGGCAGCATGCCGAGAACGTCGTTGAGATACTTCGGATCGGCTCCCGAGAAGAGCGACTCCTTCTCAGCTTCGGAAAATGTCCCGTTCCAGTACAGGTGCGCCCTGTCGGGGGGAAGGAGTGAGCCTTCCAGAAAGCGCTTCAATTTGTATTCGAGACTGATCTTTTCATCGGACACCGGAAGGTGTTGGGCAAGCCTCAAGGCGGCCTGGCGCGCGAACCTGGGAACACGCCGGGCAAGGCGCGCCCAGCGATCGGCAGTATAGGTCAGGTAACCTCCCAGGAGTTCGTCGCCGCCCTCTCCACTGAGGGCGACGGTCACCTGCCGGCGGCTCATCTTTGAGAGGAACCAGACAGGAAGCGCTCCGGAATCAGCGCTGGGTTCGTCGGAAAAGTAGGCAAAATCCTCGACAGCGGCTGCGAGGTCTCTGTCTGGATTCAGGTCAAATTCGTGATGATCGGTCCCGTAGTGCGTGGCAACCTGCCGGACGTATTCGCTTTCATCAAAACTTCGGCCCCGGAAGGTGATGGAGAACGTCTTGAGGCGCGATGAAGTGGCCGCGGCCGCATAGTGCAGGATGGTGGAGGAATCAATCCCGCCGCTCAGCCAGATTCCCAGCGGCACGTCGGAGATCATGTGCTCGCGCATGGATTCGCGCAACAAAAAATCCAGTTGTTCTTTGGCCGTCTCGATCGTCCAGCGTGGCTGTTCTTCGAAATGAAGCCGCCAGAAGCACTCCGTGCTGACCTTTCCCTCGCGCCATTCGAGCAGGTGGCCAGGAGGGAGTTTTTCAACGCCCTCGACCAGTGTCCAGGGGGAAGGAATGTAGTTCAGCGAAAGGAAACAGTTGAGGCCCGCCAGGCTGAGGCGGCGCTCGACCTCAGGATGGATGAGTATGGACTTTAACTCGGAGCCAAAAAGAATGTCTCCGTTCAGGCGGTAAATGTAAAGCGGTTTGATACCCAGACGGTCACGGGCCAGGACAAGCCGATGGCTCGATTCGGTCCAGAGTGCGATGGCGAACATGCCGCGGAGCCTCGCAAAGCACCCCGTATCCCATTCCCGAAAAGCTTCCAGGACCGTTTCCGTATCCGTGCGCGACCTGAACCGGTGCCCCAGCCCTTCAAGTTCCTTGCGAAGCTCAGCATGGTTGTATATCTCGCCATTAAAGGCAATCACCGTGTCGCCGTCTTCGGCCACAATAGGCTGATTGCCGGACTCAAGATCGATAATTTTGAGCCGGCTTGCGCCCAGCGCGACTAGGCTCGACTGGTAAACGCCTTGCTGATCGGGCCCGCGGTGAATCAGCGTTGCTACAGCGTCACGGACCCGGCTGTTGCCAGCTTCGAATTTACTTCGCGTAAAACCCGTAATGCCACACAAGGACTTCCCCCCGCGAACCAAGAAAGAACCGGTTGCCCATCGAGCACGATTTCAGCCTGCTGGAATGGCAATATCGGTCTTAAGACAAGCGATTATCATAACCCTTAACGGCTTTCCCTTGCAATCAACGGCGTATCGTCAACATTGACGAGTTCTTTACATACCGGTAGAATGTGGGTTGGGGCTGTTCGTGCCGAAGTCAGTGTCCCCCGCGGGCCCCCGGCTCGAAGCCTACCCTCAAAGATCTAGCGAGACATCACAATGAATGCAAACGATCTCCGGCCAGGAATGGTCATCAATCACAACGGTGAGCTCTTTTCGATCCACAAAGCAGAACATCGTACACCGGGCAACTTGCGCGCCTTCGTCCAGGCGCGGATGCGCAATCTGCGAACCGGGGCGATGAGTGACTATCGGTTTCGCTCAGAAGATACCGTGGAACGAGCTGTGATTGACGAAGTCGATATGCAGTATCTCTATTCCGACGGAGACTTGTTTTACTTCATGAACACCGGCACGTACGAACAATTCCATCTTTCCAAGGAAGTGGTTGGCGACCGGGCGCAGTATATGATGCCCGACGTTATTCTGAAGATCGATTTCTATGAGGGTCGCCCTATTGATATCTCCCTGCCGGCAACCGTTGACCTGAAGGTGACGGAAACCGAGCCGGGGATCAAAGGCGCCTCAGCAACCAACGTCACCAAGGCCGCCAAAATGGAAACCGGTTTGGTGGTTCAGGTCCCTCCATTTATCGATGAAGGTGAAGTGATTCGAATCGACACCTCCAACGGCTCCTATCTCGCCCGCTCTAATCAATAGTAATTTCCCGGTTGAACTGAGCATTCCAACAAAAGATTCGTAGCCGGAGTGATGCGCCAGGGAACCGTCCCGCGGGATTGCTATCCATTGGCAATTTCTGGAAGCTTTCCTACGCTTAATTCCCTAAGACGATTTGAAGGTACAGAGTTATAATAGAGGCGAAGGCAAACAAAAGGCGAATATGAGCCCCAAGGCCCCCACAATCCGGTTTGGCCCAGCGGGCTGGTCTTACGATGACTGGAACGGGATTGTTTACCCATCCCACCGGCCGCGCGGCTTCCACGAGGCGGAATACCTGGCCAGTTTTTTTGACACCATTGAAATCAACACAACGTTCTACCATCCGCCTCGTGCGGAGGTCGCGCGGAGCTGGGTCGGCCGGGTACGTCACAATCCCAATTTCCGGTTCACAGCAAAGCTTTGGCAGCGGTTCACGCATGAGTGGACGGCCAGCCAGCAGGACGAGCGGGAGTTTAAGCAAGGTCTCAGGCCGCTCCTTGAAGCTGGAGTGCTGGGAGCTCTTCTGATGCAGTTTCCATGGTCTTTCAAAAACAACAAGGAGAACCGAGAACATGTGGGCGGGCTGGTGATGCAGTTTATGGAGTATCCACTGGTCCTGGAAGTTCGGCATGAGTCATGGAATAAACCGGATATCTACCAGATGCTCCACGAGCTGGGCGTGGGTTTTTGCAACATCGACCAGCCGGTGATCGGGCGATCCATCCGGCCCAGCGAGCGCTCCACCTCGCCTGTGGGGTATGTGCGTCTGCACGGACGGAATTATGAACATTGGTTTACTTCCAATGACCATCCCGAGGAACGTTACGACTATCTTTACAGCCCCGAAGAACTTGAAGCCTGGGCTAAGCGGGTGAAGCACGTTGCTGAAGCAAGCGAGGCAACTTACGTTATCACCAACAATCATTTCCGGGGAAAGGCTGTGGCCAATGCGCTCCAGTTGATCAGTATTGTCCGGGACCAGCCGGTGGCGGTTCCGCTGGGTCTGGTTAACGAATATCCCGTTCTGGAAACCATTGCAGTCCCCACTACTGGCATGGACGTTCCCCAGCAGGCCAGCTTCCTCTTCGAGGCAGGCGGAAACAATTGACAGTTATTACGGGCAGTTGCTAGCATAGTAAATTCTGCCGATCTATGGGGAGCCCGCTCGAAAGCTGGTGATCAGTCCCTTTCAAGGCTGGTTGCTATATGTCCGCTGGATTTGCAGAGCCTTGGTCCCCGTCGTCTAGCCCGGCCTAGGACATCGCCCTTTCACGGCGGTAACGCGGGTTCGAATCCCGCCGGGGACGCCAACATTCCAAAAGCCTTACTCAAACATGCACCCTCGACAGAGGGTTTGAAAGGGTTTGATAAGCCAGCCGAATGGACGTCCCTTATGGCTGGCTTACCTCCGCGGTGGTCTTGAGAGGTAGAATCAACCGGACGACCTTGGTTTGAGCCAGCCGTTTCACCGGGGTCATTGCTTGGGTGTAGACATCCGCGGT
>DASSJE010000277.1:0-24752 GCA_035691365.1 Terriglobia bacterium
GGACGGTCACCCAGCAACTCCTCTTGTGTAAATCCACTCCAAGATATAACTTCTCCATCGGGGGCTCTCCTTTCGAACGTAAGATTTAGTCATACAACCAAATCCTACTCGAATCGAGCCGCCCCCTTCATGACATCAGACATTGACATTTAATGTCTGCGGTCAGCAAAGCTGAGCGGGGTTAGAATGACGCGGTATCATAATCGCGCCGGGATTGTAGCGACTGGTCATGATCAGGCTGGAGGCTTTACTTTCTGGAGGACACTTCTTTGATCACAATGGACCGGGTGAAATGAATACAACCAAATACCTCTCGCTTCGCGAGATCGCAGACCCTACACGGCAAGCGTCTGCGCCACCCGCGGCGCTTTTCAATCACTCAATCACCCAATCGCTCAATCACCAATTTTCAAAATTCCCCTCACCCGCAGGGAATCTCAAATTCCAGATTCAAGATTGCAGATGCGCCCTGCGGAAGGGATAAACAGGCAAGCCGGCGCCGCGCTGAAAAGCAGATTCTTCGGCCGGAAATAGGCCTCAGAATGACGGAGGCGGCGACACCGTAGCGGCGAGTTTATCTCGCCATCTCCACCTCCGGATGGCGGCGTAAAGCCGCCGCTACAAAACCCACTCCCCCGCCGGTTTTCAATCGCTCAACCACCCAATCGCTCTATGGCCAATGGCGGCCTAAAGCCGCCTGGGCCCGGCGCAGGTATTGATCTTAATGGTCGCCGCCAGGAAAAAATCATTCGACAATTCGGGCTGCAATATCCAAAATCCATCTGATGGCCACGATCGCGCTTGATGCTACTTATACTGTGGGCCCGCAGCCTTCCGGCGTGGCGATTTATTGCCGGAGGTTGATCGAGTGCCTTGCCGAAATCGAATGTGAGCACCACTACCTGCTCTGTTACCGGCTCTCGAGGTTCAAATCGCGCCGGGAATTCCTGCGCCCCAATTGCACGCCGGGTTCCCGCGGCCCGCGCTTCTCGGTGCGCTGTTACCAGAATCCCTGGACGTTCTGGCTGCCCTGGCAGACGGATGTGTTCCACAGCCTGGTGCAGCGGCCGCCGGCGTTCCGCTTCAGAAAAGAGATCGTCACGGTGATCGACCTGTTCCCGGTGACCGGCAAGGACTACTCGACTCCGGAATTTCAGCAGAAATTTTCCGCTCTGCTGCTGGAGGCGGTGGAGCGCGCCGCGCGCATCATTACGCCCTCGCAGTACACTACGGACCAGTTGCTGAAGTATTCGAGCGTGCCGAGTGAGAAGATCCGAATGGTTCCTTTCGGGGTTGACCTGCCCGCCGCTTCACTGAGCCCGGAGCGCCGTGTGCTGGAACGCGAGCGCCTGGTGGGCAAAGGCAATGAGATGATCTTCACCGTGGGCGTCATCCAGACCAGAAAGAATACGATGAACGCCCTGAAGGCGCTGCGCCATCTGCCGGAGCGTTACCGGCTGGTGATCGCAGGCGGAAACGGGCACGGCAGCGATGCCGTCCACAACTTCATAAGGACGGAAGGCCTGGGCTCGCGCGTGGCGCTGCTGGGATATGCTCCGGCGGAGGAACTTCCCCTGCTGTACCAGGCTGCGAGCGTCTTCCTCTTTCCCTCGTTCGAGGAAGGCTTCGGCCTTCCGGTGCTGGAGGCCATGTCTCACGGAGTGCCGGTGGTTGCTTCACAAACATCGTCCTTGCCGGAGGTCGGAGGCGATGCGGCGCTTTATGTGGACCCGCACGATCCGCAAGATATTGCCGCGAAGGTCCTCCGCGCCGTGGAGGATGCCGGCCAGCGGAGTGTTATGATCGATCGCGGTTTGGCGCGAGCAAAAATATTCACGTGGCGCCGCACTGCAGAAGCTAATTTGCAGGTTTATAATGAAATTTTGGCTCTGTAGTACCCATCGAATAAAGACCGTGCAGCACTGGCTCGTGATGGTGGCGGTTGCAGGCGGATTGGCAGCGCGACCTGACACCCCAATTCTATTCTCTTAAAGGATTTCCAAAGATGAAGAAAGCACTGGTCACAGGAATATCGGGACAGGACGGTAGCTACCTGGCGGAATACCTGCTTGATATGGGTTATGAAGTCTGGGGGCTGGTGCGGCGCGAGCCGGCCACGCTTCGCTGGCTCGAGCCCATCGTTCACCGCGTCGAATTTGTCTATGGCGACCTGCGCGACGCCGAGTCGCTTGCCGTGGCCTTTCAGAAGGCCTGGCCTGATGAACTCTACAACCTGGCCGGCCAGGTCTTCGTCCCTACAAGCTGGGAGTGCCCTGCTGAGACGCTGGATATCAATGCCGGGGGCCTCGCCCGCCTGCTCCAGACCATCGAGCGTCAGAAACCCGACACGCGCGTTTACCAGGCGTCAACTTCCGAAATGTTTGGAAATTCTGACGGCGCGCGAAATGAACGGACACCGTTGCAGCCCATGTCACCCTACGGGGTCTCTAAAATGGCGGCCCACCGCCTGGTGGAAAATTATCGCAACCGCGGGCTGTACGTCGCCGCAGGAATTCTGTTTAACCACGAATCTCCGCGCCGCGGGCCGGAAATGGTGACCCGAAAAATCACTCGGGCTGCCGCCCGCCTGGCCTTGGGAGACCAGAAGAAGCTTAAGCTGGGGAACCTGCAGTCCCGGCGCGACTGGGGATTCGCAGGCGATTACGTGAAGGCCATGCACGCCATGCTGCAGAATGGCTCCGCCAAAGACTACGTGATCGGCACGGGCACGTCCCACAGCGTGGAAGACTTCCTCCGGCAGGTCCTGGTGGAACTGCAACGCATTACGGGCGCCCGCATGCCTTCGGTAGAAGAATGGGTGGAAATAGATTCCCACCTGCTCCGTACGGGCGAAATCTATGATCTGCGGGCCGATGCCACCCTCGCTCGCGAGGAACTTGCCTGGCGTCCAAAGGTGGACTTCCCCGAACTGGTCAGAATGATGGTAGAAGCCGATATCGCTTCCGCTCAGGAAGCCGTTGGAACTGCCAATAAGGCTTGACCAAGGTGGCCATGCTTAAAGTAAGTACTTTATTTTCAACTAGTTGGATAAATTGACAGAGTCAGAGCCATAGATCGCGCCCTTTCACACGACGTCCTCTCCCTACAAAAAGTGTCCAAATATTGGACACATCAACCGGAATCCCTTGCATGGATAAACTGTAGTGGCTTGCCATCTGCCCAAGGTTTGTACTTCAAGGCAAACTGGATCCGTTGGTCGAGCGGCGGATGGCTGTAAAGCCAGAACACGATGAAGGGGTTCGGGTCTGGGTCGGAAAGGTCTTGCTCGCCGAGGGTTTGAAAAGCCTGTGCTTCCGCCGCGTTGGGGTTCGGCAACACGCGGCAGGTGACTTCCAGAGCAAATTGGTCGGCCTGGTGCTCATAGTGCCTCGAGATGCCATTCACCAGCGGTGAAGAGAAGAATGTCAGAACGGTGAGCACCAGCAGCATGACGGGCAGAGATGCCAGGTCTCCTTCCTCTTCGATGCCCGTCCGGTCGCCGTATCGCCTGATCAGCTTCTTGACCGCGATGAATCCCAGCGCGATAAAAGCCAGCGCAACCAGTTCAATCAGAACAAATTCTTTCACGATGTGGTGCAGGACGTAGTGCCCGGTCTCGTGTCCAAGGACGAGCAGCGTCTGATCGTCCGTCATTTTTTTGAGCGTGGTGTCCCACACCACCACGCGTTTGCTCGCCCCCAGGCCGGAGACATACGCGTTGAGCGTATTGGTTTTTGAGCTGGCATCCATCTCCAGAATGCGCGATCGGGGAATCTGGAGTCCGGCATGGCGAAGCATCTCTTCAATCCGCGTGACCAGAGCCGGCCGGGTGGCGTCCAGCGGCGTAAACCTGTAAAACAGGGGTTCGACCACAAAGGGTTCGGCAAACATTATAAAGAGGGTGATCGGGACCGTGACAGCCCAGAAGTAAAACCACCATCGCCGCGGGCTTCGTCTGACAACCCAATAAAAGATCCAAACCAGCATCGTGCCGACAACAATGAAGAGAACGAGGCTCTTTCCCCAGTCTGCCATCCACGAGCCAAAGCCCTGCGTCATGAGTCCGAACCTGTGCTCGACCACGAAGTCCGCGTAATAGTCAAACGGAAACAGCAGCAGCCTGACAGCAAGAAAGAACAGCGGAACAAATACGAGGCATTGCACAAAATTTCGCGGAGAGACACAGCGCGCCCAGTTGCGGAAAGCCACCGCGACCTTTGCCCGCCAGAGCACGAAATAGATGAGGAGAACAAGTGTGACGCCTGCAAAATAGAGCGCATATTGCGTGTGCGAATACGCTCGCGCCTCAGCTCTCTTCTGGGGTGAGAGTTGGTACTTTTGTGGAACGGGAGTCGCTTCGGCCTTGCGCTGAACCTGAGAAGGCGCTGTTTGTGGAGAAGCACTCTTCTCTGTTTGCAACCTGGCGGGGCCCCAGGCAAAGCCTTGAGAACAAGCCAGTGCGAGAAGCAGGAACACGGCCAGCCTGGAGCAAATCTTCATCAGATCCGTGGCAGCACGATGCCCTGCTGCGACTGATACTTGCCCTTCTTGTCCTTGTAGGAAGTTTCGCAAACCTCGTCCGACTCGAAAAATACGATCTGGCATAATCCTTCGTTGGAATACACGCGCGCGGGCAATGGCGTGGTATTGGAGATTTCCAGTGTCACAAACCCTTCCCATTCGGGCTCCAGCGGTGTCACGTTCACAATGATGCCGCAGCGGGCGTAAGTCGATTTCCCCACGCAAATGGTGAGGACGTTGCGAGGTATCCTGAAGTATTCCACCGAACGCGCCAAGGCAAAGGAATTGGGTGGAACAATACAGACCGGTCCCTTGAGTTCCACGAAGGAGCGCTCGTCAAACTGTTTGGGATCCACGATCGAATTATTGACGTTGGTGAAAATTTTGAACTCATCCGCCACCCTCAGATCGTAGCCGTAGGATGAAAGCCCGTAGGAAATCACGCCGTCACGTTTCTGGTTTTCGGCGAACGGCTCGATCATGTTTTGTTCCTTCACCATCCGGCGAATCCAGCGGTCATTCTTGACGGCCATCGACACTCCCTTGATTCAAAATTGGCTGCGCGCAACTCAAATTTACGCCCCAGCGCATGCCATCCTTCCAAAGCTAACAGAGCACCGCATCATAATACAGCAGAAAACAACTTGACAATGCCGAAGCGGCTTTTTACGATGAAATCCTGTGTTTTCAGGAGGTTCCTTTTGATAAAGCTCGATCTTGTCAACGATGTGGTCAACCGCACTGGAATTACAAAGACCAAAGCTGAGATTGCCGTTGAAACAGTCTTTGGTTCGATGAAGAAGGCTTTGTCCAGGGGCGAGCGGATTGAATTGCGCGGATTTGGCGTTTTTAACGTCAAGCCTCGCAAGACCGGGATTGGAAGAAACCCGCGCACGGGCGCCGAGGTCAACATTATGCCTGGCAGGGCCGTCCGCTTTAAACCCGGGAAAGAACTGCAGACTCTTCCCTGAACGGCCGGGCTCCTCTTGGCGGCGTGCGTAGCGGGTCCGATCCGGGCGCCTTGCGGTTTAAAGAGCAAGAAGGCCGGTGGCTCGCGAGGCGGGGTATCAGGCCTCGCTCGTGCCCGGCGTTTTCAGGCCCGGTTGCGTACCGAAGGGCCACGCCCGCCTGGCGGGCATGCGCATGGCTGCAGCCTACATCAGGTTTACCGGGTCCATGTCGATCGTCAGCGCGTGTGAAGGCACGCCCCAGCCCTCAGAGTCCTCAGCGAGGCGCCGCAGAAGCGCGTTGAGTTTCGCGCGGGAAGACGATTTCAGCAGAAACTGGATGCGATAGTAACCTTCAATCCTGGCCAGTGGCGCGGGACCCGGCCCCAGGATGCGAATTCCCTTCCGCAGGTCATCCAGGCTCTCAAAGAACTTTCCCACTTCCGCTGCCATACGCGCGGCGTGTTCCAGCTTCTTGTCCTCCACCACCACATCGGCCAGCGCGGCGGCGGGCGGATAATGCATGACCTTCCGAAAATGCAACTCTTTGCTGAAGAACTTGCCGTAATCCTGTTCGGCGGCAAACCGGATTGCGTAATGCTGCGGATAAAAGGTTTGGACCAGCACCCGGCCTGGTGACTCACCGCGCCCGGCGCGTCCTGCCGCCTGAGTAAGAAGCTGGAACGTCTTTTCAGCAGCGCGAAAATCCGGGAGCGACAGGGACGTGTCAGCCGAAACAACGCCCACCAGCGTGACGCCGGGAAAATCATGCCCTTTTGCAATCAACTGGGTCCCCACCAGAATATCGATTTTCCCTTCCCGGAAATCCGACAGGATCTTCAGATATTGCCCCGGCCGCCGGGCCGAATCACGATCGAGCCTTGCCACGCGCGCTGTGGGAAAGATTTCGGCGAGCTTCTGTTCCAGCTTTTCGGTGCCTTCCCCGACGTAATAGAGATATTGGCTGTCGCAGGAGCGGCACCGCGCCGGGACGGGCGCCTGGTAGCCGCAGTAGTGGCAGATCAGCCGGTTCTCGCGCCGGTGGTAGGTCAGCGAAATCGAGCAGTTCAGGCAGCGCTCTGTCTGCCCGCAACTCCGGCAAAGCAGAAACCAGGAATAGCCGCGCCGGTTCAGGAGAAACATGGTCTGCTTTCCGGATTTAAGTTGCGCTTCCACTTCCTCGCGCAAGCGGCGTGAGATGGGGACTTGCGTGTGCGTCTGCCGAAACTCTTCCCGCATATCGACAATTTCCACGCTGGCCAGCGGGCGACGCGCGACACGCTCGCCCAGCTTCAGTAGATGGTACTTGCCGTTTTCCGCATTGGCGTAACTTTCAAGCGATGGCGTGGCGGACCCCAGGACCACCAGCGCCTTGCTCAAGCGGGCGCGCACAACGGCCGTGTCCCGGCCGTGGTAGCGCGGTGTTTCATCCTGCTTGTAACTGGATTCGTGTTCTTCATCCACGATAATGACACCCAGGTCTTCGAGCGGCGCAAACACCGCGGACCGTGTCCCCAGCACGAGCCGCGCTTCACCTCGCCGCACCCGCCACCAGGCGTCATGGCGCTGGCCTTCGGCAAGTCCGCTATGCAGCATCGCCATGCCATTTCCGAACCGCAGGCGAAACTGCTCGTGGATGGCCGGGGTCAGGGCGATTTCCGGGACAAGAACCAGCGCCGTCCGGCCGGCCGCGAGGCAGTGTTCAATCAGCCGCATGTAGATTTCAGTTTTCCCGCTGGCCGTGATTCCATGCAGCAAAACCGTGCTGAACTCCTGCCGGTCGAAGCTGCGGGTCAATTCATCCAGCGCTTGTTTCTGCTGCGCAGTCAGCGTGTGGCGAAAATCGGACACGTCGCCCGCCCCGGAATCGGGAGGTGCGGTATCGGTGAATTCGATCAGCCCCTGTTCCTGCAGCTTTTTCAAATGGGCCAGGGTAGCGCGCGCGGATTTCAAAAGCGCGCGATGGTCGTTCACTTCCCCGGCGTGTTCGAGCGCATCGATAATACGCCGGGCCACGGGCGAGAGCTTCGGGGGGCCGCCGCCGAGAGGGCCGGACAGGCGCACGGCCATCACCTTTCTTGTCCCGCGTTCACGCTCAGTTTTCGAAACCGCCAGCAGGCGTTTTTCAATGGCCTGGCGAACGAGTCCGGATGAGGTTTTATCAAACCGCCGGCGCAGCGCTTCCAGCGTCACGCCCGGATTGTCCGCGACGTGTTTCAGCAGGTCCATCTCCATGCTCTCGCGCGTTTCCTGCAGCAGGCTTTCGGACATTTCACGAAGCTTCCGGCGTCCCGCTTCCGTCAATTGCACAACCCGGACCTTCTTCGAATGCGGCCGCAGGGGCAACATGGCGCGAAACACCTCGCCCAGCGGGGCAAGATAATATTCCGCAATCCACATGCCCAGCGTGAGGAGTTCGGGAGAAAGCACAGGTTCGGAATCAAGCACCTGGATCACAGGCTTCGCTTCAATGCCCGGCGGCAAGGGCGGCGCTGCGGCCAGCACGATGCCTGTGGCGCGTCGCGCGCCAAGCGGCACCAGCACCCGCTGCCCAATTCGAACATCCATGGAGTCCGGCACGGAATAAGTGAGCGCTCGCCGCAGGGCCGACAGCACGGCGACGCTCACCAGGGTGGGCCTGGCACGGCTGCGGCCGCCCCTCGAGCTGGATTTCGTTTCGCCCATGGCAGGATTCTATGCTACCCAAACCAGGCTGGCTAGTGTGGAACCACGCCGGCTCATTTGTGAACACAATCCGCCACGCTTCACCGGCTCTCCGTCTTTTTCGGGCGGGCCGGCAACGTGTTGCGGCAGGTATCATTGCCGAATAACGGCCTCATTTGCGAAAGTTGCAATAAGACCACGATTTGGATAGGCTGAGTGGATGCCGAACCTGCTGCACTCGCTGGACCCGGGACCGCAATCGCCGGAAATCGTCCGCATGATTGTGGAGATTCCAAGGCATTCTTCCAACAAGTACGAATACGACAAGACGCTGGGCGTGTTTCGGCTGGACCGCACGCTTTACTCGCCCATGCACTATCCGGGCGATTACGGATTTATTCCCGGGACGCTTGCGGAAGATAATGACCCGCTCGACGTTCTGGTTTCAGCGGACGTAGAGACTTTTACCGGCTGCATGCTGGAAGTGCGCCCGGTGGGGCTGCTGGCCATGGTGGATGACCAGGGGCCGGACACGAAAATTCTCTCCGTCCCCGATCGCAATCCCCGCTACGATCAGATCCATACCATTGACCAGATTTTTCCTCACATCCTGACGGAAATCGAGCACTTCTTCGACATTTACAAAGAACTGGAAGGCAAGAAGACCCGCATCGAAGGCTGGCAGGGCCCTCGTGAAGCCCGCAGGGCAATCCTGGATAGCCGCAAGCGTTATCTGGATGCAAATCCACAGGCCGGGCAGGAACAATCCGCCGCCGGCTCATCCTGATGTTGGCGCACCCCAGCCAAAAATTTGATTCAAACAGTTTGTCTCAGAGAGCGCTCCGGCCTGAAGGCTGCGTATTTACTCCCGCCGGCGCCGTTTCCGAAACATTCACACCAGGCTGGTGCGCCTGCGCGCCGCCACAAGACTCGAGTAAAAGGTCCCCAGCTTCTCCAGCATTCGCAAAGCAAAGTTGAGATTGCGGCGATTGATATGCTCGATGTTGATTCCCAGAGGAGGCGGGTCGGGAGGCAGATTGTCAAAAACGTCCATCAGGATTCGCTGCGCCAGATCCAGGCAGCGCTCGAAAGCTTCCTCGGCGTGGCGGGGAGACGGTTTTTCGCCAGGAGGGCCATGGATAAGAAACCGGTCAATATCCGCAGGAACGTCGGCGCCCAGCCAGCGCAGGAATTCAATGTCGCGCTGGTGGCTGACTGGGGCGAAACTCAGGAAGAGCCTGGCTTCAAGCCCGTTCAGGCGCTGGACCAGCCAGACGATGTCGTTGGAATCAAACAGGACCTGAGTGGTAAAAAAGCAGACGCCCTCCGCCACCTTGCGGCGGATGCGGTCCACCTCATGGGTACGGCTGGGAATGCTGATTCCCCCCAGGGCCACTTGCAATCCGGCATCCTTCACCTGGCGCGCGGTTTCGGTGACGCTGGGCCCCGGATACTGCACCGCGCTTGACTCTCCACCCACCAGAATAAAGTTGCTGATGCCAAACTTTTCCTGCGTTTCCTGGATCCATCGGGCCTGATCGGCCTGGTAAACCACGCAACGGTTGATGACGACATCCAGGTTGCATTCCTTGCGGATCTTCGCGCCCAGAACACGCGGCTCAATCCGCTCGACGAATTTGAACGTTCTGTCGCCCCCGCGCGCTTCCTCATGAATTTCGGGAAGGTTGATGGCGTCCACCAGGTCTTTGATCCTGCCAACCTCCGCCATGGCGGACTTCAGCGCTTCCGGCTTTCCCGCCGCGGGCGGCACCATCTCAAAAAAGCTGACCGGAACCTGCGGATTCTGGATTTTGGCCTTGAGATCCATCGGATTTCAATGCGAGCTGCCTGCAACTTCGCTGTTCCGGCAGCCGGCCTCTTCAAACTATGCAATAGAACCATCATAGCATCGTCTGTTGGAGGGTGGGCTTCGTGCTGTCCGGTTAAGAGGCGCGGCGAAGAGTTGATCTCGCCATGTGGCGGCATGAAGCCGCCGCTACATCCAGCCGCTCACCTGCCTACGCACGGCGGGAGCAGCGTCAGCGTGGCGATTTCAGGAAATCCACAATCTTTTGGAAATCTTCCCGAAGGATTTTCTCTTCCCGGGGGTTGCGAAGAATGTAGGCCGGGTGAAATGTCGGCAGGGCCTTGGCGCCCTGGAAATCGTAGAACTGTCCTCGAATTTTGGTGATGCCATCCTTGACGCCCAGCAGAGTCTTGACGGCTGGCGAGCCCAGGCAGCAGACCAGGCGGGGCTTGATGGTCCTGATCTGGCGCAACAAAAACGGGGAGCACGTTTCGATTTCATCCGGCAGCGGCGTACGGTTTTCGGGCGGGCGGCACTTCACGATGTTGCAGATGTAAACATCTTCGCGCTTCATTCCCGCCAGCTCGATCATCTTGTTCAGCAGGCGTCCGGCGCGCCCCACAAAAGGAAGGCCCTGCGCGTCTTCGTCGGCGCCCGGACCTTCACCGACAAAAACCAGTTCGGCGTGAGGATTGCCCTGGCCAAAAACAATCGAGTGGCGCCCGGCTGCCAGGCGGCAGCGGCGGCAGTCGCCCAGGTCTTCGCGGATCTGCTCCAGCGTTTCACTTTCCCGCACAGCGGCGCGCGGTGAAGGCGCTTCAAACAGGCTCATGGACTGGGCCGCAGGGCCCGGGGCAGCGATTGCTTGGGGCGCCGCCGCGGCGGTATACAATTGGACAGGAGGCTTTCCAAACTCGACTTTCGGCGGCTGAGGGCCTGGGTTGATTTCCACTTGTGCGGGAGGGTTGCCCGGTGCCGCGTCCCCAGCCGGGGCATGCCTGGAAGCTGCCGGCGCCTTTGCGGCGCTGCTACGGGCAAGATAAAACTCCTCGATGCCCAGTTCCTCGTAGAACTCGAGGATGGCCGTCACTTTTCTGCGCTGGCTTTCGTTCATTTGTAGATGATGTTCTGCCGCAAACCGGCTTACCGCTTGCCCGCCGCAACGCGCTTTGCCCGCAAGGCCATCGCTTCGTCCAGGATCGCATGGGCGGCGTCCAGCTTGCTCATTTTCTCGAGCGGCTTCACCTGGCCGCCGGGGAAGATCAGGGTGACGATGTTGGTGTCGGCGTCGAACCCGGCGCCCGGCTGCGTCACGTCATTGGCGACAATCATGTCCAGCCCTTTTTCCTGCAACTTTGAGGCGGCGTTTTCCAGCAGGTTGCTGGTTTCAGCGGCAAAACCCACGACCAGTTGGTCCGGCTTCCGCCGCCGGGAAATCTCCGCCAGAATATCCAGCGTGGGCTTGAGTTCCAGGGTGAGGGCACCCTGGCGCTTCTTGATTTTTTCCGGTTCGATCCTGGCGGGCGCAAAATCCACCACCGCGGCGGCCATCAGGACCACCGTCGCGCGGGCGAGACAGCGGAGCATGGCATCGCGCATCTCGGCGGTGGTTCGCACGTTCTCCACGCTGACGCCGGCGGGCGCCGGCAACCGCGTGGGGCCGCTGACCAGTGTGACCGCCGCGCCGCGCCGCGTGCAGGCCTCTGCCAGCGCGTAACCCATCTTGCCGGAAGAGCGGTTGGTGATGTAGCGGACAGGGTCCAGCGGTTCTTCAGTTGGCCCCGCGCTTATCAGCACCGTTTCGTTCCTGAGGTCGTCGCGCAAGCGCAGAGTTTCAAAAACAGCCCTGGCAATCGACTCGACGGAGGCCAGCCGCCCTGAACCGATCATCCCGCAGGCCAGGTAACCTTCATCGGGTTCGAGCACCTGGATTCCGCGCGTCCGTAGAGTTTGCAGGTTCTGCTGCGTCGCGGCGTTCTCCCACATGTTGACGTTCATCGCGGGAGCAACAACAATCGGCGCCCGGGTGGCCAGGCAGAGCGTGGTGAGGAAATCGTCGGCGATCCCCTGCGCGATTTTGGCCATCACATTAGCCGTGGCGGGCGCAATCACCAGGGCGTCGATCCCCTGCGCCACGGCGATGTGCTCGATGGCGCTTTCGACGTTGGGCTCTTCGCCCGCTCCGCCGAACATATCTGTGATGACCTTGTGCCCGGAGAGCGAGGCGAAGGTCAGCGGGGTGATGAAATTGCGCGCTCCGGCGGTCATCACCACCTGCACGTCAAGGCCGCGCTCCTGAAGCATTCGGAGCAGTTCCGCCGCCTTGTAAGCGGCAATGCCTCCCGTAACTCCCAGCGCTACGCGCATCAGGCAATCCCCGGCCGCGGCCTGCAGTTGGAAACCCCACGCCGCGTCTCGATTTGGTTACCCGTTTTCATCTGGAAACTTTCCAGTTCTGGAAATTCTCCCTCGCCGGGCCGCGCGCTCCGATGGCGCACGGCGGCCCAGCTTTTCTAACCGTTATCGTTTCCAGTCTTCACCTCAACAATTTCAAACGGAATCAGGCCGGCAGAGACTTCCTGCTGAGCGACCTTCGTGGCCCTTTTGGTCTGCGTCTGCACCAGCGGCCTCACACCTGACTGAAGCTGCCGCGCCCTCTTGGCAGAAATGAGAATGTAGCGAAATTTGCTGTCAATGTTGTTGGGTAACTCCATCTATCCTCCAATGAACTTTCCGATAATTTCCCTGACGCGCCGGCACTGGCACTGGCGGCGCAATCGTGATGCAAGCACAATGTTGCGGAGAGCCTGGGCAGCGGTGGAAAGCCGGTCATTCACAATCACGTAATCATACTCCTTCCAATGTGCCACTTCCCTGCGTGACATTGCAAGCCGTTCGGCGATGACTTCGGGAGAATCCTTGTGCCGGCGCCGAAGCCGCTCTTCAAGGTCGGCAAACGACGGCGGCATTACAAAAACGCTCACCGTGCCGGGGATTTTCCGCCGCAACTTGCGGTGCCCCTGCACGTCAATATCCAGCAGAACGTCCTGGCCGGCTCTCTGGGCCTCCTGCAGCTTATGCCAGGAGGTGCCGTAATAGTGGCTGTGCACCTGTGCCCACTCCACAAATTCGCCTTCAGCCCTCCGCCGCCTGAACTCCTCAGGCGAAACAAAAAAATATTCCCGGCCGTTTTTTTCTCCTGCACGGGGCGGGCGCGTCGTGTAAGAAACCGAGAAGGCCAGGCCGCGCACAGACGCCCGCAGTTTTTCGATCAGGGTGGTCTTGCCGGCGCCGGAAGGCGCAGAAATCACGAAGACGGTGCCCAGCCTGGCTGGCGGCTCATGGGGTCCGGATGCGCTCACTCGATGTTTTGCACCTGCTCGCGTAATTTCTCGATCTCGGACTTCATTTCAATGGCCTGGCGGCCCACCTCTGAGCCGACCTCGGGCACGTCCGAAGTCTTGGACAGCAGCGTATTGGCTTCGCGGTTCAGCTCCTGAAGCAGGAAGTCCAGCTTTTTGCCCACTTCAGGACTTTCGGAAAGAAGCTGGCGCGTCTGCACCAGGTGGCTCTGAAAGCGAGTGAGTTCCTCCGAAATATCCGACCGCGAGGCGAGATACGCGACCTCCTGGGCAAGCCGCGCGGCGTCAACGTGCACCGCTCCCTGCAGTTCCCGCAGGCGGTTTTCCAGCCGTTGCTGGGCATATTGCGGAATCCGCCGCGAATGTTTCGCAACGGATTTACGCAGCGTCTCCAGATGGTCCAGCCGTTCGCGGATGTCTTTCTCGAGCGCCGCGCCTTCCCGTTCGCGCATGGTGTTCAGCGTTTCCAGCGCGCCGGTCAGGGTCGCTTCAAGGACCTTGCGGATCGCTGCCAGTTCCTTCTCGGAAAGTTCGGTCTCGTTCGACAGCACTCCGGGAATTCTCAAAAGCTGCACGACGTCCGTCTCCGCGGCGACGCCCATCTCATCCCGCACCTCCCGGCAGACTTTGATGTAGGCCTTCAGCAGGTTGCGGTCCACCTTCAACTCTTCCGCGCCCACTTTTTCCATGTTGACGCCCACTTCCACGTGCCCGCGGATGACGTGCTGTTTCACAATCTGGCGCAGGCCGGGCTCCATCGGAGAGAGCACGGAGGGCATGCGGAATTGCAGATCAAGAAAGCGGTGATTCACCGATTTAACGGAAACGTTCAGGGAGAAACCATCCTCCTCGCGCCGCAGCTTGCTGTAACCTGTCATGCTTCGAACCATCGTCACTCAGGCTGCCGTCCCGGCCGGTTGTTCCAGCCCTTCCGGCCGGCGGGCTGCCCTTATCTCCTTTTTATTTTTATGCTTCTGCATCCACAAACTGCAGTTCGTGCAGCCGCTGATAGATTCCGCCGCGTGTTACCAGGTCATCGTGCGTGCCCACCTCTGAAATGGTTCCCCGGTCCAGCACCACGATGCGGTCCGCGCGCCTGACCGTGCTGAGCCGGTGAGCAATCACCAGCACCGTCCGGCCTGTCATCAGATTTCCCAGGGCCTTTTGCACCAGCGCTTCAGATTCCGTGTCGAGTTCCGAAGTCGCTTCATCCAGAATCAGGATGGGTGGATTCTTCAGCAGCGCGCGGGCGATGGCCAACCGTTGCCGCTGTCCGCCGGAGAGTCGCTGGCCGCGCTCGCCGATCATGCTCTGGTATCCGTCCGCCCTCTCGATAATGAAATCGTGCGCCAGCGCGGCACGGGCGGCCTCCTCCACTTCGGCCCGGGTCCGCGACCCGTTACCATAGCAGATATTGTTGAAAATGGTGTCGTTAAAAAGAATGGTTCCCTGCGTCACCATTCCGATCTGCGAACGCAGCGAAGCGGCTTTGAGGTCCCGCACGTCATGGCCATCCACCAGCAGGCGTCCGCGCGTCACGTCGTAGAACCTGGGTAGCAGGCTGGCCAGGGTCGTTTTGCCGGCCCCGCTGGAGCCCACCAGCGCCACCACTTCACCTTTCCGGATGCGAAGATTGACGCCCTGCAGCAGCGGCATGCCCGGCTCGTATTCAAAGTCCACCTGATCAAAAACAATTTCATTCTGGAAGGGCGGCAGCTTCTCGGCGGCGGGCTTCTCTTTCACTTCCGGAATGGCCTGCAGGAACTGGAACACCTGCTCCGACGCCCCGATGGCCTGCTGGACGGCGTTGTTGACGCCCGTCAGGCGCTTGATGGGCTCGCCCATTTTGAACAGCGCATAGACAAAGCCCAGAAAATCGCCCAGCGTTTGGGTATGGTGGAGGATGGCGTTGCGTTCGTAAAGCAGAAGTCCCGAAACGGTGACCATGGTGAGAAGGTCCATCAGCGGCGGCGTCGCGGCCTGCGCCCTTATCCAGCGCATGTTGATGTGCAGCAGCTTGTGGGTGGCCGCCTTGAACCGGGCCACTTCAAAGTGCTCCATCACAAAGGCCTTCACAATGCCGATGCCCGTGAAGGTTTCCTGGACAAGATTATTGATGTCGGCCATCCGGTCCTGGCTGGAGCGGCTGGACCGCCGCACCAGCCTCCCGATGTTGGCCGACGGCCAGACGATGAGCGGCACCAGGGCCAGCGAGATCAGCGCCAGCTTCCAGTCATAGTAAAAGACAACACCCAGCAGGGCGACCAGCGTGAAGCAGTTCCTGAAGAAGTCGGCGGCCACCTGGGAAACCGCGTACTGGATCCGGTCCGTATCATTGCTGATAGCTGAAATCAGCCGGCCGGTGGGGTTCCGCTTGAAGAAAGACATCGACTGCTGAACGATCCGGCTGTAAAGCTGGTTGCGAAGATTCTGGACAGCCGACTGCCCGATGAAGTTGATGCTCACAGTGCCCAGGTACCGCGAGAGTCCTTTCACAATCGTCACGGTTATGAGTGCAAGCACGACGACGGTCCAGACATTGTGAACATGGCCGGGGAAAAAGTCGTTCAGATAAATTGTATGATGGGACCAGGGAAGATTAAAGAGCCGGATGCCGTTGGATTCAGTGCCGGGCTTGAGCACATTGTCGCCGATGGGTTTGATGAGGAGGGCGGTAATCGCCTCACACGTGCCTACCACTGCCATCAGGAAAACAGCAATGGCCAGGCGCAGTCTGTAAGGTCGGAGAAATCCTAGCAGGTGTTGAACTTGGCTCATCCGGCGTCCTACCCTCAGGCTGGAGAGCCCGCCGGGCGTGGAAAAATAGAATCTTAATCGTCGCCGGAATCGAAGTCAAGCTGCCTGGCGACGCAGGGGCCCCGAAGCTCCAACTCTATCACATTAGCAATTTATTGAAAACAGGAGTCTTATTAAAATGGTTCGGCAGCTTCAAACGCCAGCCTTTTCAGACCGTCTCCAGGGCCATGGCCGCGGCGCCGTAAAGCGGCGAGTACTTCTCCAGTTCTGCCAGCGCGATACGCGTGGAATGTTGGAGCATAGGCGCCGAAAACTCATCCAGAAACTCGTGCACCGGGTCCAGCAACAACCTGCCGGCAAGTGCCACGCCTCCGCCCAGGATGACCACCTCGGGGTTCAGGATGCGAATGGATGTAAGCAAGGCCTTGGCGAGGGCGCGGGCCGCCTCACGCACAATAAACTGGGCGCTTCTCTCGCCTTCGCCGGCGGCGCGAAAGACGACTTCCGCGGTAATTCGTTCAGGGTCGTCGGAAGCGAGCTGCAGAGTTTTGATCATCGCCTCGGGTTTTCTTCGTGCCAGCCCTCGCCCCCGCTGGCTGATGGCTGTTCCGGAACAGATGGTTTCAAGGCACCCGCGGCCGCCGCAGGAGCACAAAGCGCCGGCGTCGGAAATCGGGATGTGCCCCACCTCTCCGGCCATGGAATCCTTGCCCCGATGGATCTTTCCGCCGCAGATCACTCCGCCGCCGATGCCTGTGCTAACCGTGAGATACAGGACAGATTCGGCGCCGCGCCCGGCCCCATATCGGAGCTCTCCGAGTGCCCCGGCGTTGGCATCATTGTCCAGGCGGCATTTCAGGTTAAGATTGTCCTCCACCCATTGCGCCAGCTTGAAACCACGCCAGCCGGAAACGTGCATGGAACTGACCCGCTGCTGCCTGTAATCGACCGGCCCGCCGAAGCTGATGCCGCAGGAGCGGACCGGCTGGTCCGACCGGGAAACCAGATTCTGCGCCCTCTCGCGAATCTCGTTCAGCATCCAGTCCCGGCCCCCGGAGGCATCCGTCGCGCCCTCAAAAAGAAGGAGGCGGCGGCCCGCGTCGTCAAACAGGGCCGTGCGGAAGTGCGTTCCGCCAATGTCAACGGCCAGCACATTGCTCATTTCAGGGGGACTCCTCGGCGCTTTCGATCAGCCGGCATTGCAGGACTCTGCCTTCAGGCGGCGTGGTTCTTTTGCAGGTCACGGTGCGAGATTTTCACCTTGTAGCCTTCTTCTTCCAGAAGGCCGCCAATGTGCTCGGCAATCGCCACAGACCGATGCCGTCCGCCGGTGCATCCGATGGCGATCGTCAGATAACTCTTGCCCTCGCGAACGTAGTGCGGCAGCAGGAACAGGAGAAGGTCGGTAAGCCGGCTGATAAATTCCCCCGTCAAGCTCTGCGACTCCACGTATTCCCTCACCTCGGGATCGCACCCGTTCTTTTCGCGCAGACCTGCCACGAAGTTGGGGTTGGGCAGAAACCGAACGTCGAATACCAGGTCGGCATCCTGCGGCACCCCGTGCTTGAAGCCGAATGACAGGACGGAAATCAGCATCGTCTTGCTCTTTCGGCCTCCAAACCTGTCCTGAATCAACTGGCGAAGCTCGTGCACATTCATCCGGCTGGTGTCGATTACTGTTTCGGCAAGCTTTCGCATCGGCTTGAGCAGTGATCGTTCGAGGCGGATGCCTTCCCGAACGGGCACATTGCGGCCCAGGGGATGGGGGCGGCGGGTTTCTTCAAATCTCTGGATGAGCGCTTCGTCGGACGCCTCGAGAAAGAGCAGCGCCACCTTAAGCCCATGGCGGTCCAGCCGCTGAAAGGCCACCGGAAGCTGGCTGAAGGCTTCGCCCTCGCGGACGTCCACCACCACGGCCGAACGCGGAATGTGACTCCCAGGCGCGGCGCACATGTCGGCAAACTTGGGGATCAATCCCACCGGCAGGTTGTCAACGCAATAGTAGCCCAGGTCCTCAAAGGACTTCAGCGCTGACCCCTTGCCTGAGCCGCTGAGGCCTGTGATGATTACGAGCCGCCGGGTTCCGGTTGTTCTGGAATGGGCCTTCCTCATGGGAACCACACATCCGGGCAGCACGGACTCTGCGCCCTGTTGCTCACACACATCGCAACGACCGCGATGGATGCGCCACCCAGCTTGCCTTCTGTTTCAGGGTCTTAAGGTTCTGGTTCTACCAGGCCAAGTTTTCCGTCAGGGCGCCGGTAGATAACGTTCACCCGCTCGCTCTCGGAGTTGCGAAAGACCACCAGCCCGCTCTTCAACGTTTGCAGGGACTCGATGGCTTCATCCAGCGTCATGGGCTTCACCGGAAGCCGTTCCGATTCGATCGCGATGCGGTCCTCATGGTCCACGCGGCTGCTCTGGAAAACATTCAGCGTAATATTCGAAGTGGGCTTGGGGCGCCGCTTGATTGTGCGCCTCTTTGCGAGGCGGCGCACCGCCTGGCGCTCCAGCTTGTCGAGCGCTCCCTTAATGGCGCTTCGATTATCGGACGCCTCCATAACGCTCACCAGGGTCTGGTCAGGAAAGGTTGCGGTGATTTCGGCCGTGCGGCCCCGCTTTTCCGCCGCCAGCACGATATGCAGCTTGGGATTGCCCGGCAGCAGTTTGTCCAGTTTTCTCAGGCGCTGGTGAGTGTATTGGCGGAGACCGGCCGTCACATTCACCTGGCGGCCTGTGAAATCAACATCCATATCAGCACCTCCTTGAATTGTCGTTCGAATTGGCGATGCGGAAGGATTGCTCATCCTTTAACCCGGCGCTGGTGTGTGCTGGGAATCTTCATGTCTTCACGGTATTTTGCCACAGTCCGGCGGGTGACATTGAAGCCCTGCTCCTGCAGGCGGAGCATGATGGTTTCGTCGGTAAGGGGTTGGGCGGAATCTTCTTCTTCAATCATTTTCTTGACGATCCGTTTCAGGCGGATCAGTGAAGTGTTTCCTCCCTGCGGCCCCTGGACAGATTCGGAAAAGAAATACCGAAGTTCGTAGACGCCTTGCGGCGTGTGGGCGTATTTGTTGGCCACCGCACGGCTGACTGTGGAGGGATGGACGCCGACTTCTTCCGCAACCTCTTTGATCATCATCGGCCGCAGAGAGTCGATGCCTTTCTCAAGGAATTCCACCTGCCGGTGAATGATGGACTCGCACATGCGCACAATCGTATGCTTGCGCTGCTCGATATTCTTGATGAGCTGCAAAGCGGAATTGCAGCGCTCCTTCACATAACTTCGCACTTCGCGCGTGGCCGCCCCGTCTGAAAGCAGGCGCCGGTAGTGCCGGCTCAGGCGCAACTGGGGCAACCCGTCTTCATTCAGGCGGACTTCATACCCGTTGCTGGTCTTCACAATATAGACATCAGGCTCAATCAACTGGGGCTGCGACTTGTTGTAGCGCTGGCCGGGGCGCGGGTCAAGCGTGCGGATGAGTTCGATTGCCTTCTCGACGGCGGGCACCGGGCGATCCAGCGCGCGGGCAATCTCGCGGTAATGCTTGTTCTGCACCAGTTTCAGGTGGTCGGAAACAATCTGGGCGGGCAGCGTACTTTCAGGCGCCATGTTGCGAAGCTGGATCAACAGGCATTCGCGAACGTCCCTGGCGGCGACCCCCAGGGGATCGAACTCCTGCACCAGCGCCAGCGCAGCCTCAACGTCGCACTCTTCATGGCCTCCCGTGTGGGCAATCTCTTCCACGGTGGTGGTCAGATATCCATCTTCGTTAAGGTTCCCGATAATGGACTCCGCAGCGCTCCGCACCTCCTCGGTGCATTTGGAAACGCTCAACTGCCAGTCCAGGTGGTCGGTTAGCGAGGAGGGCTGGGAGAGGAAGTTTTCAAAGGACGTCTTCTCATAAACTTCGCTGGCCGGAGCTTTGAACCCCGGGTCCAGGTAGTCCCGGAAAAAGGACCCGAAATCAATCTCCTCAAAGGAATCGCGGTTCCCGTTTTCGGTTGCCCCCTCGACGGGTGGGAGTTCTTCCGCGCCGTTGGACTCAACTTTTTGTGCAGTCTCCTCCATCGTGGGCATATCCTCGGGGACTTCTTCGAGGACGGGGTTGGCGATCATCTCCTCGTTGATCATTTCGCGCAGTTCCAGCCTGTTCAGGGCCAGGACGCTGACCATCTGGACCAGGCCGGGCGTCAGCACCTGCTTCTGCGCCACCTTGAGGTTCAGGCCGATTCTTGGTTGAGATCCACCCATCAGACTACCAGCTTAAAGTTATCTCCGAGATAGATTCTCTTCACTTCCGAGTCGTTTCCGAGCTCCTCCGGAGAGCCGGTCCGGAAAATCCTGCCGTTGTTGATGATGTAGGCGCGGTCCGTCACTCGCAACGTTTCGCGCACATTATGGTCGGTGACCAATACCCCAATGCCGCTTTCCTTCAACCGGACGATAATTTCCTGAATGTCCAGGACGGTCAAAGGGTCAATCCCGGAAAACGGTTCATCTAGAAGTATAAACGATGGCGAGATCACGAGGGAACGTGCAATTTCCACCCGCCGCCTTTCGCCGCCCGAAAGCAGGTACCCGTGGCTGCGCCGGACGTGCTGCAAGCCAAGCTCTTCAAGCAATTCCTCGAGGCGCTCGCGCCGCTGATGCGCACTGAGCGGAAGCGTTTCCAGGACTGCAAGAATGTTCTCTTCCACCGTCAGCTTGCGGAAGATGGAAGGCTCCTGGGGCAGGTAGCTGATTCCGCTTCTCGCCCTCAGATACATCGGATATCCCGTGATGTCCGTTTCGTCGAGGACCACCTGTCCTGAATCCGGGCTGACCAGGCCCACAACCATGTAAAAAGTGGTTGTCTTGCCCGCTCCATTCGGGCCCAGCAGGCCGACTACTTCGCCCTGCGCGACGGTCAGGCAGATGTTGTCAACAACCTTTCGGCCTTTGTACGCCTTTGTCAGGTCCACCGCCGAGAGTATATGCATCCTCGTTCACTGTGCGACAGGGTGTCTGGAAATGACAGGGGAATTCGCTTTGCCCTCGACTAACAACCTGTCACTGTGAATATAGAATGTCAACCTTTCTCCTGTCATCGAACCTTTCTCCGAATCGTAGACTGTTGGCGGCCCGCCGGTCATCACCACTTTCTCCGTCTTTGCGTCATAGACGGCGTTCTCACCTTTAGCATAGCGCATGGGCTGCACAATCTTCACGTGCCCTTCGGCTACGGCTCGTTCCACCTCCGAGTCCCCCTGCTTTTTGGCGGACGTGAAGTAGAGGTCCAGCCGGTCCGAGTCAATGCGAGTGTCCCCGGTGCTCAGCACGACGTTCCCGGCGTAACGCGCCTTTTTGCCTGCATCCAGGTAATCCAGCCGGTCTGCCCGGATGGTGAGCGGCCTCGGGCCGGGCGGGCTTCCCTTATTTTCATCGGTCGCGGGGGGAGCCGGCTGCAGGTGGGAGGTGACCACCCGGGAATTGGTGCTGACGCGGCGCTCATTCCGATAAACGTCCAGCGACGGCGACTCCACCACATCGGTCCCGCGCCAGGCGCGAACGTGGCCTTCATAGTGGACCACCTGGCTGCCGCGGTCGGCCACCATGCGATCGGCCACCACGTTGGTTGGCGGCCCCGAGGGGTCCCGGGGATCGATGTGGATGGCGTGGACGCTGCCGATTCCTTCCGCGGTGTCCGATGCCAGCAGAACCACAATCTGGGTGGCGCGCGCCCGCGTGCTGGAATCCCAAACCTCGGGATGACCGGTGAGCACCAGCTTCTGCTCGTGCGCGAAGTCCCGGGCCCGCTCGGCTTTCGCTTCGATCACTCCATCCTGGTAATGGAAATCCCCTTGCTGCTCCACGGATTGCACCGCTTCAGTTGCCGGATCAAAGATTGCCACCATCTGCTGCGCGGTCGAAACCGCCGGCGCCTGTTTCCGTGCGTCCGGAGGCGGCGCGAAGACGACCCTGGTCCCTCCTGTTCCGCGAAACCGTTCAAGGCGGCTGGCGGAATTAAAGTCCATCAGGAACCTGGCCGCGGTAACGGTCCGGCTTCCGGCCTTTGTGCTTTCAGGGTAGAGAATCAGCCTTGCGGGGCCCGCTGTTTCAGCCGCCTCCAGATTCTTCCCTTTGGGGCGAAAAGAAAATTGCAGCTTTTCAGTCGAAAGGTCTTCCTTGGCGATCTTTCCTCCGGGGGTTCGCGACGAAGAAGGGCCGGCTTGCGTGCCGTGTGACTGAGCAACCGTCAGATGCACCTGGCCCTGGGCCACGCCGTTGGCTGGAACGTGCGTGGCGGAATCAAAATTCAAGACGACCTCGTGCGCTTCAAGATGGCTCACCGCTCCACCTTGCGTCGACTCGCCGCGAACGTGCCCTGCCGCATCCAGCTTGCTGAGCCGGCTGGTGGCGGGATTGAGGAAGCCTCGCAACACATCGGATTGCAGCTTCACCTGCCCGTCGCGCATGCGGTCCTGAGCGCGGGCGTTGCCTTTCAACAAGACCTCCGTGATGCGGTTATGGGCATCCAGCGAAATCGAGCCCTGGCTTGCCGTCACCATCCTGTCGCCCTGATGGATTTTCACCGGCCCCCACAATTGCACGCCTTCGTCCTGCCCGGCATAACGAAGCCGACTGGCGGACATCTCGATGGGCACGCCCAGTTGGCCAGCCTTTGCGCCGTGGAACGTGGCCTGCACGTCTTGCTTCAGGATGATTTCTCCCGCAGCGCTGCCGTAGATCACCCCTTGCGCGGACCCGGAAATCCCGCCCAGATGAAACCGCACCGGAGTGTTGCTCTCCAGCCGCGTGCCGTGCTCGCTGGAAGTCACCTTTGAAGTCCTGATATACACCGGCGGGCGCACAGAATTTGCGCCGGCAGTGGACTGAAGGGAGCTTTGTTCCCGCCCCGTGCCGGGGGCTGCCACCTGGCTGGGCGAGGCGTTCAGCACCAGTTCGACGTCGCCGGGCGTGGAGAGATTTCCGGTGGCCGGATTGTAAATGCCCTCCGGTGTTCGGAGGATGTCATACCGGTTTCCCGACTGCCCGAAATACTCCACATAAACATCCTTCAGCACCGTTGAACCGCCCTGCTTGTAGGCCAGCGTTCGCGCCGCGTGGATCACAAACAGCCGCCGCCCTTGGTCCGAGCGGGTGAAAGTGACTCCTGAAAGCTGCTGGTTGACGTTCTTTGGAAGCCCGGGAGGATTGGGCAGATGGTCCTGCCGGGCTCCATTGCCCAGCCAGAATGTCGCCACGACAAACGCTGCTGTCGCCACCAACCCCGCGCCGGCCAGGATCTTCACCCAGCGCTTTCCCCGAACGTGCCGTTGAATGCTGTCGTTCACGATGCCGCGTTCATCCTCCCCCTTCTATTCTAAACCTCTGCGGTGGAGTCCTCTCTCTGAATCGAGGAGTGCGGCCGGGCTGGGCGGAAGATTGGCGTGCCGGGCAGGATTTACACGCCGTGCCAGAATTCGACAGAAATTGGAGAGACTGCCTGAGAGAAGGGCAGGGTTTTAAAATAACTATCTTGTTATCAATTACTTAGAATTTTAAAAACGTCCCAAAATCCCACGCGTCCCATTTGGGGCCGGGCAAGGCGTAAATAGCCTAGCTATGTAAGCTCTTGCGGAGGGCGTCGCACCGCCCGCAAACCTTCCTGCTTCTCCCGGCTCGCAACTCAGTGCGAGCTGATGTGAATGGACCCGCCGCTGGTGTGCAGGCTCAGTGTAGGCCCGCCCTGCCCGATGCTGCCGCGCACGCTGGAGCGTGAAATGGTGCCCACAACCTTCACGGGCAGGTCAGTCGAGACGGAGCCGCCGGAAGTTGAAGCTTCAAGATTGAGATTCACCGAGGGATCGAGGTTCACGTCGATCGAGCCGCCCGAGGTCGAAATGTCGCCGCCCTGCCCGTTGCCCGGCGAGAGCGTTGCCCGGATGCCGCCGCCCGCCGTATGCGCGCTCACGTGGCCCGTCAGCCCGTCAATGCGGATGGACCCGCCGCTGGTCCGCGCGTCGAGCGACCCCTCGACCGAATTCATGCTGATGCCGCCTCCCGAGGTGCGCGCCACAACGTTTCCGTGGATGTTGGAAGCGTCAATCGAGCCTCCGCTGGTGCCCAGGTTCTGCTCGCCGTCGAGCGATGAAGCCTTCACTGAGCCTCCGCCGGTTTTCACGCTCACGCGCGTGTTGTTCGGCACCGTCACGTCAAAGTGCAGGTTCGCGCTCGAGAACCAGCTGAAGCCTTTCCGGCGCGCCGTCACCCGCGCCACGTTGTTGCTGGAATCGAAGCTGAGGTTGTACAACGATTGCCAATCGTCGCGGTTCGAGGTAATCACAATCCTCGCGCCCGTGTCGCTTGAACCCGTCACCGTTACGCTCCCGCCGTCCGCCTGCAGCACAAATTCGCCGCCCGGCGCGAGCGACAGCGTCTTCTCCATCCTCGAGGCGGCACTCGCCACCGCGCTCAGCGCCGCCAGAGCCACTATCAGCAAACCTGCCGTCTTCGTTTTCATGCTCTCCTCCAGGTCCATCACGCCCCACTACAATCATTACGCACCACGCATTATAAAAGGGCGCCCCTTTCGGGGTAGGCTGAGGTCTGTGCTGAACAGTGAACCTCGACCTGACGAAAGGAGCAACCCATGAATAGTGTGAAGTACGTTGGAATGGATGTCCACCAGGCGACGATCTCGATAG
>DASSJE010000278.1:0-8019 GCA_035691365.1 Terriglobia bacterium
AAGCGTCCGATATTGCGCCTTTCCCTGCGCGTCCAGAGTGGCCACGCTCAAACCTGACACCAGCGGGCCGTTGGCATCGTTCGTCTGCCACTGCGAGTAGAATCCTGCAAGGTAATCTTCCAGCGCCGCCTCGGTGCCCGCTCGCGGCAGGGGCCGGAACGTTGCGCGGATTTCCTGCAGCGGGGCGCGAAGCTCTTCCCGAAAACTTCGCATCGCCGCGTGCAGGAATTCCTCCTGCTGCTCGCGGTCCGCCACGCTGGCACGGTTGATCCAGCCATAAAGCAGGCCGCCGGCCAGCACCAGCCCCGCCGCAAAAACGGCCATGGTCAGCAGCGGCAAATTCGACTTGGATAGCTTCCAGCGCACTCCCTTGAATTATATAACGGGCGAGACCACACAAACCCCGCCGCAACGCGTGCTGGATGCGACTTTACGAGAATTTTACGATCCGCCTCCCGGCGAATTGCGTGTAGTTTCTCCCTGTGCTCTCTGTGTCGCGAAAAGATTCAACGCAGAGGACACAGAGGCCCTCTGTGATCTCTGTGTTAGGGCTTTTAACCCACAGAGGACACGGAGAAGAACGTACCTTATGAATAACTCGCCCCCGGCAACCCCGCGAGATTCCTCCCTGCCTGCCACAAAATCAACTACAATTGCAACAAACGGCGAGAGCGACTCCCGCTCCGCGCGGAAAAATATCTGAACGCCACCCAACCTGGCGCCGTCTTTACCGGTGAGGCTTGCGGATGCCGGAATCGAGCGAAGGCGTGTTGAGCGACACATTCACGATCACTGCCGCTTCCACGGACAAGATGGAAACAGCAGTGCGGCAGCACTCACGCTTCGTTTACGCCATCGCTTACTCCCTGCTCCGCAATCACCACGACGCGGAAGACGCCGCCCAGGAAACCTTCGTCCGTTTCTGGCGGCACCGCAGACGATGGAAATTGATTCGCAATCCGCGCGCATGGCTCGCTCGCACGGCCTGGCGGGTGGCACTGGATTCGAGGAAGAAACGCCACGCGCAGGGCGAATCCGATGTTTCGCTCAGCGAGTCCGCGGAAGTGATTTCACAACTGCGGGCAGCGGGCGCGCCAGCGGATGAAATCGCAGCCCGTGGAGAGATGACGGGATTACTCAACCGGCTGATCGAATCGCTGCCGGAAGAACTTCGCAACCCGCTGGCGCTTTCGCTTACGGAGGAACTGTCGTCGCCCGAAATTGCCGCCATCCTGGGCGTTCCGGAAGGCACCGTCCGACAGCGCCTGTAGCAGGCGCGGCAGATTCTGAAAGAAAAGCTTTCAGCTTTGCTCGAGGGAAAACATGGAAGATAACGGCCGGTTTGTTGATGAACTCCTGGATTCCGCCCTGGCCCATCGTCGGGACTCGGAGCCGCGCGCGGGACTCGAAGGGCGCATCCTGGCGCGCGTCCGCGCTGCCAGCCGGGAGGGCGGCAGAAAGCTGTCGCGGAAATTTTGGCTGGCAGTGGCTGCAACAGCGGCTGTTGTGGCCTTGATCGCAATTTACTCGGCAAACCGCTCGCATGGCCCTGTGCCCCAAGCATCGCGAACCGCAAATGCAGTTCCTGCACCGCCACCCAGGGAAGCGTTGAAAGCAAATGCGGAACCAACTCCAGCCATCGGGCCTGCGACAGCCGTCGTTGAACCGAAGAGGATCGCACGCCGCGAAAGGAAACCGTCGCGCCGGGTTGAAGCGCATCACTGGCCGTCTCAGTTCCCTACCCCGGCGCCGCTGTCGCAGGAAGAAAAAGCGCTGGTCCGGTATGTCCAGCAAACGCCGCCGCAGGTGCTGGCCGAGCCGTTTGTCCGCGAACAGTCGGCAAACCAGCCGTTGGAAATCAAACCCTTGAAAATCGTCCCGCTGGAAATACAGCCTCTGTCAATCAGGTCACCTAAAGAGGAGATTCAATAAGTGGTTTTGCAAGGATGGCGCACTAGCAAAATGGAGGGTCAAATGCGAAAGATAAAAAGAAACATTGCAATCCTGGTACCGGCGCTGGCGTTGACCCTTCTTGGGGCTTCGGCCGTCTCTGCGCCGAAGCCAGCCCAGCAGTCCCAAAATGAACAGGCAGCGAAGAAGGTGCCCGCGCCGGATTCCACCGTGTACCGCGTGAGTTACAAGGTGGATGAGCTAGAGAACGGCAAGACGATCAATTCGCGGTCCTACACATTGATGGCAAGGGCGGGTGAACGAGAATTCGCCAACATCGGCAGTAGAATTCCGGTCGCATTCCAGGGAAAACTGGAGTATCACGATGTTGGTATGGCTGTCAGCTGCATCATTCGACCGGAGGGAGACAAGCTGATCGTGCATTCAGGATTCAATTTGAACACCATAGCGGATAAGGAACCCGCATCGGTCCTCCCCCCCCCGTAACGCGGCAATTTTCCCTAGAGGATGATACCATTGCGACAGTTGGAAAACCGGCATTTGTCGCCTCCATCGACGATGTCGCCTCCAACCGGCACTACGTCATCGAGGTCACGGTAACAAAAGCAAAGTAAGTTCCACTCTACCTTGCTGCGCGCGGGCCAAAGGCAACGCGATCTGCCCGAGGCGCGCCAAGGGTGCTAGTACTCTTCAGGGGCTGAAGCCCATGCTGCTGGCTGCCGCTTTTTGTCGGACCTGAAGGTCCGACCCCCTAAAAACCAAGGGAGCCTCTCCCATGAGGACCGAACCTTAACTCTCATGCCTTACCCCTCACCAGATCAGAACTGGTCCGCCGCCCCGCTCTTGTCAGGCGCCGTGCACGATTCTTCTTTAGCGGGTCGGGGCTTCAGCTCTGACGTCTGCGAAGGTCCTTGATTTTCTCCCCAGGGGGTCGGAGCTTCAGCTCCGAAATCTACAGGCCCTCCACCAGTGGGGCTTTCAGCCCCTGAAGCGATCATCCGCGCGATTTTGCTTGACATTCCTGGCCTAGTGTGATAGCCTTCATGCAATCCTGGTCCGCGCGGCCCTCGGGTGGAACCAGGAGGAACGGCGCAGGGCCGCTCAAAAGGCTAGTTTTGTGGCTTTTGGGACGAATGGGACAAAAAATAAAGATGTTAATTTACAGAAACGAAGCCGAGAGGTTGTTGAAAACAAAGGCAAAGGCTACATATGTTAGCCGAAATGAACCCGAAAACGAACCCGAGAAGTCCTTTAGAATCGCACCTGCGGAAAAAACGAACCCGAAAACGAACCCGGGAAGTCCTTTAGATTCGAAGTCGCCAAAAAACGAACCCAAAAACGAACCCGGCCATGTTGTTGAAAACAGGTGAGGGCAAAAATCCCGCGCCGGCTACATTGCAGCCTCACTTTTTCCCCTAAAGGGCTAGTCGGCAGGTGGCAGGCAGCATGCCGGAGAGCCGCTCACAGGGGAAATGGCGGCGCTACCGGCCCTTTGCTCCTGCTTCGGCAAAGACTCCGGCGATAATCGCTTTGGCTTCTGCCTGGATTTTGTGGAGATGATCTTCGCCCCGAAAACTTTCGGCATAAACCTTGTAGACGTCCTCGGTTCCGGAGGGCCGGGCGGCGAACCAGCCGTGCTCGGTCACAACTTTCAGGCCGCCAATGGGCTGGCCGTTGCCGGGAGCGGTGGTGAGCATCGCTTCGATCTTTTCGCCTGCCAGTTCCGAGGTTTTCACTTGCCCGGGAGACAATCCTTTCAGCACCGCCTTCTGCTCCGCGGTGGCGGGAACGTCGATGCGCTCATAAGCCGGAGCGCCGAACTCGGCGGTCAATTCCGCATAGAGTTCGCCGGGATCGTGACCGGTGACGGCGGTCATTTCAGCGGCCAGCAGGCCCATGATGATACCGTCCTTGTCGGTGGTCCAGGCCACGCCGTCGCGTCGCAGGAAGGAAGCCCCGGCGCTCTCCTCGCCGCCGAACCCGAGAGAGCCGTCGAGCAATCCCTCGACGAACCACTTGAATCCCACCGGAACCTCGATCAGCTTGCGGCCCAGTCTGGCCGCCACGCGATCGATCATGCCGCTGCTCACGAGCGTTTTGCCCACGCTGGCCCGCGGCTGCCATTCCGGGCGGTTCCGGAACAGGTAGGAAACGGCTACGGCCAGGTAATGGTTGGGATTCATCAGCCCCGCGCTGCGCGTCACGATGCCGTGCCGGTCGTGGTCCGTGTCGCAGGCAAAAGCCACGTCAAAGCGGTCTTTCAGCAGGATCAGCGCCGCCATGGCGTAGGGCGAAGAACAGTCCATGCGAATCTGCCCGTCCCAGTCGAGGGTCATAAAGCGGAAGGTGGGGTCAACCAGTTTGTTGACCACCGTCAAGGACAGATGGTAGCGGTCGCTGATACGGTCCCAATAAGCCACGCCGGCCCCGCCCAGCGGATCGACGCCGACTTTCACGCCCGCGCCGCGAATGGCTTCCAGGTCAACCACAGCGCTCAGTCCGTCGATGTAACTTGTCGCATAATCATGCCTGTGGGTGGTGGGAGACTTCAGCGCCTCTGCCAGCGTTACCCTGCGGACGTTTCGAAGCCCGCCTTCCAGCAACGCGTTGGCGCGTTCTGCGATCCAGCCTGTGATGGTGGTATCGGCAGGGCCGCCTTCCGGAGGGTTGTATTTGAAGCCCCCGTCTTCGGGAGGATTGTGAGAAGGCGTAATCACAATTCCGTCAGCCCGCTGCGCATTGGGCTGGCGGTTATGGGTGAGGATGGCGTGCGAGAGCACCGGCGTGGGCGTGTAGCCATCGTCGCGGTCAATCATCACATCAACTTTGTTGGCTGCCAGAACTTCCAGCGCCGTGGCGTAAGCCGGCTCCGAGAGAGCGTGGGTATCTCTGGCCAGGAAGAGCGGGCCGGCAATCCCCTGCTCGCGCCGATAGTCGCAGATGGCCTGGCTGATGGCAAGGATGTGGCCCTCATTGAAAGAGTTCGAGAGCGACGAGCCGCGGTGCCCGGAGGTCCCAAAGGCCACCTTCTGCGCGGGATCAGCAGGATCGGGGCGCCCGGTATAGTATGCGGTGATCAGCCGGGGAACATTCACCAGCGCCGAAGGATCGGCCGGCTGCCCGGCCTGCGGATCTGCCATAAGCCTTTGTCCTCACTGCAGGTTGACAATTTGCAATCTGTTAAGGAATTGTTCTGCGCCCGCCAGCGTTCCGAGCAAACTTCTGGAAGTAACATTGTAGCATCTATAGGAATGCCGTTCCTGGCAGGCGGCGGCATCAAGACCACAGCTTGCCGGTGCTATAATAAGGAGATTTAGAGAGTTGCAGAGGAGCCTATGTACTCCATTTTGCTATGGCTGGCCTTAATCCTCTACTTTGTGGGCATCGTCCTGACGGTCCCATCGGTGATGAAGCATCGCCCGTCGTTGCCAACCTCGGCGCTGGCTGCTCTGGGCCTCGGCCTGGGATTCCACGCCGCCTCCCTGGTTGTGAGAGCGGTGCGTCTCGACCGGCTCCCGGTGATTGACGTCCAGAGCGCGCTTTCGTTTTTTGCGTTTCTGGTGACGCTGGCATTTTTCCTGGCATATTTGCGCTACCGGATCAACGTTCTGGGCCTCTTCATGCTGCCGCTGGTTTTTGTCCTGACGCTTTTTTCGGCGCTTCGCCCGGGCCCGTCTTTCCAGTCGATGGCCTTCCGCAGCGGCTGGCTGATGGTCCATATCAGTTGCATCATGCTGGGATACGTGGGCTTTTTCCTCACCTTTGTTGCGGCGGTCATGTACCTGATCCAGGAGAGGCAGTTGAAATCCAGAAACCCGCAGCAGACGTATTACCGCCTGCCATCGCTGGAAGTTTGTGACCAGCTCTACTCCCGGTCGCTCAGGTTCGGACTGCCGTTTCTGACGGTGGGTATCCTCACGGGATTTTTTTGGGCGGCGCAAACCTGGCACGGCGCGTGGGAACTGGATCCGAAAATTCTCGCGGCGCTGATCACCTGGCTTATTTACCTTTTCCTGTTCTCGGCGCGCTTAAGCGGCACGTGGCCGGGACGGCTCTCAGCCTACGTGGCCATCGTGGGATTTGCCGCGATTATGGTGACTTTTGTGGGCATCAGCTTTGTGAGCGGCTGGCATGGGTACATCCCCCGGCTGGGCAGGGTCCCTTGATGTGATGTAGCTCACATACGTCCGGGGTGGAGTGGCAGAGAATATTGGGTGTAGTGGCGTGAAAAGAAGATGAACCTCGCTCTCATGGGAATCAACCATCGGACCGCCCCCGTGGAGGTCCGGGAACGGATGAGCATTCCGGAATCACGGCTGCGCGAGGCCGTTTCCGACCTGCTGCACCGTGACGGCATTCAGGAGGGCTTGATCCTCTCCACCTGCAACCGCGTGGAAGTCGTCGCCAACGCCCGTGACCATATTGCGCCGGAACCGCTGATCCGCAAGTTCCTGGCAGATCACCACCAGTGCAATCTGGCGGATTATGAAAATCACTTCTATTACCATCGCCAGCAGGGAGCGATCGAGCACCTCTTCCGCGTGGCGTCCAGCCTGGACTCGATGATTGTCGGCGAGCCGCAGATCCTCGGCCAGTTGAAACAGGCTTACAACGCAGCACGGGAGGTCGGCGCCCTGAATGGGATGCTGAACGAAATCAGCCTGCAGGCGCTGTCTGTGGCCCGGAAAGTCCGGCGAAACACGGACATTGGCGCCTCCGCGGTTTCCGTTTCGTATGCGGCCGTCGAGCTGGCCCGCAAGATTTTCGGCGACCTGGCGGGCAAGACCATCCTGGTGCTCGGCGCGGGGAAAATGAGCGAGCTCGCCGCCAGGAACCTGATCCGCAGCGGCGCGAGCGCGATTCTAGTGGCGAGCCGCACCTATGACCGCGCGGTAGAACTGGCCAAAGCCTTTCACGGCACGGCCATCCGCTTCGAGCAGATGCTGGACCACGTGGAGAAGGCCGACATCGTGATCTGCTCGACGGCCGCCCCGCACTATGTGATTCACCGCCACCATGCGGAACAATGGCTGGCAGCGCGGAAAAACCGGCCGATGTTTTTTGTGGACATTTCCGTGCCGCGCAACATTGATCCAGCTGTTAATGAACTGGATAATGCCTTCCTTTATGATATTGACGATCTGGGACAGGTGGTGGAAGCCAACAAGAAACAGCGCGAGCGTGAAGCCGTCTGGGCGGAAGAAATTATCCAGCAGGAAGTGCAGAAGGCCATGCGCCGCCTCGCTTCTCGGGAAATTGTGCCGACGATTGTGGCGCTCGAGCAGAGGCTCGAATCCATCCGGGAGAATGAGCTCGAGCGCTATCGCGGCCGGTTGAGTGAGCTGACGCCGCAGCAGCGCGAGGCTGTTGACGCTCTCACGCACGGCATCCTGAACAAAATCCTTCACGGCCCGATCACCGAGCTCAAGAGCGGGGTCGGCCGCCCGGAGCAGAGTTCGCTCGTATCCATGGTCCGCAAGATGTTCGGTGTCGCAGAATGACCTTTAGCATCGGCGGGGCGTTTTAACTTCGTCCAAAACTTTGCAGCGTTCAGGATGACTTCCGGGATTCCCACCGGCCATTTTGAACTGATTGCCAACCTCATGAAGATTACGATCGGATCGCGCGGCAGCGCACTGGCTTTGTGGCAGGCAAACTGGACCAGGGAGCGCCTGGAGTCTGCCGGCCACGACATCACCATCAGGATCATCAAGACCAGCGGCGACAAGCTTCAGAATGCTGCGCTCCCTGCGTCTGGAACCAAGGGGCTGTTCATCAAGGAAATTGAAGAAGCCCTCCTGGCCGGGCAGGTGGACCTTGCCGTACACAGCATGAAAGACCTTCCCACCGGCTTGCCCGAAGGCCTGGGGGTGGCAGCGGTGCCGGAGCGCGAGGACCCGCACGACGCTCTGGTTTCAAAGGGGGGCATTCCTTTGCAGGCGCTTCCGGCCGGGGCGCGGATTGGCACCAGCAGCCCGCGGCGGCAGTCCCAATTGCTGGCCTTGCGCCCCGATCTCAAAGTTGTTCCCATGCGAGGCAATGTGGATACACGCCTGCGAAAGCTTCAACGAGGTGACTGTGAAGCCCTGGTGCTTGCCGGCGCGGGGT
>DASSJE010000279.1:0-16814 GCA_035691365.1 Terriglobia bacterium
GCACGTGGCTGGATGAACTTGCTTTTGTGCCCGTGGATTACGACCCGGCGGCGCCTGTCGACGAATGGTCCGGCGATCCCGGAGTTGGGGCGCAATACTTCTCCCAGCAAGCCGTCTTCCGCCTGGCGCCCGTGGCCGGCATTCAACTGGACGAAAAGTTGGGGCCAGCCGATCAGCTAAAGTCCGTGCAGGCATTGCTGAGCAAGGGAGATGCGCGCGCGCGGGCAATTTTTGAAACCATTGGCGTCTACGTCGGCTACGGCGTCGCCCATTACGCCGATTTTTATGAGCTTCGGCACGTGCTGATTCTTGGCCGTGTGACTTCCGGCGACGGCGGCAACATCGTTCTGGAGAACGCCCAGGCCGTGTTGCGCGCGGAAGTTCCGGAGGTTGCGGAAAAGATAGAACTGCATTTGCCTGATGAGAAAACCAGGCGGGTCGGCCAGGCTGTTGCAGCCGCAAGTCTGCCAGCCACTCATTGAACTCAGGAGGAAGTGATGAAATTCCATAACCCCGGAGCAGAAGTTTACGTGCCGGATGGAACGCCGGAAAAAGAGGCGCTGGCACGCTCAACTCATATTGCGATTGGCGCCCACCAGGACGATCTTGAAATCATGGCCTACCATGGGATCCTGGAGTGCTTTGGCAAACCGGACAAGCACTTTGCCGGTGTCACGGTGACCAACGGCGCGGGCAGCCCGCGAGATGATCTTTACGCCGCCTACTCCGACGAGGACATGCAGAAGGTGCGGCGGGTTGAACAGCGCAAGGCCGCCTACGTGGGAGAATATTCCGCCCAGGTGTTTCTTGATTACACCAGCGGGGCGGTCAAGGACAAGACCAACGCCGATGTCGTGTCTGACGTTAAGCAACTGCTGGCAGGCAGCAAAGCCAGGGTGGTTTATACGCACAACCTCGCTGACAAGCATGACACCCACGTCAGCGTTACTCTGCGGGCAATCCAGGCGATCCGGAGCCTGGAAACCGGATCGCGCCCTGAAAAGCTCTATGGATGCGAAGTCTGGCGGAGCCTCGATTGGCTGGATGACAATGACAAGGTCATCTTTGATGTGAGCGCGCATGAAAACCTGGCCATGTCGCTCGTGGGCATTTTTGATTCGCAGATTTGCGGCGGCAAGAGGTATGACCTTGCGACCGCCGGGCGCCGCAGGGCCAATGCAACCTACTTCGCCTCGCACGCCACGGACGTCGCAAATTCAGTGATATTCGGTGTCGACCTGACGCCTCTCATCAAAGACGACAAGCTTGATCCGGCCACATACATTAAGGGCTTCATCGACAGCTTTGCCGAGGATGTCTCGACGCGCCTTGCGAAATTCAGTTAGTCGCGCAGGCCCAGGGGCGTTTGCCATATGCCAAACGCCCCGCCGGGTTAAAGCGTGAAGCAGCCATTGTTCTTTCACTCCGGGCAACTGCTTCTCCGCTGCTTGGGTCCTTGACGGAAGCTTCTGCCGGGGCAGACTACGCCTTTAAGACGCTGGGACGATGTTCTGGTTCACCCGGAAGAAGTTTGCCGGGTCGTACTTTTTCTTGATCTCAGCCAGTCGTTTGTAGTTGTCGCGGAACGATGCCTGAACTCGCTCCTGGCCTTCCTCCATCATAAAGTTCACGTAAGCCCCGCCAGACGAATAAGGGTGGATGGCGTCGAAGTAGTCTCTGCACCACCTGGTAATCTTGTCGCGGTTTGCCGGGTTCGGGTCAACGCCGACAATAACTCCCGCCCAGTTTGCATCCCGATAGCTGAAGGCCGTGTCTTTGCTTCCCACACGGTGGGGCGCGCCATCGATGGGATAAAGGTGCATGGTCGAGTGCATCGTGGGAAGCATTGCCCCGTGTTCCGCATGCTTTGCAACTGCGGCATCGCTGATTTCCTTGAAGAAATCAGCCCGCCAGTACCACTGAAGTCCGGCCGGGTATAAACCATCAAACAGACTCTGGACTGCCGGGAAGGGCACCGGGCCCACGTGGTCGAGGATGGGCTTGCCAACCGACCTCATAGGCTGCGTGGCCTTCTCCGCCTCAGCAGGCGCGCCCGTGCAGCACCACATGATGCCGCATACTTTCTGGTTATACAGATGTTCCGGAAACGGCGGGGCTGGCGGAACGGTGAGGAAGGCAAAGAATCCATACACGTATTCCGGAGCCTTCAAAATGTACTCACGATAGGCTTTCAGGACTTCTTCAGTCTGGTCCAGCGGCCAGAAGGTCGGCCCGGCATACACCGTGTCGACCGGATGCAACCGGAACAAGAAAGAGGTCACAACGCCGAAGTTGCCGCCACCGCCCCGAATCGCCCAGAAAAGATCGGGATTCTCCTCCGCGCTGGCGGTGACCAACTTGCCGTCTGCCAGCACTAAATCCGCGGAAAGCAGGCTATCGATGGTCAGTCCGTACCTTCGGCTGAGGTATCCGATTCCGCCGCCCAGGGTCAACCCCGGGACGCCGGTGGTGGAGATAAATCCGCTGGGGGTTGCCATGCCAAAAGCATGTGTCGCGTGGTCGACGTCGCCCCACACGCACCCTGGGGCCACCCGGACAGTCTTTGCCTTGGCGTCCACGTGGGCGTTTTTCATCCGCGAAAGGTCGATCACCAGGCCATCGTCGCAGACACCCAGGCCGCCGGCGCTGTGGCCTCCGCCGCGAATGGACGTCAGCAGATTGTTTTCACGGCCGAATCTGACCGCAGCCATAATATCGGCAACGTCCACGCAACGGACGATCACGGCCGGATGCTTATCAATCATCCCATTATAGACCTTGCGGGCATTGTCGTATGCAGGGTCAGAAGGCTGGATGACTTCGCCTCGAAAGTTTTGTCGCAGCTTTGCGATAGTCTCGGAATTCATGGATTTCTCCTCATTTAGAAGTTGAAGTTATGGAGTCCTGGAACCAGCCAGTAAGGTGTTGCCTTGTGATTCTGAAAGATAGGACAAGTATCACTTTACATTATGAATGCTAATTACCTTACTCGTAAGGCATTAAATGATCTCAACCAGGGCAGTGATGCCGCCTCGGCGCCTGCAATAAATAGCTTTGTTCCATTCAAGAGCCGTCGCATTTACTCTTTATGCCGCTTTCAGTTCCGACGTGCAGTGCGGGCAGCGGCTGGCCTTGAGCGAAATTGTCGAAATACAGAACGGGCACTCACGGGTTACAGGAGCCGCCGGAGCAGGCGCGGGCCGCTGCAGGCGGTTCGCCTGCTTGACCAGCAGGAAAACTGCAAAGGCTACAATCACGAATTCAAGCAACGTATTGCAGAAGGCCCCATAACCGATGACGGCAGCGCCTGCCTTCTTCGCGTCGGCCAGCGTTGCATAATGGACTCCTGAAAGATTAATGAAAAAGTTGGAAAAGTCAACATGGCCCAGGAGCCTTCCGATGGGTGGCATGAGAATGTCATTGACCATGGAGGTGACCACCTTCCCGAAAGCCACGCCCATAATGATTCCAATGGCCATATCGAACACGTTTCCACGTGTTGCGAATTCCTTGAATTCCTTTAGCATCATCGTCTCCCCTCGATTTAATTTGAGCGAATGCAACCCTGCGGATTCGGAAAGTCTGCACGACTTCGGGAGCAGGGTCAAGAGCTTTTGCGGCCTGCGCCAGGTGTCGCAGGACCGGCGGCCGTTTCAACTGAATGAAGCAAGAGACGCAATGATAAGGGAAGAACGGACCCGGCTAGAGGCGAGAACTGTTGTGAGGGGGGGCGGCCATGACCGATTCATGGCAGGGAAGGTGCATGGCTATCGATGGTCTTTGTCCATGGCCGGCACAGGGCCTGATACGTGCGCCTCAGGGGCGCTGGTTTCCGAATCGCCCGTTGGCTGGCGGTAAAAAAATATTCCCATGAAGGAGCCGACCGCAGTGGCAACCAACAGAAAAAAGATGAACGAGATTACGACTCCCAACGTCGTGCCGTGTACTGATTGTGCACCGGCGACCGTCCCTATGGCATAGGCGACAATTGCCGACACAAAAAGCATCAGCGCGTAGACGGGAACATTCAATTTTCCGCGCCAGGCAGCGGAGGGAATGACCGCCACGACAACCAGGCAGGATAGCGAAAGGGGGACGATTACTCCCAGGTTAACGGCCAGCAGGGCGGGAAAGTGGAAAAAGACGAACAATGAACCTATCAACATAAGCCAATCACTCCATCACTGACCGGATTGGTCATCAGTCATATGCTAAGGGCTGACCTGCCGGATGTCAACTCGGGAAAAAACCTAGGAACCACGTCCCGAAATCCCTAAAGCATTCTCCGCGCCTCAGACCGGATTTCCGTGCGGCAAAGGCGGAAACGCTGGGCCTGTTTGCGAACCTGAGACCGTCCAAAAACTAATCGGCCCTATAGATTCTATCGGTAAGGCGCCACCTCTTCATCAGAACTGGTCGATGGCCGTTCTATTTTATATTCCCAATTACACGATCAACTTCGAGCTGAGAAGGGAAGTGGAAGATCGAACACCAGTGGCGAGCCGCCCTCGCGGACATTACGCCCCATGGCTTTCAACCTTGGGAAATGGCGTCGAATCAAAGGACTTCCAGTCTTCCACAGGCGCGTCTGATAATGTATAGGGAAGTCGCGACGGGTTAACATAACTTCCTTTCCACAGCTTCATCGCTTTTATCCACAGGGCGGGTGGGCTGGGGCGCTGTTGCGCGGCCGATATCCGGTATTTACTAGTTGGTTCAGCCTTCCAGGGGCCGTACGAGGGCCGGACTTCATGATTTCTGGACGTGGCCGGGCTGGGTTCCAATGAGCACCGGGAAACTCCCGGCGCCCTGATGCTTCTAGAATATTAAAGTAATACATTAAGGCAAGCGGAGCGCCGGTCGTATTGGATGGGTTTGCGCAAAGGGCAAGTTTTAACGCTAACGGGATGCGGCGCTGCTGAGTGGGTGACGCGAACCATCAGAAGATTTTGTCGGTGCGATTGTTCAATGCCGGAGGGATGGCTGAAATCTTCTTTCGGAACGATGTTAGCTTGTGCTAACTTAGTTTGTTTGCCGGTACGGCGACACAGTTGTCTGCAATGCCCCTTATAGAAACAGAGGCGATCGTTCTTCGGACTCACCGGTTGGGGGAGGCAGACAAGATTGTTTCGTTGCTGACCCGGCAGCTCGGTCGTGTCCGGGCCGTAGCCAAGGGCGCGTTCAGCCGCAGGGGGCGGTATGGCGCTGCACTGGAGCCCCTCTGTTATATTCGGGTTTGGGTTTACGACCGGGAGAATCGCGACCTGCAGCGAATCGGTTCGGCGGAGATTGTCGAGTCGTTCTTTGAGATGCAGCGCGATTTTCGGATGCAGTTGGGCGCTCAGTACCTGGCGGAAGTTACCGACCGGTTCCTGCCGGACCGTGAGGTGAACGAACGGGTTTTCCGGCTTCTCCTGGCTGTCTTAAGGGCTTTCAAGCGATTTGGGGAGATCAACCGGCCGCTTGTGTTTTTCAACTATTGGCTGCTGCGCCTTGGAGGGTTTCTACCTGATCTGAGTAGGTGCATGGCCTGCCAGCGGCTGTTTTCGGCGGAAGACGGGTTTTATGACCCGGTGGCGGTAGCGCTGGTTTGCTCCGATTGCCGCGGCGGAGCTTCAACGGAGCGCGTTACCGCAAACGCCTTGAAACTGATTCCTGCATTTAGCACGATTCGCATCGAGCAATGGATTGAAGCGGCGCCGGCCGCTCCGGGCACGCGTGAACTGCGCAGGTTGCTGGAACAGATCATCGAGGCGCACCTGGAAAGAAAGCTTACAACCCGCGCCATGCTGGCGGAAGAAATCTAGGAACGTGGGCTCCACGCGCAGAGAGTTTTAAATCTGCGGGACAATATGGTTCAAAGATCGCTTGATAAAAGGGCAGCAACGAAGGGCCTGACTTTCCAGGACATGATCTGGAGACTCACCAGCTTCTGGGCCAGGCAGGGAGCGGTGGTGGCTCTTCCGTACGATCTGGAGGTTGGGGCGGGGACCATGTGCCCGGAAACCTTTTTCCGGGTCCTCGGGCCGCGGCCCTGGAATGTAGTATACGTTCAGCCTTCCAGGCGTCCTGCCGACGGCCGATATGGAGAAAATCCGAACCGCCTCATCAAGCACACGCAGCTTCAGGTAATCCTTAAACCACCACCTACGAACATTCAGGATATCTATCTGCGCAGCCTTGGCGATATCGGAATCGACTTTCGCAATCACGACATCCGCTTTGAAGAGGACAACTGGGAAGCGCCCACGCTGGGGGCATGGGGGATCGGCTGGCAGGTGATGCTGGATGGCCTTGAAATTACCCAATTCACCTACTTCCAGCAGTCGGGCGGAGTTGACCTGGATCCGATCTCAGTTGAACTCACCTACGGGTTGGAGAGGATAGCGGCTTTCCTCCAGAATGTTAACAATGTGTATGAAGTTATGTGGAATAAATCCGTGAAATACTACGAGCTCAGACATCGTGAAGAATTTGAGCTCTCCCTCTACGATTTTGAACTGGCCTCGGCGGAATCAACCCGCCAGCTTTTTGAAATATATGAGAGTGAAGCTGCCCGCTTATTGAAGTATTACTTTAATTCCGACCCCTCCCGGCGGCCTGCCCGATTTCCTCTTCGGAAAGTGTATGAGTTCTGCCTCAAGTGCTCGCACCTGTTTAATATCCTGGACGCCCGTGCGGCCATCAGCGTCACTGAGCGGGTCGGGTTGATTGGACGGATCCGAAAAATCGCGACCGAGGTGGCGCAGGTTTATCTCGAACAATCGGGCCCCGCGGCAGAGGTCGAATCCGCATGACCGCCGAGCAGAAACAACGCACAGAACCGCTGCTGATCGAGGTGGGAGTTGAAGAAATTCCTGCGCGCTTTCTTGCCGGCGCTGAGCGAAATCTTGGCGAACGCCTCACTGAGGCGTTAGTGCGGCTACGGCTGCTGCCGCCTGGCGCGCCACCGGTCAGCACTTTCTCGACTCCGCGTCGCCTGGTTGCGCGGGTGCCGGCGGTTTTGCTCCGGCAACCGCATCAGGTTGAAGAGATCATCGGGCCGCCCGTCAAGGTAGCTTTTGGCCCGGATGGGAGGCCTACACGGGCAGCAGAGAGCTTTGCGGAGAGGAACGCAATTTCTGTCAATCGGTTGCTCAAATTTGAAACGCCCAAAGGACTCTATCTGGGTTTGCGCAAGCAGGTGCGGGGGCGTTTTGCCCGCGAGATATTGGGCGAAACCCTGCCTGAAGTTATCCTGGGAATCAGCTTTCCCAAGAGTATGTATTGGACCTCAAAGACAGGCCCGAGGTTCATACGCCCCATCCGTTGGCTCGTGGCGATCCTGGCGGAAGGCGATAAGGCCCGCATTATTCCTTTTGAAATCGGCGGCGTGCGGTCAGGGAAGTCAACCTATGGCCATCGTGTAGCGCGTGCGAAGGCCATTTCGGTGAAAAGTTTTGACGAGTACGCGGCCAAGCTTCGCGAGCGCCAGGTTGAGATTGATCCTCAGCGTCGGTCAGAAGTCATTCGTTCAGAAATTAAAGCGATACTTGAAGGGCGGGGATTCAATGCTGTTCCGGACGAGGATTTGCATCAGTGGGTCATCAGTTCCACGGAATGGCCTCACGCGCTCATGGGCGGCTTTGATCGGCGCTTCCTGCACCTTCCTCGAGAGATTTTGATAACCGTGATGCGGGACCACCAGAAATATTTTGCCGTGGAGAACAATTCCGGGGAGCTTCAACCGAATTTCATCACCCTCATCAATCTGCCAGGGGATTCCGCAGGATTGATTCGCGAGGGCCACGAACGTGTTCTAACGGCCCGTTTCGCCGACGCCGAGTTCTTCTGGGAAACAGATCTTCGCTTCACGCTGGAAGCAAGGCAGGCATTGCTCGAGACGGTGACCTATCAGGCGCAAATGGGGAGTTATGCCGCGAAGGTTGAACGCATGTCTGCGATCGCCGGCGGAATCTGCGATGAGATGGAGCGGCAGGGCTCGCTGGATGCCACGGCCAGGGACCAGGCGTTGCGCGCTGTCCGCCTGAGCAAGTGCGACCTGACCACTCAGATGGTGCGCGAGTTCACCGAACTGCAAGGCGTCGTTGGGGGACTCTATGCCCGTGAGCAGAATGAGCCACCGATGGTTGCCGAAGCCATTTACGACCATTACAAACCAGCCAATACCGATGATACCTGTCCGCGGAACAAAGTGGGCGCCATTGTGGCGCTGGCCGACAGGATTGACAGCGTGGCGGCCGGCTTCGCCGTGGGGCTCGAACCCACTGGGTCCAGCGACCCGTTCGGGCTGCGGCGGGCGGGAAATGCGATCATCAAAATCGCGGTTGAGTCTCTGGTTGAGTTGGATCTGGCACGAGTAACGGCAAAGGCCATTGAATGCGCCCAGGGGAGCCTGGCAAGTGCGAAACCGGAAGACCTCGCCCGGCGTGTGGAAAGTTTTCTGCGTGAGCGCATGGACTTCTATTTCCGCGAGGTTGCAGGGCTTCGTTATGACACTGTCCGGGCGGTCCTCAGTCCCTACGTCCGCGCAGGCATCAGCGTGCCGGCTGTTGCGCTAAGGCGTGCGAAGGCGCTGGAAATGGCCCGCGATACGGAAGACTTTCTGGCTCTAACCGCTGCCGCCAAACGGACCCGAAACATTCTGACCAAATCCGCCGGAGTGAATCTCCTGAACAGCAATGCGTCCGTTAATTCGGAGCTGCTGCAGGAAGGCCCGGAGAAGGAATTGTTCGCCGCGTGCGAACGCATCACAAAGGAACTCGCCGCGCTTGTGGCCCAGGGTGACTTCGAGGCGTCGTTCCGGGCCATGAGCGGAATCCGGCCCCAGGTGGACCGGTTTTTTGACAAAGTCCTGGTGATGGCCGAGGACCCGGCGGTGAGAGAAAACCGGCTGCGGTTGCTGGTCCACCTGAACCGCGATATCTTTGCCCGGCTGGCGGAGCTTTCAGAAATTGCAGTTGAAGCTCAGGTCTCTTCAGTTCGAGAACGCTAGGGTGGGTGCGCCGGCAGGTTTGCAGACGGGCGCACCTTAGGTATTACTTTAACTATTGTCGACGCGCCGACGTGAGCGGCCGATGCTGGCTTCCTTATCACCACCATCGGTATCATTCGATCGACGTCGTCGCAAGCACTTCAAAATTCCGCGGCCCGGGGCCGTGCGCAGATTTTCATGAGAAGGAGAGCAGAAATTATGGAAAAATTCGTCTATTTTTTTGGCAACGGCAAAGCCGACGGCCACGGCACCATGAAGGACGTTCTCGGCGGCAAGGGCGCCGGGCTGGCAGAGATGACCAACGCCGGGCTGCCCGTTCCTCCCGGCTTCACGATTGCGACTTCCGCCTGCCGCGCCTATTTCGAGAGCGGTAACAGGCTTCCCGATCAAGTGCTGTCGCAGTCAGACGAGGCGCTTGAGCGACTCCAGGAACTCTTAAAGCAGAACATGGGCGATCCTGAAAACCCGCTGCTGGTTTCCGTGCGCTCGGGCGCCAAATTTTCCATGCCCGGCATGATGGATACCATCCTCAACCTCGGAATGAATGACAAGGCCGTCGAGGCGGTCGCCCGCAAAACCTCAAATCCGCGCTTTGCCTACGACAGTTACCGCCGCTTTATCCAGATGTTCGGCAACGTCGTCCTGGAAATTTCCAAAGACAAATTCGAGCACATTCTCACAGCCCAGAAAAAGAAGCGCAAGTTCACCCTGGATACCGAACTGACGGCGGAGGATTTCAAAGAGGTGATTGAGGGATACAAGGAAGTCATCCGCAAAGCAACCGGAAAGAGCTTCCCCCAGGACCCGCGAACGCAACTCAAGATGGCCATTGAAGCGGTCTTCCGCTCGTGGAACAATCCGCGCGCCATCAAATACCGCAGCATGAACAAAATCCCTGACGAGCTGGGAACCGGAGTGAACGTCCAGGCCATGGTGTTCGGAAACATGGGCGACACTTCCGGCACAGGAGTGGGCTTTACACGCAATCCGGCCACAGGCGAAAACAAGTTCTATGGCGAATTTTTGATGAACGCCCAGGGCGAGGACGTCGTTGCCGGCATCCGAACACCCGTCCCGATCGTCGAACTGCAGAAAGTCATGCCCGAGGTTTTTGGCCAGTTGCGGGAGATCACTTCGCGCCTGGAGCACCACTACAAGGACGTGCAGGACTTCGAGTTTACCATCCAGGAAGGGAAGCTCTATATGCTTCAGACCCGGACCGGGAAGCGTACGGGCAAGGCTGCGGTCAAAATTGCGGTCGATCTGGTGGAGGAGAAAATCATCACCCGCAACGAAGCGCTGATGCGGGTTGAGCCTGACCAGTTGAATCAATTACTTCATCCAATACTTGATGAATCAAAGTCTTTGAAGGTGATCGCAAACGGTTTGCCGGCTTCGCCGGGTGCGGCAGTTGGACGAATCGTCTTTACGGCGGAAGACGCGGTCGAAAAGGGAAATCATCACCCGGTGATCCTTGTTCGCGCTGAAACGGTCCCCGACGACATTCACGGCATGGAAGTGGCGGCCGGCATTTTGACTTCGCGCGGCGGCATGACGTCGCATGCAGCGGTCGTCACCCGCGGCATGGGCAAGTGCTGTGTGGCCGGCTGCGGCGCCGCGGAAGTGGACGAGAAAAAGAAGCAGTTGCGCATTGGGAAATTGACGCTGAAGGAAGGGGATTGGCTTTCACTCGATGGTTCGACCGGAAGAGTGATTCTCGGCCAGACCAAGACGCTCCTGCCCGATCCATCAAGCGGAGACTTCGCCACCTTTATGGGCTGGGCTGACGATGTCCGGCACCTGGGTGTTCGTGCAAACGCCGATGTTCCCCGCGATGCCGAAGCGGCCCGCCGTTTTGGCGCAGAAGGAATCGGGCTGTGCCGGACCGAACATATGTTTTTTGCCAGCGATCGGCTCCCGCATGTCCAGCGGATGATTATGGCCTGCAAGGACACTTCCGACGAAAAAGAAGCAGCCGGCTACCAGAAGGAACGTCGCGCTGCCCTCGCCAAGTTGCTTCCTATGCAGCGGAAGGATTTTTTTGGACTTTTCAAAGCCATGGACGGTTTGCCGGTCACCATCCGAACTCTTGATCCGCCATTGCACGAATTCCTTCCCAAGCGCGAAGAACTGATGGTGGAAATCGCCATCCTGGAAGCGAAGCGGAAGAAGAGCCCCAAACTTGGCAAGTTGAAAAAGATGCTGGCGGTAGTTGAAGGATTACATGAATTCAATCCCATGCTGGGACTTCGCGGATGCCGCCTTGGCATCATGTACCCGGAAATTACCGAAATGCAGGCGCGGGCCATTTTTGAAGCGGCCGCCGAATGCAAGAAGAAGGGCATTGATGCCAGACCGGAAATCATGATCCCTCTGGTGGGCGATGTCCGGGAGCTGGTGCTTCAAAAGGAGATTGTGAACCGCGTGGCCAAAGAGGTTTTTGCCAAAAAAGGAGGCCAGGTGAAATACCTGGTGGGAACCATGATCGAGTTGCCTGCCGCCGCGCTCTCGGCTGCGGAGATTGCGGAAGAGGCGGAGTTCTTCAGCTTCGGCACCAATGATCTGACGCAGACCACCTTCGGCCTTTCGCGCGACGACTGCGGAAAAATCATCGCCACCTATGTCAAGCAGAAGATCTGGCCGGCCGATCCCTTCGCCGTGATGGACCCGAAACGCGTCGGGCGATTGCTGAAGATCGGCACATCTGAGGGGCGCAAGACGCGCGAAAACCTCAAGGTGGGCATCTGCGGAGAGCACGGAGGCGATCCGGCGTCCATCCAGGTTTGCGCTGAGGCGGGATTGAATTACGTGAGCTGCTCGCCCTATCGCGTGCCCATCGCGCGCCTCGCGGCGGCGCAGGCAACCCTGCGCAAGGCAGAGGAGGAGAAGCCTGCCGCCGAGGTTTATACCACCGCATAACCGTGCGCGTGGTTGGTGATTTGTGAAGCCACTTCGCAGAGCGCCGGGCGGCGTGTTCCATTCTGCCCGGCGCTGGCTGAGCAGTCGCGACTTCTCGCCTGCCTGCTCACCAGAAATTGAAAGCCTTTCTGGAGATCGTTTCTCCCAGGCTGCGGCCGGGACCGCGTGCCGGCCTGGAGGAAGCAGAAGAGCAGATATAAAGTATTACTTTAACATTGAAATGTGCCGCTGGGCCTCGAAACTATCGAAGCGGACGCGCTGACTCGGCTCATGTCGGAGCGACGGCTGCGGAAAAATCATTCCTGCATGTGTAATGCAGAGGGCCTGGCCTGCCGGCCCTTTCGCCGTGCTGGATCCGAGGCGCGTAGGGCAGCGATGAAAATTGGAACATCTGAAGGTCGCAAAACGCACTCGATTCTTTAAACGGAAATCTGCGGTAAGCACGGAGGCGATCCAGCATCCATCCAGGTTTGGGCTGAGCCAGGATTGAATTACGTGAGTTGTCGGTCCTGTGGTGTGCCGATCGCGCGCGGCGCGGCAGGGCAGGCGGTTCTGTGTGAGGCAGAAGAAAATGCGAGCTCTTCCAACGAAATATATACAACTGATTAAGTTAAATGGAAACAGCGATCTATTAATATAAAATAAAGTATAGCTTTAGCTAAAGACATTATCGAGGAAGGCCTGGAGATCGCTTTTGGTTTCAAGTAAAGCTTCAGAATGTCGGCGCGTCGACAACTTCTCGGCCTCATTCCACCCGATCCCAGGGAGCGAGCGCCCTCAGTTCCAAAACTCTTCCCTCAGGTCTTAATCCGCCCCAGCAGGTAGATGCCTCCCAAAGCGAAGAGAATATCAGGAGACCACGCCGCCACCGCCGGAGGGAGCTGGCTCAGGTTCCCCATCGCCTCAAAAAGGCTTGATACGGACCAGTACACGATGGCGATGCCGATGCTGAGAGCGATCCCCGCCAGCGCGCCCCGGCTGCCGGTTGAAAAGGAAAAGGGAATCGCGATCAGAGTGACGACGAAAGCGATCAGCGGATAAGAGGACTTCCGGTAAAGCGCCACGGAGAGCCGGACCACATCAAACCCGCTCTGCCTGAGGCTCCGGATATACTGGCGCAATTCCAGCACGCTCATCTGTTCCGAGGGCTTCACTTCTTTCTTGAAATACGACGGGGCTTCATCCAGCTCGCTGAATGTCCGCACGGCGAAGGGATGATAATCGGCAACGCTCCCGTTTGAAAAATCCCGGACCCATCCGTCCTCAAGCACCCAGCGTTGAATGTGCGGCTCCCAGAAGGCGCGGGCGGCATAAATGCGCCTTTTCAGGCGAAAAGCGTTGGGCTCAATTTCAAACACCGCAAGGTTCGCAAAAACGTTCAGGTCGGCGTCGAAAAAGCGGTAATTGTAAATCTTGTTCGACTTCCCAAAAATCCACTGCCGGTCAGGCCTGTACATGGTCTGGGCAGGTTTGCCTTTGATCTCGTTCCTGATGGCATCCTGCTGCTGGTTGGTTTCAGGCAGGTAGTTGTTGCCCAGCAGGAACATGCTTCCACTCAGGAGGCCTGCGCCCACCAGGACCGGCACAGAGATGCGATAGAGACTGATTCCTGCAGATTTGACGGCTGTAATCTCATTAGACTTGCTGAGGAGCCCAAAACTAACCAGGGTCGCGACCAGAATGCTGAGCGGCAGCATCAGGTACACAATCTGGGGCGTCAGATACCAGTAATATTCCAACAGAAGAGGGGCCGTAATGTGGTTTCGAACGATGTCGCCCAGCAGTTGGAAAAAATCAAAAATCATGTAAATGCCGGTGAAGGTAACCAGCAGGATGGCGAGGTAAAACAGCCAGCTCTTCAGCACGTAGAGATCAAGAATCTGGAAGGCCCGCCATCCGAATTTCCGCCGCTTTAGCTTGTTCTCCCCGGCGGCTGGTTTCTGCCCTCCCACATGGAGCCGCTCAAACATGCCTCCGATTTTCTCCAGCCCGCTGTGCAGGAAATCGACCCCCGTTTTCACGCGATTGGTCTGTCGCAGCATGACGAGCCCTGCCGCCCCAAAAATAACGTTGGCCATCCATAAACCCACCACAGGGTCCAGGCGGCCTTCCTTTGCCAGGTTCAGCCCGGAAGCCATCAAGACGTAATAGATAAACACGAGCAGAATGCTGAGCATCAGGCCAAAAGCTTTGCCACCTTTCCGCGAGATGAGTCCGATGGGGACGGCCACCAGCGCCAGCACCAGGCACGCAACAGGGAGGGCAAGCCGATAGTTGAGTTCCAGCATCGCCGCGCGGCGACCCTCGGGAGCGCGCAGGTCCGTCAATAAGGTCAGCGGCGAAACCATGGAGGGTGTGAGGCGTTGAGAGGATGATCCCTGGTTTTCAACGATGGGGATCTCCAGGTTGTCGAAGGATGTTACGGTGTATTGCTGCCGGTGCTGCGGGTTGAATTCATGCGTCGAGCCGTTTTCAAGATAGAGGGCAACCTGGCCGGAATTATCCACGTTCACCAGCCGGCCGGATTCTGCCAGCGTCACTTTCACTTCGTCTTTCTGGCTGCGGTCGACGATAAACACGCCCTGCCAGCGCGTGCTGGAACTGACGACATCCTTCAAGTAAAGGAGAAGGTGCGGGAATTGCTCGATGAAGACCCTCGGCTGGATTTCATAGCTGGCTTGGGTAGCGGCCAGGCTGGCTTCAGATGCCTCCAGGCTGCGCAGGGCCGCGGGAGATAGAAACAGGCTCATCCATGATGTCAGCGCCCAGCCACAGAGTGCGAACAGCAGTACCGGGCGCACAAACTGGCCCTTGCCAATCCCGGTGGCGCGGATAGCAATGATTTCACTGTCGCCCGCCATCCGGCTGAGGCCGATCAGCGTCCCCAGCAAAATCGCCATGGGGATGGTCATCACCAGAATGCTGGGCAGTGGAAGCACGAATAGAAAAGCGATCTGTGAGGGCGAAAGGCTCCTTCGCGCAACCAGTTCCAGAACGTGGCTGAGCGGTCTGACATAAAGGACAAACGTAAAAACCAGGAGCCCCAACAGGCAGTGCGCGAACATTTCCTTGAAGATGTAGCGAGTGAGGATTTTCATGACCGCGCTCTTCCGAAAATTGCTGTTCCCCGGTATCTTAGGAGATGCAGGACCGTCGGATTGAGGCCGCGCTGGCGTGACGATCTGCCATGCCTGCTTCCCGGGAGGACTATCAGCTTACCATGTCAAGCCGTCAAACCTACCTGATGTTGCTCTGGCACATGCATCAGCCCTTCTACAAGGACCTGGCAGAAGGCGTCTATGCCATGCCGTGGGTGCGGCTTCACGCGTTGAAGGACTATTACGGCATGGTTGCCATGCTGAAAGAGTTTCCCGAGTTCCACGTGACCTTCAATCTGGTTCCGTCGCTGGTTTCCCAACTTCAAGAGTATGCCCGAGATGAGGTGCGCGAGCAAGCTTTCGACCTTGCCTTCAAGCCGGCGGACCAGTTGTCTTCCGTAGAACGTGAGAACCTGGTGGCGTTTTCGTTTCAGATGAATCTCAAACACCAGGTGGACCGGTTCCCGCGGATGCGCGAGCTTTATGACAGGTTCCATTCAGGGAGTCCCGCAGACGTGGCGCGTTTCTGGACGGTACGGGATTTTCTTGATGTCCAGGTCCTGTCACAACTCGCCTGGTTTGACGAGATTTATCTTGCTTCGGACGAGGCAGTTCGCAGCCTGGTACGGAAGCAACGCGGATACACGGAAGAGGATAAGCGCCTTGTGCGCAAGAAGGAGATTGAAATATTTAATGTGACGCTTGAAGAATATCGAAGCGCCTCGGAGCGCGGCCAAGTCGAGCTCTCCACCTCGCCCTTTTATCATCCCATTCTGCCCCTGCTGTGTGATTCCAACATTGCCGCAGAGTCGCACCCGGGGGTTTGCCTTCCGCGCCGCGCCTACCGCCACCCGGAGGACGCCCTGGAGCAATTGAATGCCGCCGTCCGGTTGCACGAAGAAGTCTTTGGCCGCCGGCCGGCAGGTTTGTGGCCAAGCGAAGGGAGTGTTTCCGATGAAGTCTTGCGGCTGGCCGCTCAGGCAGGTTTTGCCTGGACAGCAACCGATGAAGGCGTGCTCGGGCGCTCGCTTCCGGCAACATTCAACCGGCACGCTGACGGCGCGCTCGAAGGCGCGCGGGAGCTTTACAGGCCTTATCGTTTCAACAGCGACGGCCGGCAGATCTCGATATTCTTCCGTGACCACTACCTTTCGGACCTGATCGGATTTGTATACGCCAACATGCCTGCGCAAGCCGCGGCGCATCATCTTCACCAGCGTATCCACACGGCGGCACGTTCAGCAGGCGACGGACCCAAGGTCATCTCCATCATTCTGGATGGCGAAAACGCCTGGGAGTATTTCCCCAACAACGGGCGGGAATTCTTAAAGTGCTTTTATAAAAAAGTTGTAGAAGACCCTGATTTGAAGGCTGTTACTGCCAGAGAAGCGATGGAACTTTGCGAGCAGGGAAGTCTATCCCATGTCGTCCCTGGGTCCTGGATCAACTCAAATTTCGACGTGTGGATCGGCGCCGAGGAGGACAACCGCGCCTGGGACCTGCTGGCCGAAGCCCGCGATTTCTTTCAGGAAAATCAGGGGCGCGCCAATGTCAGCGGCACAAACCGCGAACGTGCGCAGCGCGAGGTCTGGATCAGCGAAGGCAGCGACTGGTGCTGGTGGTATGGCCCGGAGCATTCCAGCGGACACGACGAGGAGTTTGACCGCCTTTACCGCACCCATCTGAGCAATGTCTATCGACTGCTGGGCGAATCGCCGCCTGACAATCTCGCGAACCCGATCAAGGGGCTCGAGTCCCGCGCTTTGAATTACCCGCCTACGGGCGCCATTGAACCTGTCATC
>DASSJE010000280.1:0-5572 GCA_035691365.1 Terriglobia bacterium
GTCATAGTCAACGGGTCCGGCCCCCGAGCCGCCACTCTGGCCGCACCCGTGGTGAGAACGACCGTCCTGACCTTAAAACGCCGCGCAACTTCTGCGACACCTTCAAACCAAACTGTGTCTCCGGAGAAATAAATTGCGTCGCCGGACTGGTCGTCAAAAGCAAGCACAAAACCGATGACCTCTCCACTGAAGGGCTCGATCCCGGGCGGCCCGTGCCGGGCGGGTGTCGCTGTGATCCGCAACTTCCGGCCGCCGGGAGCAGAAAGCACCGCCGACTCCCAGGGCGTGAGCCCAGTGGCATGAGGTTCGAGCCGCTGGCTGCCGGATGGTGTAGTCAAAATGCAGCCCGCCTGGGCCAGCATGGCACGGCCAGCGCGGTCAAGGTTGTCAAAATGCTGGTCATGGCTGAGCAGCACCGCATCAATGTGCCCAATCGCTTCGGGACCAAGCGCCGGGCCGGATAACTTCCTCAGTGTGACCGGCCCGATTGCATATTCCCCGCCAGCCGGGTCGAAGGTCGGGTCCGTCAACAACCGCAAGCCTGATGTTTCCAGCAACGCGGTTGGCCCTCCCACCAACGTGATTTTCAGGTGGTCGTTGCTCATCTGGCGCCTGTCCCAGGTTTAGTAGCAAGGCATTCTGAATGCCTTCAGATCCTGCCCTTGCCCCCTAGGGCTGAGTTACTGTTCCCCCGCCTTTTTCGCATTCGCCGGCTGGTAATTGCCCGGAACAGCCCGGAATCCGACAGACAATCGGTTCCAACCATTGATGGTCACGATGGCAAGCGTCAGGTTCACGAGTTCTTCTTCCGAGAATTGCTTTCGCGCTTCCTCATAGACCTCGTCCTCGGCATGGCTTGAAGCGATCAGGGTGATAGCTTCAGTCCAGGCCAGGGCGGCGCGCTCGCGATCGGTAAAGAATGGCGTTTCCCGCCAGGCGTCCAGCGTGTACAGCCTCTGCTCGGTCTCGCCGGCAGCCCTCGCGTCCTTGCTGTGCATATCCAGGCAATAGGCGCAGCCGTTGATCTGGGATGCCCGCATTCTTACCAGTTCCAGCAGCGGTTTCTCCAGGTTCGATGAGTGCTTTACATAACTTTCCAGCGCCGCCATGGCTCTGTATGCGGCAGGCGCTACTTTTGTGGGATTAAGTCTCGGTTCCATTTTTTCTCCTCCTTTAAAGTTTATAGATGCACGAGACGAAAAAAAGGGCCGGCTAAAAAATCAACCGGCCCTCCCTTTTTGAATCTATTCTGGTTTGACACTGTTCCGCAGCTTGAACTCGGTCTTCGGAGGCTCTGGCCGCAGCCCTAATCGTCGAAGTGGCCGCTTACTCCCTTAAAGCCGCGGAAGGCCTGTTTCAGGCCCCAGCGGATCACCCTCGAGCTGTCGTAGCAGTGCGAGAGGATGTAATTGCAGGTGGAGAGGCACGTCGTCGAACAGGTTTTTTTCATTTCGTCGAGCTGGTGATTGTCAAATTTGTGGTTCCCCACGGTGCCCCAGTCGTAGGTGGCGGAATACATGGGGAAACACGGCGCCAGCGTGCCTTCGGGACGGATGATCAGGTTGTTCTGTCCCGCCCGGCACGGCCAGGGTTTCACCTTGCCGCGCATCAGCTTTTTCATGTCGTGCATGTGCGTCTGGGGGTTGGCCATCTTGTATCCATGGCGGCTCTTGCCGATCAGGTAATCGAGCAGCGCTTCCACCTTCGGAAAGTCGTCCGGCGTCAGGTAGGTGGTGTTGTCGTCCAGGTGCTTGAAGTGCTCCTGCTCGAGCATCGGCGCCTCGTTCAGATGGTAATCGGTAGCGATGCCGTTCGCGCGCGCGATCTCCGTCAGTTCCTTCACGTCGTCCTGATTGATGTGGGTGATGTTGATGTTCATCATCACCGTATAGCCGTAATGCCGCTGGCGTTTGATCAGGTAATCAAAGTAGGGCCGGATGCGGTTCAGCGCCTTGGGCAGGCCGGGCTTTTCTTCCACGCAGTCGATGGCCAGGTTGACGATTCCGACTCCAGCATCAGCGATGCGGTCAATCACTTCCGGGCGCATCAGCCGTCCGTTAGTGGGAAGATAAACGTAAAAGTTCTTCTTGGCGGCGTAATAAACCACCTTATGGACAAAACCCGGCCGCAGGAGCGGCTCGCCGCCCATCAGCGCCAGCACGCGGCAGCCCGTATCATCGAGCCAGTCAATCGACCGGCGGGCGACATCCTCGGTCATGCCCTTCACGTCGTTGTTGTAGCTCCAACAGTAGTGGCAGTCGACGTTGCACTTGAACTCCGTGAAGAGGTAGGCAATGATCGGCCGCAGTTCGGAAGGCTTGAACCGGGACTTCACAAAAGGCAGCGCCCAGCACTTCAGCGCGCGCATGGTGTTGATCTTGTGATACTGCTTCTCGGTGTAGTCCACGCCCTCGGGAAGCGGATTCTGCGGATAAACGGGTTCCGGCAGCGTCAGAGCCGGTGAATCCGGGCCGGCTGGCTTCGGCTTCAGAGGTGGAGTTGCTGTCCTGGTTCCAGACTTCATCAACAGATCGTGCAATTGAACATCCACGCGAACCGGCATGGAAGCGCTCGCAGTACGCTCCAGATTTTCAACTTCTGCCATCGAGATTTCCTTTCCTCACTTAACGTTAGAATCTATTCCGAAGGCGCTTTCGGCTACCTACCCGCACACAAAAAAGACCAAATTGCTATTTTATGCTAATTAATGAGGCTTTCAAGCCAGTAAATACCAAGTTCGACATATTCAGAGAGTATACCCTCCAAAGCGACTTTCGGCACGGGGTTCCACTCTTTCTGTTAAGAAACTTCTCAGGCCCACTGGCTGGACTATAAAGATACAAGCCCTACCATCACCTTCTCCCGGGCCTCCAAACGACCTCAAACTCCCAGGATGCGCGCAGGGCAACATTATGTAGGATGCATCCGCAAACCCTTGGTTTCATGGATTTTGATTTGAGCCGGGTTCCCTGCCCCGGTTCGAATTCGCTTCAGAGCTGCACTTCCCACAAGTAACTCGACCGCCGGTGGTTGTCATTTTCGCCAAGGTAAAGCCGATGTTCATCGTCAATCGCCAGATCGTGTACCCGTGCAGGGCGCTCGTTCCGGGCTGGATCACTCAAGTCTGTATACCCTTCGATCCTGTCCGTCCGCGTATCCCATCGAACCAACTGCGTGTGTCCGTTCATACCGCCCGCGCCGTAAAGAACACCGTCTTTGAGCGCCAGCGCCGGAAGCCGTCCCGTGGCCGTAACGTTTGCCACTTTTTCCACCTTGCCGCTACCGGTATCGATGCGGGCCAGCACGCCCGCGACCGTACCCGCGTAAATGGTGCGCTCGCCGTCGTAGGCCATGGAATCACAAAAACCAAAGTCATTCCTGTGCCGTGTTTCGGCAAGCGCGCCGGCAACTCCTTCCGGGACCGGAGGGTCGGCGAGCAACTGCTCCCGGGCGGACTTCCGGGGAAGGCCGTAATCAAACCAGACGTACAGGTCGCCCTCCGGGTGATACTTGAACAGCCGCACCGGTTCCCACCCAACGGTTTCGTCCCATGCGCGGGTCTCGGCGCAGGTGGCCCACAGCCACCCTTCTTTATCGACAATAGCGTTGTGCGGCTGCACAAACATCGTGGCATTGGTCAGGTAAGCCACCAGGCTCGACTTTCCGGTTGCCAGGTTTACCCGGTAAACCGCTTCGGCGGGATAAGTGAAGGCATAAATAATTTCACGCTTCCAATCCGCAGCAATGGACTGGATGTAGAGGTGTTTTGCGGGCACGCCAAGCTGCTGGAAAGCCCCGCTCCGCGGATCGAACCTGACCAGTTTGCCGCCCTTCGCTTCGTGCTGCTGGTCAAGGTCATGTAAAAGCGAGGTAGCAAAATAAAAACACTGGTCATGGGGATTCAGCAGCAGGGTCCGATGGATCTTCACATCGAACGGGTCCGCCCACTGCCCGGTGTTCATGGATTCAAACGTCTGCGCGCCGGGGTCGAAACGGTAAAGCAGGTCGCCATCCAGGGAGTTAAGCCCGCAATAAAGCCGCCGGTCGAAGGGGTTCCACGTCACCGCATCAAAGCTGATCCAGCCCTTGAACCATTCCGCATGCGACGCCAGTTCCCTGTAACTCCACTGTCCGGCAATCTCCTTTTCCCAGCCCTCCAGCTTGTAATCGCGCAGGATGTGGGCTTTAACACTCCGCGGACGCATAGACCCCCTCGCCCCCCAAAATCAGCTTTTCAATTTCCAGCTTGTCATCTCCCACGCGGAACAGGACTAGATTGGCCGGCGCGCCTTCGCTCACCTTGCCGCAAGTTTTAAAGCGGTCGAGCAGCCGCGACGGATTGGCCGTGGCCGCCTGCACCGCTTCTTCCAGGCTCACTCCGGCGTAATCCATAAAAACTTTTACAGTGCGATTCATGCTGACTGCCGAGCCTGCCATGCTGTGCCGGTCCGCCATCACCACCTGGCCCGTGGGGAGAAGCTCGATGTCCAGACCCACCAGCTTATAGCGGCCTGGCGCGAGTCCCGCCACATGGACTGCGTCCGTGATCAGCACGCAGCCGTCGATTCCCTTCATTCGATGGATCACCTGCACCAGGTCGCGAGGCAGATGGAACCCGTCGCAAATCAAACTGGCTGCCAGTTGGCGCAAGGCAAGCTGCGCCCAGATCGGCGTCTGGTGCCGGTCAATGAGCTGCGGGCAGCCGTTCCCGAGGTGGGTGTTCAACTGCGCTCCTGCTTCGGCGCCCTGGTGGATCTGCGTAGGAGTGGCGTCCGTGTGGCCCATTGAGACCACCACTCCGGCGTCGCGCGCCCGGCGGATGAAATCGAGCGCGCCCGGCAGTTCCGGAGCCAGCGTCACGATTCCAATCCTCCCGCCCGCCGCCTCCTGCAGTTCCATGAATTCCTTCCAGTCGGGTGGCCGCATCACTCTGGGGTTATGGGCGCCGCGCGAGCCTCCGGGAGAAATGTACGGCCCCTCCAGGTGGTAACAGGGAGCGCACTCAGCAAAACGGGGCTCGATGCGGCGTGCCGCTTCCAGCGCCCGGAAGCATTGCAGCAGACCTTCCTGCGTGTTGGTGATCACCGTGGGACAGAAAGTTGTTACGCCCGTTTTCCAGAGCGCGGGGAGGATGCTGCCCACCCGCCGTGGGTCAAGGCTTGCATCGCAAAAGTCGATCCCCGCAAAGCCGTTCAACTGGATATCGATCAGCCCCGGGCTGACGTAAGGTTTTTCAGCAACCTCCGGCCCCAGGATTTGGACCATGACGATTCGCTTTTTGTGTATTTCAATCCGGGCCAGGCCTTTGCCCGGCAGGTTGGCTGTAATCTCCATCTTTTCAATAATATAGAATTTCTCTCCTTCGATTTCACGGGGACTGGAATCTCCGTGTTGCCGGGGCCGCGCCGGCCGGAAGCCTCCAACCGGGCGTACTTCCACCAGGATAACCTTGGGCTCCCAAGGCCGGCCCCAGCCTCGCAAATGCAACTGATTCTACTCTATTCACGCGGGCAAAGCGAAGCGTTGGGATGTCGGTTTTATCACACCGAGGTATGACCTGGAACACAGCAAA
>DASSJE010000281.1:0-8671 GCA_035691365.1 Terriglobia bacterium
CAGTTCCAATCCCTTGATGGGTTCGAGAAATCTTCTCAGCCGGGCAACATTCGCCTGGCGAATGTGAGTCTGTTCCGGCAATCTGGCCAATTGTTCGCAGAGCACAGCTGCCTGCAAACCTGTCATGCGGTAATTGGTGCCAAGGGAAAAGTGTTCAAACCAGCCGCCTGAGGCGTGCCGGCCATGATTGCAATAGGACCAGCACTTTTCTGCGAGCGTCCGGGACCGGGTCAGAATGATGCCGCCTTCGCCCGACGTCATCAACTTGAAGGCCTGAAAGCTGAACGTCGCAAGGTCGCCGAAATTCCCCACGGGGATTCCCCGCCACTGGGCACCCTGCGCGTGCGCTGCATCTTCGATGATTGCCAGCCCGTGATGATCAGTGATCTCGTGTAACGCATCCATGTCCGCCGGCTGTCCACCAAAATGGACGGGAATGATCGCTTTGGTACGGGGCGTGATGGCTGCCCGCACAGATTCCGGCGAGAGATTCAGCGTGACTGGATCAATATCGGCGAACACCGGCACGCCGTGGCATAACATGACACTCGTTGCGGTGGCGATGAATGTAATGGCTGAGACGATGACCTGATCACCGCACTGAATGCCTAGAGACCGAAGCGCAACCTCCAGAGCGATTGTCCCATTGACGCAGGAGATAGCGTAAGGTACGCGATGCAGAGCAGCAAACGCCTTTTCAAACTCTTCGACTTTGGTGCTGTATCCACCCCAGGAGCCGCTGCGAAGAACGGCGACAACAGCTTCCTCCTCCGGGGTCCCGTATTGAGGCCAGCTTGGGAAGGGCCTGGACCGGACAGGAGCACCCCCCAGCAATGCGAGACCCACGCTAACGTCCCCCCGACGCGCTTGGACTGCTGGGCATGGGCGCATATTTGAGCGTGGTTGAGATACTCCGGCAGGTATCCATCAACGACTTGGACATTTCGCGGTCGCATTTGTGATTCACGCGGCCGGCCGGCCCTGAAATGCTGATCGCCGCGACCACTTCTCCTGCGGGATTAAATATCGGAGCCGCAATACACCGCGCCCCTGAGGAATCTTCACCGTTATCAACGGCATATCCCTGTTCCCGAGCACGGCTTAATTCGCGCTTGAAAGCTGCCCCGTCGCGGACCGTGTGGTCCGTTAGATAGTGGATGGGATATTTTTTCAGGATGGCATCGACTTGTTCCTCAGACATGCGGGAAAGCAGGCACTTTCCAAGGGCAGTGGAGTATAGTGGGCTTCGCATTCCGGCATGGGCAGCTAGGCGAAAAGCATGAGGGCTTTCCAGCACATGGATATACAAGACGTCCCCGCCGTCAATCACCCCGAGATTTACGGTTTCATTAAAACGATTCAGCAGCACGGTCATCAGCGGAGACGAAAGCCTGATCAGTTCACGCGTGGGTTGGGCGCCAAGACACAGGTTCTCCCACCGGGACGTTAAGGAGTAGCGTCCCTGCGTATCTTTCTCTGCGTAACCAAGCTGGCAAAGGGTGTACAGGATGCGGAAGACGGAACTTTTGATCATTCGCGTCCGCGACGCCAGTTCGCCCAGTGAAATTTCGCGTTGCCCGCTAAAGGCCTCCACCACTTTTAACGTTCGTTCGATCGCCGCGATGTAGTTTCGTGCCGCCATTGTTGCACTGAATGTCCCTTATATACACAATTCCTCATGTTATTGTAAAGGCAAAAATCCTCGGAGTGATAAGGTCGTTCTTCCTGTAAGAAAATAACAGAATACGCATTTTCGGGCAGAATGGCACGCGCTCCTGCTGTCATCGGGCTTTGAAATATTTGAAAAATCAAGGAACATTCTAAAGGAGAGAATCGATTGTAACAAATGTCCGGTCAAACCTGATAGAGCCGTTGATGCCCTGGCGCCGGCGGATACAAAGCCCGATTGTAACTCCTGCTTCTTCTTGGATTTCGAATGGCAGAATTTCGTACAAAAGCTAAGGACCGACAAAGCGAAGGCAAGTGGTCACTCTAGCGGTCGGTGGCATTGCCTGATGGGACCGGCCTAGGGGCCGTTGTGCCAATAGGCCTGCCGCGGTTTGCCAACTGGCACATTGCGGCTGTTTGCGAAGATGCGGCCATCCGGTTAGGCATCCGTCGACATGACGTTCTGCACTCCGCAACGTACACATCTTCGGGCCCTTATGCAACAACGTGGCCCTCTCGGGGACGCGAATGCGGATTGTGGACACATTCCAACCCGGAAGGAATATTCCCGCGGCGGCTATGAGGTCAAGGATTTGTGGATATATGTGTGCCAATGGAAGACGGATGATTCGGGAGAAGAGAAAGTTGTTGAGGCCGGCAAGTATCCTCCGGCAGAGGCGGGGACCTCTCTATCTGGCGCTAGGCTGTGGAAAGAAGAACAAGGGCCAGGATGCCGATCAGTATGCCGACCGCGCCTTGCCATGCAACTTTTTCTTTGAAAAGTAATATCCCGGCGATAGCTACAACAATTAAACTGCCTCCGGTTGTAATCGGAAAGACGATTTCTCCCGGTGCTCCACGCTCGAGTGCGAAGGCCGTAAAAAGCAAACCGCCGAAGCTGCAGGCACCCATGGTGGCTGCAATCAAGATTTCTTTTCGGGTCGGCATAATCCTTGCCGCGATGACAACGGGAACGACCAGCAGGAAACCGCAAAAATAGAACGCTGCAATGAACTGGTAATGATAGGCACCCGACAGGTTATTGGCCGAAAGGACCTTCAATCCAAAAGGGCCCATGCCATTAAACAGGAATGCAATCAGCATTAACTGAATCCAACGCCTTCGAGAATCAGTGGCCAAGTTTCACCTGGTTCTGGGGTGCGGCTTGTTTCTCCATCCGCTCTTCAGCTTTTTTGTCCTGCCACAAAAGATAGATCGAAAGCCCCGTTAACAAGAGCACAACAACAATCTTCGAGGTTAAACGCTCATGATAAATGGCAATCGAACAAACGGCCGGAACAATAGCCGAAAGATTGATGATGAGCCAGCTCGTCGAGATTTTCCCGTAGTGGATGCCTGTCTGAAATGCCAGGCCGGCGATGGCCGCAATCATTCCGAAGGGGAGTGCAATCCAATAAACTTTGACCGGAACCTCAAATCTGGCATGCTCAGCAATGACCACAAATACGCAAACAAACAGGCATGCCCAGAAAAACAATAGCAAGTAGAGAGATCGAGGACGGCATCCCCGATTGTCGGCGATTTTCGCGAACACACCCAGCATGCCGTAGCACACCAGTGCCGCGATCATGAAAAAATAGCTCCAGTTCATTTACATCCCCAGATCTTGTTTGCGGGACTGATTGTCACCTTAGCGGTGGGCACTGTCAAGCGCAATGGAGCTTCGTTACATCGTACACATACAGAATGCTGGACGTGATAGCGTCCTAATAGGTTCATATATTTGGACACGTCGTTGAAAGTTTTCCACTTGCAGCTTGACACGGGGCGGAAGGATAAGGACGATCAAGTTGATTTCCTGCGGTACGGGCATCTGGTGTTCCCGAAAGCGATACAAAGCAGGCTGCACCGAAGTATGTTACCTCCGGTGATTACAAAACGAGGTTCTCAATGATGCGGACCAATTATCGAGTGACAAGGCACGACCGGGAAACTCTATCGAACGACCAGCGAAACAGTCAGGTCGCCACACGGGGGCAAGGTAGAATATACATTACTCTGCTGTTTGCAACGATGTTGGCGTTTTCTGGGTGTACGCAATCGCCGCATTCTGATTCCGGGTCAGCCGCCCTGACGGTTGACGTCTCGCATTCCATGGGTCCGATTGACCTGACACGCTACGCCCTTGGCCAAGGAGGCCTTTCTGACCAGCCGATGTTCGACAGTGAGGCGGACCAGGTGCGTCAACTCCATCCGCAGACGATCCGGCTTTTCGTACAGGAATATTTCAACCTGTACCCTGCACGCGGGAAATATCACTGGACAACCCTGGATAAATCTATCGAGACGATCCTGGCCACCGGCGCCAAGCCGCTCATGTGTCTCTGCTTCAAACCCAAAGTGCTTTTTCCAAAGGTTTATGACAAAATTGTTCAACCGAACAGCTACCCCGAGTGGGAACAGTTGATAGAACATCTGGTGAGGCATTGCAACGTCGAGAAAAAATATGGGATCCAATACTGGGAAGTGGGCAACGAAGTCGATATCGGTGAAAGCGGAGGATCACCGTACAAATTTACGCCCGACGAATATACGCAGTTTTACAAACACACTGCTGATGCAATCCTTCGTGCCGACCCACAGGCCAGGGTGGGCGGCCCTGCGCTTGCCAACTATCACAGCCCGATAGGCACTGCGCTGATCAATTTTTGTGGGCAAGGCAAAGCGCCGCTTTCATTTTTCTCCTGGCACATTTACAACAGCCATCCAGACGTTTATGTGAAATCGATCCGCATGTTCAAGAATGAGCTCGCCAGGTACCCTCGGCTGAACCAAGTGGAGATGGTTATTGATGAGTGGAATATGTCTCTTTCGAATCCTGACCTCAATCCTTACTTCCAGCCGGCGTTCCTGCTTCAAACCACAGACGATTTCCTGAAGGAGGGCTTGTCGCGCTCTGCGTACTATCACATCCGGGACTACTACGTTGACCCCAAACTCTTCGCTCCATTCATGTCGCCTCAAGGAACGGAATTTATGGCGCACTGGTGGAACACAATGCCTCAGTACGATGGGCTGTTCGACCAGCAGGGGCGCGTCCGCCCAGCCTATTTTGCTTTCAAGTTGCTCAGCCTGATGCGCGGTGAGCGGTTGCAAGTCACAGGAACAAAGCCCGGCATCGGGGCGATTGCCTCAAGGAGCGGCCCCTGGATTAATCTCGTCTTTTGGAGTTTCCCGCAAGATAAAAAGAATCCAGGAACCTCAACAGCCACAGTAGACTTGAGCCCGGCGTCGAAAGGCCGTGTCAGGCTGGTGCGGCTCAATCCTTCTGTCCCTGTAAACAATCTGGAGCAGATTTCTAACGAACCGATCGATCTTCAAGCCCCGCACCTGCTGAGTGTCGATCTTCATCCCTATAATGTGTATTGGGTGGAAATCGAAGCCGAGCAATGACAGGAATGGGGAAGCTCTCGTGAAGCCAAAACCACCCCGTTTCGGTTGAGCGCTTTTCTTCAGTAACTGGCGACAATCTCGTAATGTTTTTCAGAAGGATTCTTGATCCGGACCCATTCCTTCGCCGCGTTGAAGTCTGTCCATTCTTGTCCATTCACCGTCACCGAGCGCATGGGCTTCGCCTGCGGATCGCGAAAACGGACCAGAAGGCTCTCAGGCGGTTTCCCGTTTTCCAGGTCAACGGATGCCGTGATCCTGCCCAAATCCATTTGGCTTCGGATAGTGTATGAAAGCGTGCCAAAATATGTTGGTGCTTTGCTTACCTTGATTGTGTCTCCGTCCTCTAGCCACTTTCTGGGAGTTGCCTGGCCCAGGAACAAGGTTCCCTTCTGCAAGTCATCGATGAGCATATGCCGGTACAGATTGAACCATGAGCCATCGGTGCTCGGCGGCCCATAATATTGCTGGTGCGCCCAGCGGTGCTCCAGCGGTTCCAGAACTGTGTGGCTGAAGGCACTGGCCAGGTTGCTGTAGAAATCTCGGATAACAGCTTTAGGATCGTCGCGCAACAGGTACGCAGTGGCCTGCGGCATGTAGACCGGCTCATTATCCATCCCCCAGCCTTGGTAGAAAAGATTGTCTTCCTGATCGTCCAGCATGTAATCGGCGAGTTCCCCATCTGCAGGAAGGGCTCCCAGGCGGAGTAAATGGATAACACCAGTGTCGACATCAGCCGGGTACCACTCATCAAGATTCCGACGGGGCACAAGGGCGTTGTTGGGCACAAAGGGGACCCAGGTATGATTCCTCAATTGGACAACGGGCGAAAGCATTGTGGCACGGCCAAACTCCTGTTCGATGGCCTGGTGGATTTTGCGGGCCGCGTCAAGGGCCTCTTGCGCGTGGGGATTTCCGGTTTCACGGAGTACCATTCCAAAAGCTTCAAGCCCGGCGTACATGTACGCCTGGTTGAACGCCCAAACACCGTTTCCCGTGCCATCGTTCAGAGGCGCAAGGAAGAGACCATGTGATGGGCCTGAACGAGCGTCGGCAAGGCGCATCTCATTCAGGCACCAGTTAAGAGACTTCAGTGTGTAAGGGAGAAGTTGATCAAGCGCATGGCGGTCGTGTGACAGCAGGTAATTTTGCGCCACCGCATAAAGCATCCCAGGAGTGTAAGATCCCCAACTGGCATTGCCGTTGACGTGGCCATCGGCCTCCTGATTATTGCGGTACATGGCCAGCAGTTCCTCAGTCGAAATCGAGTGATAGCCCCGCTGGTCGTAAAGCATATAGTCAATGTAAACCGCCTGGTTCACCGGCCACGGTGTGCCTGTCTGCTGATATGCAAAGTTGGAATAGGGCAAATCGATCTGGACGTCGTTGCCGTTTCCTCCGTGGCGTCGCGGGAGCATCAAGGCGCGCCATAGAGATTGCTTGAACAGCTCATTCACAACCTTCTCCGGCACCTGGAATTGCGCGCCTTGTGCAACGTAATTCGACCAGAAGCTGAGCGTCCTGGAACGCGCCGCTTCGTAATCCAGTTTCAGCAGAGCATCGAGTTGGTTGGCATCCAACATAGGGGACGCCAGCTTGACCACAAACGATTCCGATCCCTTCGCCGGCAGGTCGAGAAAATCGATTACCTCAATTCCTTTCATCCTGCCGCGGCCTTCACGACGCCCAGACCATTCCAAGTGCGATGAATCGCCCTGTATGCTGAACAGCGCCTGGTGATAGCCTGCGTCCTCGAATATCGTCGCATTGCCTTCGGTCCTGGCAATAATGCCCTGATTTGCGTAATCGGGACTGATCTCTCTTTCGTGGAACATGGCGACTGAAATACTCTTGGGGCTGGCCTCAAGGTTCTTCACATTGACTTTCTGCAGCAGAACCATGGGGATATTCCCGCGACGCCCGGCTGGCGGGCCATCGAGCGGGTAGGCGAATTGTTCGATGGAGTATTGGACTCCGCCCTTCTCAAACTTTGTGGTGATAACGGGCAGGCCATTGTCGAGACTCTGGCCTTTCCAGTATTTTGTGAGGTCTGCGCCAATGTTCTCGAAGGCATAAGAGAACTGAAAATGGTCAGGGTTGCCGTAGTCATTTCGAACACCCGCCCAGCGATCAATTCCAAATTTGGGGATGGCGCTGTCCCAGGTGAGACAAACGATATGCCCGGGTGGGACGCTGTCTGGATGCTTGTAATCAGGATTCCCTGTATCTGCCCATCGTGATGTGTACTCGGCGTAAGTGGAATCAGGCCCAGAGTTCACTTTATGCAGGATGGACTTGCCTTTCCAGGGTTCCAAATCTTTCTGGTACTCTGCAAAAGAAACGGGATGGTCCCCTTGGGTAATGTAGATTCCGAGCGACGGAAACCAGAGCGCTTTGTGCTCCAGCAGTTGCTCGACAGTCACGGTGAACCCTCGGGTTCCTTGCTGGTTCAACTGGACGGTAACCTTCGGCGGGTCAATCCAGAAAGTCGCATCCTGCATCAGGCGTCGGGTTGTGTCAGCATTGCTGTGGGCCAAAAGGGCGGCCCAGACAACATCGCCCAGGTTCTGCAGGCGTGGCGGAGGTTGCTGCGGGTAATGGAGATCAAAGCTCAGGCCGTCAATGTCCCCTCCACCGGCACGAGTTTGCCACGTGCCATTGTGCAATCCTTCGCCGGCTTCCAGAGAAGATCCCTGAACGTTCCCGATCCTTGCTCCGTCGCCGGGCGTCAACTTGATGTAATAGTCGCGAGAATTTGTAACATTATGCCCCCATGAAATCCACACCTTTAAAGTCGCTGATGGAGCCTGTCCCGCCGATAGCTTGGGAAAGACCATTAACAACACGGCCCACATCACCAAGCGAGAAAAGGCGTTAAATGTGCCCCTCATATGTTTGCTACCTCCTGCTCGTGGTAGTTCTGGCCGAATGGAAGCTTCACAGTAAGTCCCGCCTTGATGGGCCCATTTTACTGATGTGTTTGCCATAAGCCCCATCTCTTTGAGGGCAAGTAGGGGCAAATGCGCTCCCCAGTAGTTTTGCATCACTGATACCCTTCCCCTATTTCCCGACGGCGAGGTCGCTTCAATGTGAAATTCTTCCCACTTCTTGCCATTGAGCTTGATCTGGCGGCGGAGTATAACACAATCTGTTCTCTTGGCACGGAAGCCTGCCGGTTCATACAAGCAAGCTGTCCAGTAATCTGAACACTTTGGGGAATGCTTTGTGCGTTGGGTGTTGAATTTGCTGTTGACTATGACTATGCTCCCCACAGCAAAGGGGGATTCGATGGGGAAAGTGACGCGACTGTTGTTTCTAACGCTATTCTGCAGCACCATTGCTCTTGCCCAGCCTGCTCGTGTGCGGCTCAGCGCGTGGTATTGGTTGAATTCGGCCCCAAAGGCAGATTGGCAGGGTGACTTTGTCACCATGCACAACCTCGGTTTTACTGACGTGGTTCTGTGTTGGGGCATCGATCTTGCGGCTCTGCGGCTTAAAGCTCGCGAGGCTGACACGCAGCAGGCAATGCGGTGGGCCCAGCGCGCCGGCCTGGGAGCGTACCTCGTCATTTGGCAGCCAACTGCGAATTCCC
>DASSJE010000282.1:0-5754 GCA_035691365.1 Terriglobia bacterium
GGCCAAAGTTTACGATGCGGTAGTTATTGGATCAGGAGCTGCCGGCGGCATGGCGGCAACGCAATTATGCCTGAAAGGCCTTAAGGTTCTCATGCTGGAGCGGGGCCCAAAGTTTAATATCGCCACGGATTTTAATCACCATATGAAACCTTATGAGTTCCCGTTTCGAGGTTCCATACCGCCTTCCGAAACGGGCAAGTACACTTACGTGGCGAACGCCTGGAGCAAGAAACATTTTGTCAACGAGCTTGAGAACCCTTATACCGGTAAAAAGTTTGTGTGGGTGCGGGCACAGGCCGTGGGCGGCAAGACACTCCATTGGGGGCTTGTCTCTTTGCGCTTCAGCCCGCGTGATTTCAAAGCAGCCAGTCACGACGGTGTGGGTACGGATTGGCCCATCTCTTACGAAGACGTTGAACCCTACTATAGCAAGGTTGAAGACTGGATTGGCGTCTGCGGGCATCCGGACCATTTGGAAAACAATCCGGACAGTCATTACCTTCCGGCTGTCCCCTTCACCTGCGCCGAGGCCGTTTTCAAAGGAAGAAACGAGCGGAACAATTCCGAGTGGCGCGTCATCCACACGCGTTCCGCCACAGTAACCAAGCCCGGATTTCATGGGCGGGCGCCCTGCCATTATTGTGGGGATTGCGGCCGCGTTTGCAACGTTGCAGCGTCCTTCAGCTCTGTCGGCGTTCTGCTGCCGATAGCGGAAAAGACGGGCAACCTGACGACACGCACGAATGCTGTGGTCTGGAAAGTGACGACGGACAATGAGAATCGCGCCCGAGGCGTTGTGTTTATCGACCGCATCACCCGCCAGGTTGAGGAGGTTTACGGCAAAGTCATCGTGATGGGCGCCGGGACCCTTGACAGCACGCGGATTCTGCTGAATTCAAAGAACGAGGACCACCCGGACGGGCTGGGCAATTCAAGTGGCGTGCTGGGCAGATATTTCTGCGAGCAGATTATGGCCGGCGACATCACCGGCCTTATTCCAAGCCTCAAAGGGAACCCAAACCGTGGAGGTGGCGCCAAGCCGGACGGCAGCGGGTACTACATTCCCCGCTTTAGAAACCTAAAAGAAAAGCAAAAGAACTTTGTGCGAGGCTACGGGTTTGAAGGCGGCGGGGGAAGCGGAGAATTTCCCGGCTTTGCCAGGAAAATTCCAGGCTTCGGAGCCCAATTCAAAGAGGAAGTGAAGAAATATTACGCGACGGTCATCAGCATGGGTTCATTTGGCGAGATCATCCCAAGGGCTGAAAATCGCGTTGAGATTGACCCTGTGGTTCGAGACATCTGGGGCATTCCGGCACTCAAATTCAACATAGAGTGGGGAGACAACGATCTTGCCATGGCCCGGGACGCTAACGACGTCCAGCGCGAAATGTTCAAGAAAGCGGGAATCGAAATCATCGGTGAGCGGACCGAACCCTACCCGCCCGGATATAGTATTCATTCTGCGGGAACGGCGCGCATGGGGAATGATCCGAAAACGTCCTATCTGAACAAATTCAACCAGTCGCACGAGATCAAGAACCTGTTCGTAGCGGATGCCTCCTGTTTTCTGAATTCGTCGGAAAAGAACCCGACGCTCACCATCCTGGCGCTCTCAATGAGGACCGCCGACTACATTGCCGAACAGATGCGGCGGGGAGAACTTGGTTAAGACATCCCCGGCTAACCACAGAAACGGAGATTTATATCATGGCGAAAAAAAATAATGATGAGGCCAACCAGGGAAGGCGTGGTGTGCTGAAGACCCTCGTGATGGGAGCCGGAGGGCTTACCACCCTTCCGATTCTGGGCCAGGCGGAAACCGCCCGTGCCATGATGGATGCCGGGGCCATGCCTGCCGCTGCGCCTCCCCGGGACGATGCCAACTGGAAGCCCCGGTTCTTTGACGAGCATCAGAATGAAACGCTGATTGCTCTCACAGATCTGATTATTCCGGCCACGGATACAGGCGGCGCTAAAGCTGCCCTGGTCAATCGGTTTTTCGACCTTTATTACAATGACGAAACTCCTGAACGCCAGAAAGAGGTTTTGGAAGCAGTTTCCTGGTTTGATGGCCACAGCCTGTCACTCCACAACAAACCGTTTATCGGCCTCACACAGGAACAGCAGATTTCTATTCTGGAACCATTGGCTGATCCGAAGAACGCCGATGCGGACACCACGGGACATAAGGCCTTCGAATTGATCAAGGGATTCACGATTTGGGGATATTATTCGTCTCAGATCGGGCTGGACATGGAATTGAAGTACGAGGGAGACCGATATAACACCTCGTTCCCCGGCGCTTGCACGCATCCCGAACATCAATCGTAATGCACGGGCCTGTGCCGCCGGCAAACGATTAATTTACAGGGCCGCCAATCCAGCTACCCGTGTCGAGGAGGGACGGCCCCTGTTCGCTGCCATAATCCGAATCCAGGACAAGAAAACGTCATGAAAAAGACATCAAAGAAGTCCATCGATGTACCCATTCTTGGGTTTGCGCTATTTTTGTTGTTCACATATACAATTCCAGCAGCATCAGCGGCGGCATCGCTTCACAATGCAGACCTGACCGTAGCCATTAATCCACAGGACGGTTCCTATGCGATCACGGCCGCCGGCTCGCAGGCTCCCGTGCTCGAGGCAGGTGTTGGCGCGGAGATCAACCACCGCTGGGTACGCTCGGGCGACTATCCCCGCCACCAGTCGGTGCAGGCGAGCTTTCAGGATGCGCTGGGCTCCGGCCAGCAAACCACCGTTACTTTCAGCGGGCTGAAGTCGGCGCCCGATCTGATCTGCATTTTGCGTTTATACTCCGATCTTCCTTACGGAACGGTGGAAGTTGAGGTTGCGAACCACGGTTCAAAATCCGTATCGGTAGAGGCCATTCGCGACGTCGATGCTCTCGGCAATTCTCGAGTCAACCTGGGAGGCTCGGAAAGCGCGGACCGATTTCTGTTTGAAAGCGTCAGTGAAGACCCCACGATCCCCATTGGCGGCCTCGATCAGGCCCCCAATGGAATGTATGTGGGATTCCGCGACGGCCTCATTTACAACCGCAGCACCAAACAGAGTCTTCTGATTGCAGCCATCACGGAAGACCGTTTTGTGACCACTTTGCGCCTGAAAGTCCAAAAGCCTCCCATGGGCGCTGCGACCATTGGCTCGTTCACTGTGGATTCCACAGGCGCGACTGACGCAGCCATGATGCGGGACCACGTCGCCCCCGCGCAGCGTGTTGAGTTAAGCCTTCCCGTCGCTCCCGGCGCAGTATTAAGTTCAGAAACCGTGATGTTCGCCGCAGGTGGCGATTACCACGCGCAACTGGAAGCCTATGGCGAAGCTGTGCGGCGGTTTGACCATGCGCGCGTTTCGAGCCATCCTCCCATGGGCTGGTGGAGTTGGACAGCTTTTTATGGCGGCATCAATCAAGGTGAAATCCTCACCAACGCCAGATGGCTGGCAAGTCATCTCAAGAAGCTTGGCTTCGATTTCTGCCACATTGACGAAGGTTACGATTACGCGCGCGGCGAATATACAACTGCCAATGCAGTCCAATTTCCGGACGGGATGCAAAACCTGGGGTACAAAATCACTCACATGGGCCTGCACCTTGCTGTCTGGACGGCGCCCTTTGAGGTATCCAATCGCGCCTGGGTTTACCAGCATCATAAGGACTGGCTCGTGCGCGACGCCAAGGGGCAGCCGATCCTGATTACGTATGTCCACGGGCACGTTGACCCGCTCTACGTGCTGGACACCACGAATCCCGGAGCCCAGGCTTACCTGATCAGAACCTACCGCGTCCTCACCCGCGAGTGGGGCGTCCGTTACATCAAACTGGATTTCATGGATTCATCCGCCATTGAAGGCTACTACTATCGCCCGCACACCACAGCCATGCAAGCCGAGCGCATCGGCCTCAAAATTATTCGTGAGGCCGTCGGCAATGACGTTCTGCTGGATAAAGACGGAAGTGTCATGCTGGCGCCTGTCGGTCTGGTGGATGAAGGCCGCATCGCCCCGGATACGGGCCACTCCTTCGACGCCAGCCGGGACGCCGATCCCAATATCGCCGTGCGTTTCTACATGAACCGCAATTTTTACATCAGCGACCCTGACGCCTTCAGCGTCTCGACGGAAGTGGAACCGGAGCAGACCTGGCACAACCAGAAGAAGCCCATCACATTCAACGAAGCTGAGGTCCAGATCGTGCTTGCCGCGGTCGCAGGCGGCATGTACGACGTCGGTGATGATCTGCCGACGCTGGCTTCGACGCCCAACCGCCTGGCGCTTCTGGAAAATGAAAACCTGCTCCGCATGGTCGCGTTGCGACAGGCGGCCATTCCCCTCGACCTGATGAGTTTCTCCATGCAGGACGGCATGCCCAGCGAATATTTCCTGAAAGAGGATGCGCGGCAGTCGATGCTGGCGGTTTTTAATTGGACGGAGACGCCGCGGTCGCACACCCTGAAGTTCAGTGATCTCGGCCTTAACCCAGGTGGCCATTATGATGCTTACGACGCGCTCCGTGGCGGCACGCCCGTCGCTCTCGAGAATGGAGCCATCAGCCTGGCGCACCAGCCTCCCCATTCAGTCCGGCTGGTCAAGATCATCGACACGTCTGTACCGGCGGCGGCGCCTTCGGTTACATTGAAGGCCCCATCGTCGGCCGCGACGGGCGAGGCTGTCGAATTCCAGGCCGATGTCGCGGCCAGCGGCGTCCCGGCGCTTGCCTATCACTGGGATTTCGGTGACGGCACCACCGACAGCGGGCGCGTGGTGAGCCACTCCTTCACGAGGGCCGCCGACTACAACGTGAAGTTGACCGTGAATGGCGTGGAAGGCCTGCCGGCCGAAAAAGAGACCACAGTCGCCGTGCAGGGACCGCCGAAAACCGCGTTCCACCTGCTTGAGAACAGGCGTTACGTTGAACCTGGAACCAGGTAGCAGCGAGTTGAAACTTGCAGAAATGGGCCTTCATTTTCCAGGGGCGGTTGTTGCCTGTCCCAGAATGTCTCCCATTCGAGCCGATAATCATTTAGCATTTCAGGAGTGCGCTGCCCTGCAGGCTGTCGGGGCGGTGCGACTGCCCCAGACCACGGAATCAATCTCCCGACACAGGCGGTGAAGCTGATGAGCTCTGAGCAACACAACAATGGCCAGGATATTAACGCGGGAACACCGCAACCTCAGCTCCACCGCCGGCTCGGGATCCTGAACGCGACCTCCATCAACATGTCGAACATGATCGGCATCGGACCTTTTATCACGGTGCCCATCATCCTCGGGACCATGGGCGGGCCGCAGGCATTGCTGGCGTGGTTTGCGGGTGCAGTTCTGGCCATTGCTGACGGCCTGGTGATTTCGGAACTGGGCGCTGCGCTGCCCGGCTCCGGCGGCACCTACGTTTTCCTCCGCGACAGCTACAACCGGAAAACGTGGGGGAAGTTGATGGCCTGGCTGTTCGCCTGGGAGTTCCTTTTCTTCGGGCCACTCGAAATCGCTTCCGGCACCGTCGGCATGACGCAGTACATGAGCTACCTGTGGACGGGCCTGGCGCGCCATCCGTGGGAAATCAAGCTGGTCGCCGCATCGACAGCCATCGTTGTGATGCTTTCGCTCTACCGTAAAATCCATGATGTTGCCAAACTGATGCTGGTTCTTTGGATTACCATGCTGGTCACCACCGGCTGGGTCATCGTCACGGGTCTGACCCACATGAACATCCACATGGCGCTCAGTTTCCCGGCC
>DASSJE010000283.1:0-3077 GCA_035691365.1 Terriglobia bacterium
GTCACTGGATGCCAATCCGTTGTTCCCACTGTGCCGTCTGTTGAAACATCCAGGCAGCGAGGACAATCCGGGTCAGTCACGCGAACACGCGGACCGCAGTCGGACGAGATGTCCTCCGACCGCACATAAGCCTGAAGCCGATAGGACTGGCTGGGGCTGACAGGAACGATCTCATACAAAGGCTCGGCATCTTCGTTCCGGCTGACGGTGAATGCAATTCGTGCGCTTCGTTTCCCCGCGTAGGCGCCCGCGCCGTCAAGGCCCACCCTTGTGTAGGCTTCCTCGTGAACGCGCCAGTCGAAGCCCATCTTCAAAAGTGGTTCTTCAAATCCGCTGTTGTATACCAGGTTGCCGGCAGAATCCGCCGCAGGCCTCGGGATGATCCCGTGTGATTCCAGATCTTGCCAGGCGCTTGCAGCTTCCTGGCCCGGACCCTCGCGGACCAGCCAATCAAGATAAGGTGAAGCCTGCGAGAGCGGGAAAGTCTTGTTCAAGTCGAAGGTGGCTTGCCAGATAGGAAAGGCCGCGGCGCCCTGTCCCTGGGCCACGAGAAAATTGATGTAGGAGAAATTGAGCTGCACATCTTTCCGGTCTGCCAGGACCGTTTGAAAAACTTTCCCGGGATCGCCAACGTACTTCAGGCAAAGGCGGAAAGTTTCCGGCGCATAGGAGGGATCCATCTCGAGCAATATTCGAAATTCATTCAGAGCTTCATCGGCGCTGCCGTGGACCAGTTCATCGTTGGCGGCAATCCATCGGTAGCGCGGCGTAGTCGGCGCCAGGGATAACGTGTGCCGCATGGCACGGTCTGCGCAGGCTGTGTCGCCCACCGACTCGCACGCCGACGCCAGCGCCGACCAGTATTCAGGCTGGGTCGGAGCAAGCTCCGTCGCCCGCCGCAGTTGTTCCAACCCTTCCTGGACTTCGGACGGGTCCATGGAATAGGAATCCGCCTGCCCCAGTTTGTAATGAAGTTTCGGATTCACCGGGTCCAGCTCCGCGGCGGTTCGAATTTTATGCGGATTTGAGGATTGGCCCAACGTTGCGGCGACTGCGATCACGACGGTCCGGAAAGCCAGCAGCAGGCCGGGCACGATGAGGACAACAAGGAATACCACCGCACCTCCGCGCGAGCGCAGAGGAAATTCAAAAGAGAAGATGGATAAAAGACGCCTGATGGCCAATGTGGGAGTTAAACTTTTCTGTCTCGAAGCGCTGAAGAAGCTCTCGATTACAGATTCAAGGTTGTGCTTATCTTATCGACCAGGCTCTCATCCCCCGGCTCCGCCCCGGAGGCTTCGCCGTTATGATAAGCGCCATAATATCGGCGGTAGCTGTAGCCGTAATACCCGTCATGACGAAGGTCCATTTTGTTGATGACCGTGCCCAGAACTCTTCCGCCCGCGTCGTGCAGCATTCGGAAGGAACGGATCAGCGCATTGCGCGGAGTCACTCCGCTCTCGACCACCAGAACAACCCCGTCCACTATAGCGGAGAGCACCGTCGCGTCGGTTACGGCCAGCAAGGGTGGCGAGTCGAGCACAAGATAGTCGAACCGGCTCTTTAATTCCTTCAGAAGATCTTCCATCGCGGGCGAGGAGAGCAACTCGGCCGGGTTGGGAGGATTGGGCCCCGAGGTCAGCACCCAAAGATTTAGCGGCGGTTCCACATACACCAGGGCTTCGTCCAGAGGATAGGCGCCGGTGATCACCCCGCTGAGACCCTTTGCCGCCTGAAGGCCCAGGCCTTTCGCAATTCCGGGCTTGCGGAGGTCGCTGTCAATGATGAGCACTTTGCCCCCGCGCTGGGCAAGGCTTTGGGCAAGATTGAGCGAAGTGCTCGTCTTGCCTTCCTCGGGCTGGGAACTCGTCACCAGAATCGTCTGCGGCGGACGCGGAGCCGTGGAAAGCAGAATGGATGTGCGCAGCGTGCGGAAAGCCTCGGCGATGGGTGAAGATGGCGTCCTGGTGACGGCGAGCCCAACCGCTCCGTTTCTGAGAGGCGCGACTGCGCCGGCGATTGCCCCCCAGGCTGCGCGCGGACCCACGGAACCCGCCGACGGGATCACCGCCAGCGCGGGCGCGGGAATGTATCGCTCAACGTCGTCTGCGTTCTTGACGGAACTGTCAAATCCCTCCTGCACAAAGGCAATCGTAATCCCCAGCATCAGGCCCACCACCAACCCCACGGCGATTTCACGTCCTCGCCGCGGACGCACGGGAGTGGTGGGAACCAGCGCGTGGTCAATCACGTGAACGTTATTGGCGTGCATGCCGGCGGAAACCATAGCGTTCTTCACGTGCAGGAGCAGGCCATCATAAAGGTCCTGGTTGGTCTGGAATTCGTGCTTCAGGATGTTCTGCTGGATCTGCAACTGATTGGCTTGCCCGATGGCCGCCTTTTGCTCGTCTACTCTGCCGGCCAATAATTTCTCCCGCCCCAAGGCAGCCTGATAATCGTGGTGAATGCGGTCCAGCACCTGCTTGCGCTGCTGGTCCATCAGCGAACCGATTTTCTGGATCTGGTCGCGCAGCCGTACCACTTTGGGAAAATTCGGGCCGTACTGGGCCAGCGTATCGGCATACTGGGTCTGCAGGTCGCCGAGTTTCCCCTGGAGCGTCTGGAGCAAAGGGTCCTGGATCAGGACGCCGACTTCATCCGGATTGGCCTGGGCAAGTTGATAGAGGGATTGTTTTTCTGCAAGATCGTTTTGCGCCTGCGTCAGGTCCTGGGCCAGGTTGCCCAGTCTCTGCTCCATCACGTTCTGGTCGCCACCGACGGCAACAATGGAATTGTTTCTTTCATAGTCCACCAGGGCCTGTTGCGACTTCTCCATCTTGTCTTTCAATTCCGCCAGCCGCTGTTCCATCCATGCGGAAGCCTGCCGCGTGGCGTCAAACTTAGTGAGAAAGTTGTATTCCGTGTAGTTGCTCACCAGAGCGTTCACCACGCGCGCGGCAAGCCCGGGGTCAGAACTTTCGAAACCGACCTGAACGATCCGGGTGCCATTCATCAACTGCACGTCGAGTGCACTCTCGAATATCCGGATCAAGCGCGTCTCTTCCGCATCCTGGTTG
>DASSJE010000284.1:0-3978 GCA_035691365.1 Terriglobia bacterium
CCGAAGCATGATCTTTCCGGAGGTGGAAAGGCCTGCCTTTTCCAGATAGGTCTTGATCTCCTTTTCGCTGGCCCCATCGAAAACAGGGGTGGCAAAACGGAGCCCGTGCCGGACGGAACCGGCGAAGTCCAGGATATCCTCATCCGTTGCGGCATCGAACTTTTTGGCGAATGGAGTACCGCTGAAGAGACTTTTCAATTCTTCACGGAGCGCCTTCGCCTGGCCGTCGGCTGAAAGCAGGCCTCTGATCTTCAGGCCCAGTTCCCTGGCCGCCCACCCGAGGTGGGTTTCCAGAATCTGCCCTACGTTCATGCGGGAAGGCACGCCAAGCGGATTCAGAACGATTTCAACGGGCGTGCCGTCGGGTGTGCAGGGCATGTCCTCTTCCGGCAGGATGCGGGCAATCACGCCCTTGTTGCCGTGCCGGCCGGCCATCTTGTCGCCCACCGAGAGCTTGCGCTTCATGGCGATGTAAACCTTCACCAGCTTGATGACGCCGGGAGGCAGTTCGTCGCCCTTCTTGAGCTTCTGTTCTTTATCCGCGGTGATCTTGCGCAGGATGTCGATCTGGCGCGAGGTCATCTCCTCGATCTCGTCAATCTGCTCGAGCAGGGTGGGATCTTTTTTCACGATCCGCATGCGCTTGAGGTTGCGCCCTGAAATTCGCGCCAGGGCGTCGCGCGTAATGGTATCGCCTTTGGAAAGCAGCCGCTTGTTGCTCTTTTCGTCGTGGAGATCTAACTGAAGCTTTTCTCCTTCGAGCAAGGTACAGAGGCGGTTGAGGCGCTCGTCGTTGAGGATCCGAATCTCGTCATTGAGGTTCTTCTCCATCCGCGACACTTCAGCTTCTTCGATGGCCCTGGCGCGGGCGTCTTTTTCCGCGCCCTTGCGGGAGAAAATCTTGACGTCCACCACGATGCCTTCGATACCCGGAGGGCAGGTGAGGGAAGCGTCACGGACGTCGCCGGCCTTTTCACCGAAGATCGCCCGCAGCAGCTTTTCTTCCGGCGAGAGCTGCGTTTCGCCCTTGGGCGTTACCTTGCCGACCAGAATGTCGCCCGGCTTGACGTAAGCGCCAATGCGGATGACGCCGCTTTCGTCGAGATCGCGCAGCAGGGTCTCTGAGACGTTCGGAATGTCGCGGGTGACGTCTTCGGGACCCAGCTTGGTATCGCGCGCCTCGGTTTCAAATTCTTCGATGTGGATCGAGGTGTAGGAATCTTCCTTCACCAGTTTTTCGCTGACCAGGATGGCGTCTTCAAAGTTGTATCCCCGCCAGGGCATGAAGGCCACCAGGATGTTGCGTCCCAGCGCCAGCTCGCCGTGGTCGGTGCAGGGGCCGTCTGCGAGCACCTGTCCCGCCTTGACGCGCGTGCCTTTGCGGACCACCGGTTTCTGGTTGACGCAGGTGTTCTGGTTGGAGCGGCGGAACTTGATGAGCTGGTAGATGTCCGCGCCCACTTCGCGGGACATATGCTGACTCTGGCCGTCGCCTTCCACGCGAACAATGATGCGTTCGCTGTCAACGCTGTCCACAACGCCATCGCGCTTGCAGATGACCACCGCGCCGGAGTCGCGCGCCGTCACTTCTTCCATGCCGGTGCCGACCAGCGGCGATTGGGCCCGCAGCAGCGGAACTGACTGCCGCTGCATGTTGGAACCCATCAGGGCGCGGTTGGCGTCGTCATTTTCAAGGAAGGGAATCAGCGATGCCGCCACGCTGACCAGTTGCTTGGGGCTGACGTCCACGTAATCCACGTTCTCGCGGCGCAACAGGACAAAGTTGCCGGTCTGGCGGGCGTTGACCAGTTCATTCGCAATGCGCCCCTTCTCGTCCATGGGGACGTTGGCCTGGGCGACTACGTAATGGTCTTCTTCCCAGGCGGAAAGGTAGAACGAATAAGGCTCATGCTCTACCAGCTTGCGCTTTTTGGAGTGCAGTTCCTCATTCAGCTTTTCCACTTCCTCCTGCTCGACGTGCTCGCCCACTTTCCATGGACCGTCACCGCCGTGAGTGATGGTGACGTAATCCACCACACGGCCGTCGCGCACCTTGCGATAAGGGCTTTCAATAAAGCCGTATTCGTTGATGCGCGCGTAGCAGGAGAGTGATGAGATCAGGCCGATGTTGGGGCCTTCAGGGGTCTCGATGGGGCAGATGCGCCCGTAGTGCGTGGTGTGAACGTCGCGGACTTCAAATCCTGCCCGTTCACGCGAAAGGCCGCCCGGCCCCAGGGCCGAAAGCCGGCGCTTGTGAGTGATTTCGGAAAGCGGGTTGGTCTGGTCCATGAACTGCGAAAGCTGTGAGGACCCGAAGAACTCGCGGATGGCCGCCATGACGGGTTTGGCGTTGATGAGGTCGTGCGGCATGGCCGTGGACATTTCCTGGTAAACGGACATCTTTTCCTTGATGGCCCGTTCCATGCGCACGAGTCCCAGCCGGAACTGGTTCTCCAGCAGCTCGCCCACCGCGCGAACGCGCCGGTTGCCCAGGTGGTCGATGTCATCCACTTCAAACTTGCCGCCGGGATTTTTCAGCAGCTTCAGCAGGTAGCGGATGGTGGCGTAGAAATCTTCGGGATCAAGTGTCCGCTTATCCAACGGGAGCTGCACGGGCGCGGTTTCAGAATGTTCAGTGGCCAGAGTTCCTTCGCAGCCGCGCTCAACCTCGGTGCAGATGTTCTCCTCGCGCTTGCGCACGTAGATTTTTTCTTCATCCACGACCACGTAGAAGTTGGATTCCGGCAGGTTGCGGGCGTCTTCCAGTTCAAACTGGGTGGCTTTGTCGTCCATCCGTACGCGAAGCTTGCTGTAATAGCCCAGCTTGATGTTGAATTTCAGGCGTCCCACGCGGGAAAAGTCATACTTGCGGGGATCGAAGAACATTCCGGTAAAGAGCGCCGTTGCCGTATCCAGGGTGGGCGGATCGCCCGGGCGCAGCTTGCGGTACATTTCAATCAGGGCTTCCTGGACGGACTTGATGGAATCGCGCCTCAGCGTGTGGCTGATGACGGGGCCGATTTCGTCCCGCTCAGGGAAGAAGACGCGGATCAATTCAATTCCGCCGTCAATCGCGGTGTTCAGCACAGAGGGCGTAAGCTCATTGTTCGCTTCCAGCAGGATTTCGCCGGTGGAGGGATCAATGATGTCCTCGGCAGCGCAGGCGCCTTCCAGATCGTGCTGGGTGATCTCTACCTTGCTGATGTGAGACTTCTGGAGCTCCTTCATGGCCGAGGAGGTGATCCGCTTGCCGGAGGCGACAATCGTTTCATGCGACTTGGGATGTTCAATGGGCTTCGACAGCCTGATGCCGCGCAGGCCTTCAGAGACCGCCCAGTAGAGCTTGTGATCTTTCAGGCTGATCTCTTCAACCCGATAGAAGGTCTTGATGATGTCGGAGTTGCCTTTCAGGCCCAGGGCGCGCAGGAAGATAGTGCCCAGAATCTTCCGTTTGCGGTCGATGCGCACATAGAGGATGTTTTTGGTGTCATACTCGAACTCCACCCAGGATCCGCGGTAGGGAATGAGCTTTCCCAGGAAATAGCTGCGGGCGGCGTTGGATTCAAAGAAGACGCCGGGTGAACGATGGAGCTGGCTGACAATCACGCGTTCTGTTCCGTTGATGATGAAGGTCCCGTTGTCGGTCATCAGCGGAATTTCGCCGAAATAGACTTCCTGTTCCTTGATGTCGAGGATGTTGCGGGGTCCCGCTTCGCTCTCCTTGTCGTAAAGAGTGAGGCGGATGGTGACTTTGAGGGGAGCGGCAAAGGTCATGCCGCGCTCCTGGCACTCCGTAACGTCGTACTTGAGCTGGAGAGTGACAGGGTCGCCGCACTTATGGCAGAAGTCGACCTCGTTCTTGTTGAACGTCCCGCACTTTTCGCAAAGCACGTCGCCGGCCTTGAAGGGGTCCGTCACCACAGTGTAACCGCACTGTTTGCAGGTGCGGCGAAGGTGGTGAAGTCCCCGAAGGCTTCC
>DASSJE010000285.1:0-3478 GCA_035691365.1 Terriglobia bacterium
CTAATGTTCGGGTTCACTTTCGAACGAATGCAATATGATGTCCTGTCAAAAGTCAGACAAAACGGAGATTTTAGGTTCAATGCAACTACCGTAACGCCTCTTGAGAACTTTTTGACCAACCACCCCGCGCAGGCTCTACTACTCTCACCTTCAATACGAGGCGAAGTCGGAAGCCGCGACAGCCTGTTTGGCGGCTATATTCAGGATGACTGGCGCTTCAGGTCAAATCTTACCTTCAATATCGGTTTGCGCTATGAGATGTTGACCGATCCAAGTGAAGCGCATGGAAAGTTTGGCCTTCTGAATTCCTTCACGGCGCCAGCAGGGTCTGGGCCTTGCCCCAATGTGTTCCCCAACTCCTTCGGGCCGACCAACGTCCCGGGCTGCACCGTTCCTGTTAGCAGCATGTGGAAATCGAATCCTACCACTCGCAATTTCGATCCGCGCCTCGGCTTTTCCTGGGATCCGTTTGGAGGAGGCAAGACTGCTGTGCGTGGCGGCTTCGGGATCTTCGACGTCCTGCCCTTGCCTTATGTCTACACCATCGGAGATTCCCTGACTTATCCTTTTTCACTCTCTTTCAGCCAGCAGGGGCTCCCTGCGGGATCGTTCCCTGATGTCTTGCCTTTCATTAATCCGACCGCTCCAGGAACACGTTGGGTAGATCCCAACCCTCATCGCAGCTACGCCATGAATTGGAATTTCAATATCCAGCGTCAAATTAATTCAAAGGTCTCCGCACAGGTAGGCTATGTCGGATCTCACGTCTTGCATAATGCCTTTACCACGGACGACAGCAATCAGGTGTTAGCTACTCTGATCAATGGGCAATACTTTTGGCCTGTTCCTGCTGGAAGCGGCACGATCGCAAACCCTAACTCTGCCTTTATTCGTCCCATCTTTTTTGACGGAACCTCAAAATACAATGGCCTCCAAAGCCAGCTTGCCGTGAGGGACATTCACGGCTTCCAAGCTCAGGCGGCTTATACATGGGGGAAATGCCTATCTGATGGCGATGGAGCACAATTGGGAGACCCGTACCAGAATTCACTTAGTTCGTTGATCTTCTTCGACAAGCGCGGAAGCAGGCACGGTCCGTGTGATTTCGACATTCGACAGAATCTATCCCTAAACTATCTTTATGACCTGCCCGGTCCGCATGGCGACTCGGCCTTGAAGTGGGTTGCCACGGGCTGGCAAGTTGGCGGGATCATCACAGCCAGCACTGGCGTTCCGTTCACCGTCGTTACTGGCGGCGACCCGCTCGGACAAAATAGTTCGGACCAATTCGATTATCCCGACCGCGTAGCTGGTTGCAATCCCATCAATTCAAATTTCAAGAGTACCGCCAACCTGACATATCTCAACCCAACCTGCTTTCAAATTGCACCAGTTACTCCAAACGGAATCAGGATGGGCGATAATGGCCGCAATCAGTTGTACGGTCCCAAGCTCGTGGATGTGGACTTCTCCGTGATCAAGAACACGCACGTCCCGCGCATTTCAGAGACTTTCGCCGTGCAGTTGCGGTTCGAATTCTTCAATCTTTTCAACCACACCAACTTCCAGGCTCCTATAGATAACAACGCGTTGGGGGGCAGCTTGGGTCAGATTGATGCAACCACCACGACCTCACGCCAGATTCAGTTAGGCGCGAAGGTCATTTGGTAGCGAATGGCTCTGCGCGAGAGGGCCGCATGGTCGGTGCAACCTGTGCGGCTACTCTCGCCGCGGTCCTTATCTAGGAGTTTCTCTCCGACCCTTAGGGAGAGTTTTGGCTCGCACGGGGCGTCCTCTTCCGGTAGAGCCCCATTACTATGAGGCGACATGCTTGCCCGTCTTGTGTGTGGCTTTGAGCTTGGTCTCATGAACTTCGACTAACGAGTCTCGTCGAGGCCGCAATCGTGAAAACGGAAGCTAACAACCTCTTCAGTTCTCGGCCTGAGGCTTCTGCACAGTCGATTCCAGCTAACGGCCCCGCTGCCGACTCCAGCGCCGCAACCGCCTTCCGCTGGCGCGTCATGGGCATGGTCATGCTCATCATGGCGGTGACGGCGCTGAATCGCCTCAATTTGAGCATCGCCGGAAAAACCATCGAAGAAGAGTTCGCCTTCGATACCATCAAAATGGGCCGCATCTTCAGTTCCTTCCTCTGGGGATACGCCCTCTTCCAGATACCCTGGGGATACATTTGCGACCGCCTCGGCCCCATGCGCACATTGACGGCCTCGATTTTGTGCTTCGGCCTCGGCGCAGGGCTGATGGGATTTGCGCCGCAGCTTGCCATGAGCACCGGATTCAGCGTCCTGCTGGCTTTCCTGGTCATTCGATTCTTTACTGGCCTGGCCGAAGCGGCCATTTCCCCCGGTTGCGTTCGTGTGATTGCTTCATGGACCAGTGTCAGGGAGCGGGGCTTTGCCAGCGGCTTGCAAAGTGCTGGTCTTGGCCTTGGCGGAACGCTCACCCCCATTTTCATCGCCTGGGCGACCATCCACTACGGCTGGCGCATCTCCTTTTATTTGTGTTCCGCCTTTGCGCTTTTCACTGTGGTGATTTGGCGCGCCACTGCAACTGACTGGCCCGAGCAGCATAAGAAAGTCAATGCCGCCGAACTCGCTGAGATTCACCCCGCAGTGCGCGTCGGAAGCGATCAACGTCTCCTGATGATGAACGCCAGGACCGTGCCGTGGCTAAAAATGCTGTCTAGCCTGTCCGTGTGGGGTCTGATTCTTGCTTATGGCTGCCAGGGTTACGCATTCTACGTCTACTACAATTGGTTCTATTTCTACGCCGTGAAAGTTCGCGGCTTGCAAATGATGCAAGCGGCAGCTTGGACGTCAGCGCCATTTTTGGCGATGGCTCTGCTCTCTCCCGTGGGCGGCTGGTTCTCCGATCGCCTGTCGCGTCGTTCCGGCAGGCGCCAGGGACGCATTTGGGCGGTCTGGCTCGGCATGGGCGTCTCCGCGATTCTGCTGATTCTGGGAAGCCATCTTTCAATCACCGTAATTGCTCTTCCCCTAATTGCTCTTGCCGCTGGCTTCAACTACTTTGCCACCTCAAATTTCTGGGCCTCGTGCATCGACCTTGCGCCGGAGTTTTCCGCCTCTCTATCTGGGCTGATGAATACCGTTGGCAACATAGGCGGAGCGATCTCCTCCACGGCAACGGCCTATCTTGCCGTCCATCAAGGATGGAGCCGCGCGTTGGACGTTGCCGCGCTGATTACCCTCGGTTCCGGGTTGCTCTTTTCCGTGGTGAATGCAGGCCGGACTATTGAAGAAGCATCGCAGCCAGGTTGAACCAATGCAGCGGAAGACTAGCAAGGCTGTAAACTTGTCGTCAGACAGAGAGTAACTGCCATGAGTGAAAGCGTCCGTATTGTTGATGTAACCCCGCGTGACGGGCTTCAGAACGAGCCGAGTCCTGTTTCCACGCAAGACAAGCTGACTTTGATCCAAAAGCTCGTCGCTTCCGGCAT
>DASSJE010000286.1:0-3756 GCA_035691365.1 Terriglobia bacterium
CCGGGTTCCAGAGCCCTCGCCGCCCTTTTCCCTGGGGGCCGTCTTTCCGCACTGGTTCCGGGTGGTTTGGAGCTGCGATTTATGGCACAGCCCAAGTCCGTGGTGGGGCGCCACCCGTGCCCATGTTCAAGGCGCAGGAGCAGAAAGGCCACGCAGGGCCAAAGACGCCAGGAATCTGCCCTCTGCCGCCTTTAAATTTGTTACTTTTCCCAGACCACCCTCCAGCCCGCAACTTCATCCATTCCTGGATGTGCTCAAATACATGCTTACATTGATTCTAAAGGCGGGGAATTGGTTGACTTTCTCGTTTTCGAAAAATACAATGACTGTTATTGACACTCCGAGGCGGAGGATAAAGAAGTGCAGTTGGGGACAGGAGTTCGTGGCACCCGGAAACTCAATAGCCGAGTTCATTGGGTAGCGGTGTTGCTGATTGCGGCGACCGCGCTGGGGATAAGTGCATTTCCCGCTTTTGCCGGCAACGACAAAGACAAAAAACAAGAGGAAAAGCTGACCAAGCAGGAGCGCCGGCGCCAGAAGGCTATTCAGAAGGAAATGGAGAGCCCGTACAAGAAGTGGATCAGCGGGCCCATCGGCTACATTATTACGCCCGCGGAACGGGCCGCTTTCAAGAAACTGGCCACGGACGAAGAACGCGACCAGTTTATCGAAGAATTCTGGCGGCGCCGCAATCCCACACCCGGCTCGCCCGAGAATTCATTTAAAGAAGAGTTTTACCGCCGCATTGCCTATGCCAATGAGCATTATTCGTCGGGCATACCCGGCTGGCGCACCGACCGCGGCCACATCTATATCATGTACGGCCCGCCGGATGAAACGACCACGCACCCGACCGGTGGCACCTACGTCCCGAACCCCAATGAGATGCCCTATTCCGGAGCCGGCGCCGCCACGACCATGACGACCTATCCGTTCGAGGATTGGACCTACCACTACATCCCGGGAATCGGGGAAAACGTGGAGCTCGAGTTTGTGGACCCGACGGGGACAGGCGAATATCATTTGACGATGAACCCCTGCGAAAAAGACGCCATGGCGAATGTGCCGGGCGACATGACGGGATGCCAGGGTGGAGTTTCCATCGGGTCGATCTGGAATCCCAATCTCGTGATCAACCCCAACCAATTGGGTGGAGGAAACGGGAGTGGCAGCAGGAACAGCGCCATGGTGACCTCCAACATGATGGGTTCGCAATACGACGAGTTTAACCGTCTGGACCTTTATTCGAAAATCTTCCAGGCGCCGGCCGTCAAGTTTAAAGACCTGCAGACCATGGTGACTTCAACCGTCACCTCGCAACTGCTGCCCTTCAGCGTCCGGACCGACTTCCTCAAGATCACGGATGACATGGTCCTGACGCCGATCACCGTCCAGGTGCCGAATCGTGAGATGCAGTTTGAAAATAAGGATGGCGTGATGAACGCCGTTCTTGACGTCTACGGGGAACTGACGACGATTGGCGGAAGAGTTGCCGACACCTTTGAGCAAAGCGTGGCCGTCTCCGTTCCTCAGCATGATTTTCAGAGTTACGTGAACCAGAAGTCGGTTTACCAGAAAGCGGTGTATCTGCACCCTGGACGTTACAAGCTGAGCGTAGTGATCAAGGATAACCACAGTGGGCATATGGGCTCGCAGAATATGGGAATCATCGTGCCGCAGTTTAGCGACGGAAAGCTGACCAGCAGTTCGCTGATCATGGCGGACGAGATCCAGCCGCTTCCGACGAGCGAAGTCGGGTCCGGACCGTTTGTCATTGGCGGAACGAAGGTGCGGCCCAGCGTAAATCAAGTCTTTACACAGACCCAAAGTCTTGGTATTTACATGCAGGTTTATAATCTGGGTCTCGATCCAAAGACGCACCAGCCGTCTGCGAATATCGACTATGAGATTTCAAAAGATGGTAAGACGGTTTTGAACCAGACGGAGTCCGCAGCCAATATCAAGGACGCGTCAGAACAGGTTACATTGGAGAAAACGATGCCGGCCAAGCTGCTGAAGCCTGGCAAGTACACGCTGCGGATCAAGATTACGGACAAAGTGAAGAACCAGACTGAAACCCAGACGACGAATTTCCAGGTTGAGGGATGATGTCCAGGTTCTAATTCCGAGTGGATAGCCGGGACAAATAACCTTAAGAAAAGGTCAGGTCGAGGCATCATGCAACGCTCGAAATTTGTAAGGCGAGGAACCGAGTTATTGTCCGCCGGGGCATTTCTCTGCGTCTTTCTGGCAGCTTCCCAGGCGCTTGGAGCGCAGTACGGCAGGGTTTCGGGTAAGGTAATGGACAGCACCGGGAACCCGATTATGGGCGCAACGGTCCTGTTGAGCGGCCCCGGGGTCGATGCTTCAAGCGCCTTGCTGGAAGGATCGCTCAACCGGGTCTTTACGGACGCTCGAGGCAACTTTACGATCAGCCGCGTCGCTCCCGGTTGGTATTCTCTGCAGGTCATCTCCCCGGCCAAACTGCCGGGGTTCCGGGACAAAGTCCAGGTCAGGGCCGGGTCAACAACGCGGGAGGCGTTTGCTCTCGGCGATGTCCTTTCAGGAATTCACCTGGCGCATCCCGTTAACGATCTTCGCGCCTGGGGTCAGGAATGGAAATGGATCCTCCGGACCTCAGACTCAACCCGCCCCATTCTTCGCTACCAGAAGGCCAAACAGGATCGCCGGAAGGCTGCTGAACACACCCCGCTCCCCGCCAAACGGATGGTCGCCATGATCCCCGGAAATGCCGGGAATGATGGTACCTCTCAAGACTCCGGCACGGGTACCGTAGTGGCCTACCTGCATCCTCTCGATGCGAATTCCGATGTCCTGGTGGCGGGTTCGGTGAACCCCAACAGCGTGGACGGTTCGTCCGTGATTACCGATTATCGAAGAGGCTTCCTCAGCCAGGACCACGAAGAAATCAGCCTGGCAGTGCATCAGTTCAACATGGGAGGGGTTGGCAGTGAGGTTTCTGCCATGGACGGTGAGGGATTGCCTCTGTCCCGAGGAATGGTTTTGCGCTATGTGCAGACCCGGAAGCTTTCCGACGCCCTGACGCTGACGGCGGGATTTGAGATGAAGTATCTGAATTCCGTCAGCGACGCCAGCAGTGGCGATCCGGAGATCGGCTTGGCCTATGTCCTTGACCCCTCGACGGTGTTGAGTGTCAGTTACGGCGGGGGCAACCTGGACCAGCCGGATACCATGTTGCAGCGGATTGGCGACCTCAACGGTTTCCCTCAAATCACCCTGCGCAATTTTCGTCCGCGGCTTGCGACAGCCCGGCACGCTGAAGTCCGGGTGCAACGAAAGCTTCGTAACGGGTCGCGGCTGGAGCTTGCAGCCTACCATGACGAATTCCAGGACGTGGCGGTCTGGGGTGTGGGCGGGGTCCAGGCGCTGCAGAGTTCATCACCGGCCGGCAGCATCCTGATGACCCCTTCTGGAGACCGGGCTGTGCTGAACGCGGGCCGGTACGGGTCCTCAGGCGCAGAAGTTGCCTACGCGCAGCAACTGGGGCAGCGCGGCCAAGTGAGCGTCATGTATGCTTTTGGCAGCGCCATGGCACTGGGCCCCTCAGCAGAGTCTGGCAGCGCGGTCCCTGTGAACGCAGCAAATCTTCCCGACTTCCTGCGCTCGGAATTTACGCAATCCGTCTCGGGTAGATATTCAACCTACATACCGGGTTTGAATACCCAGATTATCAGCTCGTATAGCTGGCTCCCCGCCGGACGCATCACCCTTGTG
>DASSJE010000287.1:0-13350 GCA_035691365.1 Terriglobia bacterium
CCCTCCGCAATGCGAAAGATGTTGGAGAGAGTCCAAAGGGCTTTACCGGCAGACTTACATCAGTTCCTGGTTATCTCTGTCGATACTTAACCAGGCAGAATGATTTCAGCGAAGAAAGGTGAGCATAGGTCAATGTCTTCAGTCGAACAGAATATCAAGGACAAGGTTTTTTCCGCCGTGGAACAGCTAGGTGAAGACCTGGCAGAGATCTGCTCCACGTTAGTTCAAATTCCCAGTATCAATCCAAATTATCCCGGTGTCAATCGAAATGAAGTGGTCGGTGGTGAAGCAGCCTGCAACGAACATTTGGCACAGGAATATCGCGGCTTGGGCTGCAAGGTTGATCTGTGGGAGGAAGAACCTGGACGTGCGAACGTCGTGGGAGTTCTCGCCGGCAGTGGCGGGGGGCGGTCGCTGATTTTCAACGGCCACATCGATACTGTTCCAGTTGGTAATCACGCGGATTGGAAATTTCAGGACCCTTTTAGTGGTGCAATCGATAACGGACGCCTTTATGGCCGCGGAGCATGTGACATGAAGGCTGGAATAGCGGCCCAGTACATCGCGGCCTTTGCCATTAAGGAGTGTGGATTGAAGTTACGAGGAGACATCATTCTCGAAAGCGTGGTGGGTGAGGAAACTATGGACCATGAATTGGGAACGAGCGCATGCATCCGTCGCGGTTATCGCGCCGATGCAGCCTGCGTGTCTGAACCAACTGCTCCGCCCCTGCCTCTCGCCGTTGTTCCCGTTACTCCAGGGTTGTTATGGATGACGCTCAAGTGTACAGGGAGGGCTACGCATTCCTCGGTGCGAGACGAACTGGTTCGGGCCGGAGGTCTTGGTTCAGGGGTGGGCGTCAACGCCATCGAAAAGGGGATAATAATTCTCCAGAGCCTTCAAAAACTGGAAGAACACTGGGGCCAAAGCAAGAGTCATCTGCTATTTAAGCCTGGTCATTTTACGATTCACCCAGGAGTTATCAGGGGTGGGCCGCAGGGAGTGCTTATCCCCTTTGTGATCTCAGAGTTTTGTGAAATCGAATATGCGATCTGGTATCCTCCGCAGGAATCTGAGGAGACCATCAAGCAGGAAATCGAAGAATGGATACATCGAACGGCACAGCTTGATCCATGGCTTGAAAAGCATCCCCCAACCATTGAGTGGAAACTGAATTGGCCAGCAGCTGAGATTTCAACCGAACATCCGGTCGCCCAGTGCTGCCATCAAGCGGCGCGAGCAGCGGGCGTGCAGGTCGAGGGGAATGGGAGTTTATTCCGCGGCTTTGCCGCCGTGTGCGATGCAGCATTCCTGGATGCGGCCGGAATACCAACGGTAGTTTGTGGGCCTGGCAGCCTGTTGGTGGCTCACGCAATCAACGAATACGTTACGCTCGAAGAAGCGGTCAGATCTGCCAAAGTGTATGCATGGATGGCGTTATCATGGTGCGGTTACGACAGGAATTAACACACACTCAAACCTTCTGAATTTTCTGAGCCGAAGGGCAGGAATCATTGAGGTCGCCATGGATCTGGCCGGCTCGCGCCGATTTGACGACCCGGGGGCCCCTCGGACGATTTCCCAACAAACTACTATTTTAGAGACTGCGAAATTAACGCTACTCTGGCGCCCCAAGAACGCGGATTCCTGATCCACGGCGTTGAGCTGCTGCAGGAGATACAGATAGGGCCCGATATCGGACGGCGTGTGAATTTGTATAACGAGGCAATGGGAAGGTTTTGTTCTCCCTTTGAAGGATCTGTCAGAATCGTCCGCCAGTGGTCGGTCATGGAATCCGATGAGGCTGCCATTATGGAAGAATACGCCGAAATGATCCGGGCGGATTTTCAGGGTGACAAGTTTTGTTCCAGCAGGCTCCTGCTAATTGAATTCTGAGCAGGAGAAGTGCCTCTCAAATGCGTACTTGTTTTGCTGTATACCTCTTTACTGGATGGTTCGACCCCTCGCATGCGAAAACTTGTTTGGAAAGACCGCGCGGCGTTGCCGTCACCCCGGGCCGGGTACATGGCCGGTGTGGTTAACGGCATGTACGTGATCGCGGGTGGAAGTTACTGGATTAATCAGCAGAAACATTGGACGGCTGACGTCGATATACTGGATCCGGTTCACAATTCCTGGGGTAAAGCGGAGCCTCTTGCACAGGCCAGGAGCGATGCCGCTTCTGTAGTTTATGATGGCGACTTGTACATATTTGGCGGCGTCAGGCAAAGTGAAGCCCATTCCGACGCGCTGAAGTTTCATGCAGGTGAATGGACTGCTGTAACTACTGCAGAACTTCCAGAGCCGCGATTTTATGCGGTTGCGGTGGCTTGCAGGGGCTCAATCTATCTAACGGGAGGTATGTCGAAAGTTGGTGATTACTCGACAGCGAGCAGTTCCTTGTGGAGGTGGGACCCGCATTCACCGCGGAAAGGCTGGCGAGGGTTACCTGCAATACCGGGTCCGGGCATCATCCATCACGCCGCCGCGGCGGTCAATGGGAAAATTTATGTGCTGGGCGGAGCGACAAATGCAGGACAGCATGTAGTAAACCTCAACACCGCTTTCGAATTCGACCCTGAAACAGATCGATGGAAGCGACTCGCCAACCTCCCCCTAAGCCGGCGTGCCTGGTGGGGGCTGGGACTGTTGAACGAAATTCTGTTAATTGGGGGTTACACCATCACCTATGAGCATGACGTTTTCGCATACCAGTTGCCATCAGAGACTTTGGTCAACATAGGACCTGTGCCGTTCGGAATCTGCGACGCAAAGTTCTTTCGGATTCAGGATTCGATAATCGGGGCCGGCGGCGAGGTGGGAGACCATGTCCGCGGCCAACGAACTATAGAAGCTCATTTGGATTGGAAATAAGACGCGCCGGCGGCTTCGGCCATTGCCGAAAACCAGTGGCGAAAGCAAGACCCGAAATTTTGCTAACCTCAAAAGCAAGCCTCGACGCTTGGGGAGTGCCAATGGCTGGAGCGCGTGCTAACTCCATTCAGAGAGAACAGAGAATCTGGGAAGAGAAATCTGGAGGGATGTGGCGGGATTGAACGGTCCTGTCGTCAGTCCACTGTCACGACATTGTGACTTGGTCGGCTTTGACCTTGCGCAAAGTCACTGCGATTATTTTAGCGGAGATGATCCAGGCATTCTGCTACGTTGAGACCCGCAGCGTACATAAAGGCACACCGCTGTGGAGTCTATCGATGACGGTTGTCCAGGCCGCCCAGCGTGTCGTGCTCAGCGACGGCCCTGGTCATTACACCGTGACTATCTTTTCTAAACGCTCGTGCAAGCGCGCCGTCCTTCTGGTTCGGAGGCGGTCCTACAATTGCTGATTCGAGAGTCGAAACACGCCTTCGATTTGCGCCCCCTTCAGCAGGTCAATCAATTCGTCCACTGCCTGATTCAATTCCTCAATAGGTCCCTCTTTCGGCAGCAGCGCCTGCCCCGTCTGGGTCAATCGTTCGGCCAACTTCCGGGAGGTTTCCTTCTTGAAATAGTGATGTCGTATCTCCGCCACGGGTCTCTTTATTCTGAGATAACCCGACTCTTTCCGAATCGGCTCAGAAAACGGTCGCGCAGCCCTCAACGGAAATCAGGACGCTATCAAAAAGCTTGACACGGTTCGGAGGGAGCGATAGAGTTGACCTATTATGTCGACAGTCGACTGTAATAGTCCTGGTGGATGACGCTCTGCTGGGGCAGAGGCTTTATCCATCCGGCGGCGAGATTCGCCATGCTATCAGCTGTTTACAGATGAGTTCGACCTGATGAGCCTAAATTCCGATGCACGCTCTTGGAAATCAAAGTATCTCTGGAAGCCAAGGTTACGATTGAAACCTAATCGAAGAAAGTTTCTAAAGGCCGGTTTAGGGCTGGCGGCCGCCGGTGCATGTTTAACCGGGATGAGCCCCGCTCCCACAGACCAGGCACTCGGATCCTTACCGAGTGACGGACCTTTGTCCATTGTCTCTAAGATCAATCCGATTACCCGCTATGTTCATGTGTCCTACAAAGTTCCTGCCGACAGTCCATCAGAAACGATTGTCCGTTGTGAGGTTCGCCAGAGCAACTCTGAAGTATGGAGACCCGCCAGTGTGTGGCCCTACATGAGCGAGACGGCCTTAAATCTGGTTCAAAAGCAAGAATGGGAGAATGGCATTCTGCGAGGGAGTGTGGTGGAACGGCGGGCTGCGGGGCTCAGACGCACCGTGGTGTGGAACCCTTTTCGACTTGTTACCGGAATAGCTTCTGTGGACTTCCGCATCACGTTGTTGGACGGCGAGCGTGCCATAGCTCAAGACACAATGCCCATCAGCCTCGATAATTCAGACGTGGTGATTTTGCACGACTGGTCGAAGGTGATGCAAAGACAGTTGGTGTCCGAGAACCCTCAACCGGGCAGCGCGGTATGGTGGTTGAAAACGGGTCAGGCGGGTGATTATGCCCCCACAGAGGGCACCTCGCTGGAGGTGAAGGAAAAGGGGATTGAGCTTCCGCAATTAACTTATCCCCTCGATTTGAAAGGCTACTATGCCATCTTCGTTGTCCTGCCGGCGAAATTGGGCTGCATCGAATTGCGACTGTCGGGCGATGAGCGTTCGCAGATGTTTAGCGGCGAGAGCGTAGGCAACGGATGTTATCTCGAGATCAACAGCCTTCCTGCGTTTGTGAGGGCTGGTCACGAGTCCTTCTGGCGGTGGGCCGATATGACCCGGCAGCATCTTGTCATCGAACAGCCTTACAAGACCGTATCCCTATACGAAGAGAGCTTTCGCGCTCACCTCGATTCGGTGCGGCTTGTGCCGCTGACCCCCGAACTGGTCGCACAACTCAACAAGACGTGGAGTGCCGAAGGACAAAAGCGCACAGTTATTGGATATTACGAACCAGGGTCCTGGGCTTTCCAGGAGAAAGTCGAAAGCAATCTCGACCACTGGAAGCCGCTTCTCGCCTTTGCCGAAGCGCGCTTCAGCGTTGTCGACATTAATTTAGGGCGGGGTGGCAGTGTTCTGAACTATGAGAGTCGCGTCGATAGCCAGCTCCTTGGGGCCGTCCACGGCGATCCGTCGCACGGAAAGGTTCCGCACTCCAGCGCCGCCGCATTGATGCAGGAATATACGAATACCTTTGCTACTGAACTTAAGTATGCTCGCCAGCTCGGGATGAAGCCCGCTGCGAATTTTGGAGCCACGAGTTGTTACGTGGGCAGCGATTTAGAGAGCAATTTTTCAAAGGAGCATCCTGAATGGCGAAGCGGCGATGAGTTGCGGTATGACGTGCCCGAAGTACGCCGCTTCATGTCGGCCCTTTTTGAAGAAGCGCTGCAGATAGGCGCTGAGAGGCTATCTCTTGACTGGTGCCGATATCCCGAAACACTCAAGAGTAAAGGACCCGTGACTGAGTTCATGCGTGAACTTCGCCGTCTCGCTGACCGATACGGGAATCTCCGAGGTGTTCACATTGACATTCTTGCGCGCTTTCCGGCGCGCGGGGTTCCGTCCTGGCAATATATGGATTACCGGACCTGGGTTCGGGAACAACTGGTCGATTTCTTGTGTCCCAGCAACATTCAAGGACGCCATTTGAACTTTGACCTCTCCGAGTATCTTGCCGCAACAAAAGGAACCAAAACAAGACTTCTCCCGAACGTCACGGCTCATATCTGGGGACTGTCTATGCCGGGCATGTTTTGGGAACGAGTCTTGAAGTGCTACGAAGAAGGTTGTGAAGGCGCCTATGTTTATCAGGCCGATTGTCCAACGCTCGGCTCGCCGGAAGGGATTCGCTATCTGTCATTGTGTTGTTCTGAAGCTGCTCTAAAGCGCTGGCGGGCGCGCGAGCAAGCGGAACAAGGCAAATACAGCAAAAATATTTATCTGAGCCTGCCGCCGCGGGGCGGCCAATACCAACCGTGGGGCCGGCTGCGAGTATGGATTGAAGGGTTCAGCCCCGGACTTGTGGAGCTTTTTGTAGATGACAAAAAAATCAACCGATACACAGCGCCGCCCTATGTTCTGACGTCTGAAGAGCGATCGGAAGACAAGGCGATTCAGCCGGGCAAGCGCATCCTCACAGTGCGAGCCGAAGATGGAAGCGGCTGGCTTGAAAAGGAATTCAAGGTTTATTTCGGTAGCTCGAATTAGATTCAGGCGAGGAGGTCTGGACAAATCGTGCGTTTGAAGCATGACGAAGGCTGGAGCATTCCGGCAGACAGGCCTTTTTACCCTTCCTTGCCGGCATATTACCGGAATGTCCGCTCCCAGCTTGTATTTTTTCAAGTGGAGCCTGACAGTGTGGCAGAGTTTCTCCCTGAACCTTTGGAGCCGGCAGAGGATGGGATGTGCCTTGCCTGCGGTATGACTGTACCATTCTGCAGTAACTACGGGCCGTTTGATGAAGCGTTCATCGAACTGAAGTGTAAGTTCCGTGGCGAACCCGGATGGTATGTCTCCCACGTTTTCCACAATGGCCCCGCAGGGATCGCAGCAGGACGAGAGATTTACGGGACACCAAAACTCTACGCTCATTTGAATGTAATGCAAGAACAGGGAATCATGACAACAGAAGTTCAACTGGCCGGCCAGTCCATCATTTCGATCACGTCAAGCATGGAGAGGGCGTCTGTGCTCGGAGATTTGCCATCACTATCACCCTCGTGGCGCTTGAAATTGATCCCTCGCGCGGATTCGCCGCGTCCGGCCATCAAGCAACTCGTTGATGGGTCTCAGGCCCTTCAGGATTTAACGGTCCATCTGATGTTGCAGGGAAGTGGTGTAACACAATTTCTACCCACACCTATTGGTGGCCTGTCGCACCTTAAACCCCAACGGTATCTACAGGCGTTTTATATGGAGACGAGCTACACCGAAACATTTGGAAAGATTATTTATGACTACCTGAACAATAGTTCTGCATCTGTTTCGATAGTTTCGTCGTGAAGATTCGAACGGGCGTATGGTAAATCGCAGTATCGGAAATTTAATTACCGGTCCGTCCATGGATTCCAGCCACCAGTGATGTCGTGTGGCAGAGTCAATTGAAAGGAAAAAGGACATGAGCGAGCACATGGCATCCACGACACTCGATGAAAATATGCTAAACAGAATAGCGAAGGTCAAGGTGGCAGATCTGGCAGACGGGCACCAAGATCTGGGTTTGGCACCTCGCGTAGCGAACTCCACTTTGCGACCGGCGAGCCCAATGCTGCGCCTTGTGGGGACGGCTGTGACGTTCCGTCTCTATTTACATCACGGGCAAACCGAATATCTGGAAGAAGTAACGCAAATGTATGAGCTAGGCCGCAGCGTGCCTCACGCGATCCTTGTCCACGAGAATGATGTCCCGGGATTTACTTCGTTTGGGTCGGGGGGGGCTCGAGTGGCTCAATCGCATGGATATGCGGGGTGTGTAGTTGCAGGCCCGATCAGGGACACTCAGGAGCTTCCCGGCATCGGGTTCCCGATATTTGGCACTTCCATCAATCCTTTATCCCTTCGTATGTACAAACTACCCTACGGAACAAGTGTAGGTCTCGCGCCAGGACACGATGTCGACGTCGCAGGCATTAAGATTTCATCCGGTGACATATTGGTTGGTGATAATGATGGACTAATAGCCATCGATCCTCAAAACTTTGAGGGGGTCCTCGCTGAGGCAGAAAAGATTTGCAATATGGAAGCTCGAATTTTCAATCTACTTCGGAATGGAAAATCATTCAGGCAGATCCTGTCGCTGGATCCGGAGTTACAAGCTCTCGGTCAACCCAAGTTTTCATGACTCGCGCGGGCCGCGGCCTGTTAATCGAGGCCCCATGGATGCGATGCTTGACGCCACCCAGGCAGGCTGGATGGCGGCCGCGATGGCCCAAGGCCTGCTTTTTAAGGTGACGCCTGCATATTTGGGGTAGAGTTGACAACCCGGGGTGGCAAGCATTCCAGCCACGCTACGAACCTGGAAGAGGCGAGTCCGTTTTCGAGTGTGAGATTTCTTTTCTGCCGTTGCTGCTGCCTCCCAAAGGTGTCCTCTTCATTCGACTGGCCGGAAGATTTGCGGGCGTATTGCGAGGGCAGGATTCTGCTTTGTTTGTCCCCGACATTGAGAGTGCTGCATTTATCCCGGAGGCTCTGTGAAGGAACATTCGGTCAAAAAAAGCAACATTCTGATCTTGTGTATGTTGTTGTTTGTTGTTGGCTGTAAAACCCGCGGCCAACAGGAGGCGCGTACCGCACCCTTGCCTTCTGAAATCATTCACACTCGCTTTTACGATTCCGGTTTTCGCCTGGCCGACGACAATTACAACGCCTGTTTTCGCGCCAGCAACGGCAAGGTCTACTACGTGCTCTGCTCGGGGTCGGTGGAGACGGGCGCACAGATGTATGCGCTCGATCCGCCCACGAGAAAAATCGAACATGTAGCGGACCTGACCGAGGCCGCGGGTGAAAAAGGGCTGCACGCTGTTCCGCAAGGGAAAGGCCACAGCGTTTTCGTCGAATACAAGGGCAAGCTTTATTTTGCCACGCACATCGGGTACTACAATCCCGCTACCGCCTCCGGCCAGGAGCTGGCGGGCACGCCCCCGCCGGGGTACAAAGCTTATCCCGGTGGCCACTTCCTCTCTTACGACCTGGCCACAGGCCATTTTGAGGGCCTGGCAAAAGCCCCGCAGGGCGAAGGCATTATTTCCTTCATGATGGACCCTGCGCGCGAGCGGCTCTACGGCATCACCTGGCCGTCGGGACTGTTCCTCCGATACGATATCGGGAGACATCAGCTTAAGAATTTTGGCCCTTACACCCTAGGAGGCGAGGGCGGGACCCCGGGAAAGACTTTCCGCGTGATTTGCCGCTCCCTGGCGCTCGATCCCGATGATGGCTCCGTCTATTTCACCACCGCCGACGGAGACATCCTGCATTACGACTACAACACGGATTCGCTCCAGACGTTGAAGGGGTGTAACCTCAGGAAAGAAATCTTCGGCCCGATCGATCCAGGCAAGCCGGGTACCATGGGCTATAACTGGCGGCAGACCTTATGGGACCCGTCCCAAAAGGCCTTCTATGGCATGCATGGCCGCTCCGGGTTCCTGTTCAGGTTTGACCCAGTGGCCCGTAAGGTCGAGATAGTCGCCCGGCTGGTTTCAGATATCACTTTTAAAAGCGGCAGATACGATCGCTTCGCCTACGGCCATCTGGGATTTGTCCTTGGCCCCGACGGTCATACCATTTACTACCTGACCGGCGCCCCCCTCACCTTTACCGGCAGTGAACAAGGCGCCAGCCGCGCGAACTCAAAGACGGGCAAGCTCGGGCTGGAGGAGGCAATCCAGCAGAAGGTCGATGCAGCCGCCTCTCCAGATGAAGATGAGGACATCCACTTTGTGGCCTACGACATTACATCCGGAAAACGGACTGATTACGGTGTTTTGCAGTTGGAGAACGGCCTGCGGCCGTTCTTCGCCCAGTCCATTGCGGTTGGGCCCGGGAACATTTATACGGTTGCAAAAGTCCGAAACAAAGAGGGACACGTTCGCGTCGATCTCCTGAGTTTCCCGAACCCGGTGAATCACTGAAGGGTTGTCCGCTTGAGTTTGTACGATAGCTCTCCTCATTTGTCGGGCCATTGGAGCCCTTGCAAATCGCATCTTTAGGCAGTAATGATGGGAGATCCATTTAAAAATTTAAGCCGCCGTGAGTTTTTGGGGAAAACAGCGGGAGCACCTGGAACGGCTTATTCCGGGACAGCGTTCACATGCAAGCCCGAAAATCCTAACGCCCTTGCTTTGAAAGAAGGGACACGAGTCCGCACCAAACCCTTCCCATCATGGCCGCAGAGGGCGGAGGACGATGAGCAGAATATTCCCAAATCCTTTCGCAACCATCCCTGATGTGCCGATGACGCCGGGTTCATACCCGTCTTAAGAAGGCCGGGAGTCGGCAGGCTGGCACGGCGGGGTGTGTGGTAACCGCCTGTGGAACCCGGGCACTTTTAATGGCAGTTACGCTTTTAGGTGGAGATCCGAGCCAGGAATAAGTTGCTGGTAAACATGGTAGGCCCGAACGGACTCGAACCGTCGACCGCTGCGGTGCCAAATAGGTCCCACCCCTATTCATTGCCGTCGCTCTTCACTCGACCTATGCCAGGGATGATCAGTGATGATGGCCAATGGGAGCTACTGGCCCTGAAAAGGATCGTCTGCTAATGCTGAATGTGGAGGTGAAAAAGTCCCAATGCTAGTATTGGAGCGTGGTCGTCAACTACTCTACCTTTCTCGTACCAATATCGAAGCCCTGCAAGTGTCTGCTGACGAAGTGAGGGAATCTGTGGAAGCGGTTCTTCTGGAGAAGGCAGCAGGCCGGTATGAGATGGCTCCCAAGCCTGGAATCCACACTGCAACCGATGCCTTCATCCATGCGATGCCGGCGTACATTCCGGCCCTGGGAGCGGCGGGCGTCAAATGGGTTAGCGGTTACCCCGGAAACCACCGTTTTGGCCTGCCTTACATCACGGGTCTCTTAATCCTGAACTGCCCCGAAACCGGGGTGCCCCTGAGCGTTATGGACTGTACATGGATCACCGAGAAAAGGACGGCGGCCGCCACCGCGGTCGCGGTCCGGAGGCTGGCGGTTAAAGGAGCTCACCGCCTTGCAATTGTCGGTGCTGGCGTACAGGGACGAGCCAACACCGACGCCGTCCGCAGGGTCTGCCCCCATCTCCAGGAGGTTGCAGTTTTCGACCCGTCCGAGGAGGCTCGTTCCGTCTTCGCCCGCGAAGTCTTTGGGAGTAGTCTTCGAGTAGAACAGGCGAAGTCGACGCAGGAAGCAGTAATGGGCTCGGATATTGTAGTGACTTGCGCGCCTATTGTGAAGCACCCCCACCCTGTGATTACACCGGAGTGGCTGAAACCGGGGGGAGTCGTCGTTTCGCTGGATTTTGATGCAACCGTCATGCCCTCCGTCGCCCTAGCGGCAAACGGATTGTGGGTAGATGACGGGCCGCAGTTCGAATACTACCGCGGCCTGGGGCACTTTACCGGAATGCCGACGCGCTTTCAAGAGCTCGCGACGCTGGTTTCTTCGATTGATCAGAAACGACCAGCCAATGATCGCTACCTGGTTATCAACCTGGGTCTAGGTCTCGAGGACATGGCGACGGCAACAGTTCTTTACCACCGCGCTCTAGAACATAGTATTGGGACAATCCTTCCCTGCTGACAAGGTGGTGTTGCTGGACGATCCTCGGGGCGCGAAAGATTTCGAACAAGTTGACCCGGGTCAAATCGCAATTCACGCGTTTCGGAAGCCAACAGTTTAGCCCGGAAAGCGTTTGTGGCTTGTAAGCTGACGAAGTGATCGACCTCAGGTCTACGTAATGCCTAGCACCTCATAGGAGGCCCCCCGGCTTCGCCTGATGATGCTTACTTCTGATTCCAGAAGTAATTGATGAGTCCGTGTTTGGCACACGTTCTGGCACACTCTTTTTTTCACAACCACTTCCCTCTTTCGTTTCATTGCAGAGCTGACGGCTATCAGTTCCATCCGCACTACTTTGCAGGGTAGAGGTCTAACTTCTGTAAGCTATTGAAATGGTAGGCCCGAACGGACTCGAACCGTTGACCTCTACCGTGTCAAGGTAGCGCTCTAACCAGACTGAGCTACGGGCCTGAAAGGACTTCGCTGTTTAGCTTTGGGCCGCCTGCTCCTGGCATTTCGCAGGACTCGTCCCAAATGGAAGTGTTTTTTGCAGCCATGCGACGCAAACCATGATATCGCAATTGGATAAATCTCGCCAGAAAGCTTCCGTTCAGCAACCCGTGGTTTCCCGGCGGGGATTGGCGAATACACGCCGACTGCTCCCCGACTATCAGATATAATCATCCCCGAAAACAGCATCGGTTTTTTGTTGCAGTTCGGCCGCATCGGCGGTTAACGGAAGCGACGTCCGGGGGCGCATCCCCGCTAAACCCACCAAGGCCAGGAAATCATTCGGGAGCAAGCTGTGAGCAGAATGAAGCGGCGTGAATTCATGAAAAAGGCGGGCGCCATAGGGACCGGGTTTGTTGCCTGGCCAGGCGGACGGACGGTGGCGCAGCCCGCGGCGGGAACGGAGCGTCCCAACATTCTGGTATTTCTCACCGACGATCACGGGCAGTGGGCCCAGCATGCCTATGGCAACTCAGAGTTGGAAACCCCTCACATGAACCGTCTGGCAGCCAACGGAACGCGCATGACGCAGGCGTATACACCATGTCCAGTCTGCTCACCTGCCAGGGCATCTTTTTTCACCGGACGCATGCCGTCGCAGCATGGCATTCACGACTGGCTAAAGGAGCAGAGCGACGCAGCGGAGCACCCGTGGCTGCAGGGCCAGAGCCTGATTTCAGAACTATTGAAAGACGTAGGATACCACACCGGCCTGGTGGGCAAGTGGCATTGCGGCCACACGCGCCAACCGCACCTGGGTTTCGATCGATGGTTCAGTTATTGGCTGTCGCAGTATCCACATTACGGTGTTCAGCAGTTTTCAGACCAGGGAAACCTTGTTCTGGATCAGGGCCAGCAGTCGCCGCTGCTCGCGAAGCGGGCCATCGAATTCCTGCGCGAACATCAAAAGCATGATGGCGCCCAGGGCAAACCCTTCTTCCTCTTTGTGGGTTACGTGGACACGCACTCGCCGCACGATGCTGCGCCATCGGATCTGGTGGCGCGATACGGTTCGGCCACCTTCCGCGACATTCCAAATGAAAAGTTCGAGCCCGGCCACGGCGAGGCGCTTATTCCGGTGAACGCCAATTCGCAGATTGAGCGCATGAAGCGCATGGAGTATTACGGAGCCGTTTCCAGCCTGGACCGCGAAGTGGGCAGCGTGTTGGCGGAACTGGAAGCCACAGGGCAAATGGAGAACACTCTGGTCGTTTACACCGGCGACCACGGCCTCAACACCGGCCAGCACGGCGTGTGGGAAAAAGGCAACGGCACGCTTCCCCAGAATTTTTTTGACGAATCGATTCGCGTTTCCTGCACATTGAGCTGGCCGGTCGGAGGCATCCACCAAAACGCCGTGTGCAACGATTTCGTCAGTCATTGCGATCTTTGGGCAACTTTGCTGGACGTTGCGGGCGCGTCACCGGATGAAAAAACGGCCTCACGTATCAATTCGCCCGGGCGTTCCTATCTGCAACAGTTGCGAGGCGACGAGGTGAGCGGCTGGCGGAAGACCATCATCAGCGAATATGGCAACGCGCGTATGGCCCGCACGGACCGTTACAAACTGATCCGGCGTTACGGCTATGGCGGAGTGCGGTTCGCGGATGAGCTTTACGACCTGATGGAAGACCCGCGC
>DASSJE010000288.1:0-8230 GCA_035691365.1 Terriglobia bacterium
GAGGATCACCAACTGCTGGTTTCGGTCGCCGATACTGGCGTGGGAATTCGCCCGGAGCAGGCGCTGCAAATCTTTAATGCCTTCGTCACTTCCAAACCGCAGGGTACCGGCATGGGATTGCCGATCAGCCGGTCGATCATCGAGTCACACGGCGGCCATATATGGACCGTCCCCGCTTCCGGCCAGGGCGCCGTATTTCAATTCAGTTTGCCCATCGAAGTCAGTGCGCCTTAGATCTCGCAGGTGAAAACATCCGCGATAACTTGCTGCTGCATCTCCTGGAAGGGTCCGCCCAAAGCGTTGGCCACTTCTATTCAGCGGTCCTCATCTCGCAATGCAGTTCGTGAATGCCGTCAAGAACCGGGATTGACTGCCTGTAGCGGTCGCTGGCGCTCTTGATTTCCTATAGAATGATTTATCCTGTCGCTTGCTTGCCGTGAGATCCCAAGCTTCTTCATTTTGGAGATTAGGGTCGTCCGTTTCAGCCCTAGCCGCGCTGCCGCGCCACCGGGCCCGCCGACAACCCATCCTGCCGCTTCCAATGTCTGCAAGATCAGGGCTCGCTGGGAATCCGTGAACATGCTCCGTGTCGAACCCATAGGCTCCAGATTCTTGTGTGACCCCGGCAGGGGATTCGGCAACACCCCGTCGTTCGACAGGATCACAGCCCGTTCCACCAAATTCTGAAGCTCCCGCACATTTCCAGGCCATGAATACTCGATGAACGCTTCCATCGTTTCCTGCGGAATGTGATTAATTTGCTTTTCCATGCGCCGGGCAAAACGTTCGGCAAAGTGGGTCACGAGCAACGGAATATCCTGCCAGCGCTCGCGCAGTGGCGGAAGAGTAATCGGAAAGACATTCAAACGATAGTAGAGATCACTGCGAAACTCGTTTTGCCTGACCATCTCCGTCAGATCGCGATGAGTCGCGGCAACCAGCCTGACGTCGACGCGATGTGTGCGGCCGCTTCCTAAACGCTCGAATTCCTGCTCTTGCAGAACACGCAGCAGCTTCGGCTGTAACGCCAGCGGAATGTCACCGATTTCATCGAGAAACAGCGTTCCTGTGTCGGCCATCTCAAAACGGCCGATCTTTTGCGCGATCGCTCCGGTGAAGGCGCCTTTCTCGTGTCCAAAAAGTTCGCTTTCCAGCAGGTCGAAAGGAATCGCAGCGCAATTGAGCTTTGTGAAGGGTCGTCCGCATCGTCGGCTGATATTATGGACCGCGCGGGCAATCAGCTCTTTACCAGTACCGGTCTCGCCAAGGACCAGGACGGTGGAGTCGGTTGGCGCCACCCGCTCCACCTCCGCCAGTACGAATTCCAAGGCAGGACTGCCGCCGATGATTTGTTCAAATCGACGCTCAGCATGACCTTGCTCCCCCGAGGTTGCTCGGTTGAAACCTTCCACGGATGCCCCCAGACAGTCGCAATCTGCAACAACTTGAGAAGCTCAAACGTCCAACGCCGCCCGTACGCTGGCAAGCAGCGCCTCATCGTCGAAGGGCTTGGTCAGAAACTCCACGGCTCCGCCCCTTAAAGCTTGCATCCGCACCCTTTCATCACCATGTGCCGTAATGAAAATGATAGGAATTCTGAAACGGTCGGAGTTCAGCCTGGACTGGAGTTCTATGCCTGACATACCCCCGAGGCGGATATCGGCGATCAGGCATGCCGTGTTCCACTGTTCGCCGGAATTCAGGTATTCTTCCGCGCTTGGGAACGCCAGAGCCGGCAGGTCAACCGCCTTCATCATGCCTAGTAAGGCGGTGCGGATGGATTCGTCATCGTCTACAATTGCGATCACTTTCTGCTTCTCCTCTGTTGCCATACTATGCAAACAATAACGCTGCACGAAAAGAGGCGCAATTATACCTTGGTATAGGGCTGGGGAGGGGAATGCCGATGACCAGCCGGCAGATTGCACATCAGGGCCGCTTGCGCGAAACCGCTTGCACATACGTCAGAGGGATTTGGACCGCGCCATGCATTGGTTGTCCCCAAACACGCGACAAGGGAAAAGCATAAAAGTCACTTCATAGCTAGCGGCGGGAATGCGTCAGCCAACTGACAATGCGGACCTGACAGCCTCAGGCGAGATGATTGTCCACGTGCGGCGATCATGTTCTCAAACATGCGCGGAGTGTCCGGCGCAGCGCAATCATCGCTTATTCGAACGGAACAGTTGGAGCTTTTCTGCCATTCTGACAAGCTCAGCAAGAGATCCCGCCTGCATCTTGTGCATCACCTGACCGCGATGGACCTTGACAGTGATTTCACTTGTTCCAAGCTCACCCGCGATCTGCTTGTTGAGCATCCCTGAAACCACAAGTCCCATAACTTCCTGTTCGCGTGGTGTCAACATGCCGTAGCGCACGCGCAGATCCGCCAGTTCCGCATGCACGTGCCGGCTGACGGAATCGCGCGCCAGCGCTTGCTGAATGGCGTCCAGCAATTCCTGATCTCCAAAGGGTTTTGTCAGAAACTCCACCGCGCCTGACTTCATTGCCTTGACTGTCATTGGAATATCGCCGTACGCGGTAACGAAAATGATGGGAATCTCGAAGCCCGCATTCCTCAGTTGTTCCTGAAAATCCAGCCCGCTGATCCCAGGAAGGCTTACATCCAGTATCAGGCAACTGGGGCCATCCGGCGGCTTTCTCTGTAAAAACCGTTCTGCTGTTTCGAAGCCTTCGGATCGCAGGCCCACTGCTTTCAACAGGCTTTGTATTGACGCACGGATACCGGCATCATCATCAATGACGAATACTGTGGGAGCATCTTTCGGCGCCATCGTAGCTCTCTGGGTCGCCCTTGATGTGGCCAGACCTGGCTGAGAATACTGCAATGCCAAGCCCGTTTCGCATGTTATACGATGGACTGACAGCCGCACAGCCGCCGCGCGCCATGGTCTTGCCTGGCGAGACCATAAGAAAGGGCAAATCCTCCACCCACTCTGCAGGCAGCATCATACCTCGCATACGAGAATTCGAGCAATCGGAGCTGACGGCAGCTAGAAATAGGCCAATTCACGCTGCACTCGGGTACGCCAGGGTTCATCCGCCTACTGTTTTTTGCCAATCATACTATTGATGCTCGATGCCGCATAGCACCAATCCGGTTCTGCGCGGGCGAATCCTTCAGCAACAATGCTCTTACTTCCATGCTTGGTGTGACGCCTTAAGTCGATATTTCGACAGAACAGTTGGCGGGTCGACGGCACCGGCGAACATTTCAGTGCAAAATCCTCACTAATCCTCGCCTAAGTCGTTTCGAGAGACCGCACCGGGCAAATTTGGCGACCGGCTTGCTAATCACCCAGAGCAAATCGGTTCGGCTTGGCGATATCAATGGCTTTTGACACGAGGCGAGTAATCAGCGATGTAACAAAATCTCACCGGGAAACTCGATGCCATGACTTGAGCGGCGATGGGTTTGGCTGAACATAGCCTGAATGAGGCGGAGGGCGAATGGCTGTGCCCACCTTAGTGCGGAACCACAGCCCACGATAGATTCCGAAAGGACGTTCCATGCAAGTTTGCAAGTTGCGGGGTAAAAGTGCTCCATACGTAATGGTATATCTCGTTCTTTTCTGGGCTGGTTTCTGCTTGATTTCGAATTGCAGCGATCTTCGCGCACAAACAACGAAATTTACCGGACCGCCAAGCCAATCAACTCCAGATTCTGAGATTTCACCTTCGCCAGGAGGTAATCCTGCTCCACAAAATCAGCTGACCAGCGGGGGTATCATAAAAATTCCATTGACCCTCAAGCAGACTGTGGGCCTCGCGCTTCGCCAGAACCCAAGGCGGGTGATTTCCCGCATCATGGTCGATGAATCTGTCCAGGCCAAGGATGTTGCCCGATCCGCCCTTTTGCCCCAGGCCGAAGTTCAGGCGAGGCAGGCGATTGTCCGTTTCAACGCGCAGAGCATCATCGACCTTCCGAAAATTGGGCTCGGCAACGAACCACTCCGGATTGGCCCCTTCCAATCCATAACCGGAGGCGCCGTGTTTTCTCAGCAACTGCTGAACCTTGGCTTGATCCGACGTTTCCAGATCAGTCGTGAAGGGGTCAAAGCGGCGAAGTTCGACGAGTCATCAGTCCTGGAGCGGGTCACCGCTGTAGTTGTAACACAGTACCTTGCTGTCCTTGCAGGGGCTGCGAACACAAAGGCAGCGGAAGCGCGGGTCAAACTGGCCGAGCGGCTCTATCAACAGGCAACGCGGCTGGAGAAAACGGGGGTCGGGACCACCGTGGACACGTTGCGGGCAAGGGTGGAATTACAAAACGAAAAGCAGCAATTGCTGGATGCTCAAACGGCGGAAAACTCTGCGATCTACGCTCTGGCGGATATTCTAAACCTTCCGAGGAATGAGGAACCACAACCGACCGAAACGATGCAATTTTATGAAATACCGACATTCGACCGTCAACATCTGATCGGCCAAGCCCTTGCAAATCGTCCCGAAATGAAAGCACTTTTATCCCGGGAACGAGAAGCAGGTCTCGCCCGTAAGGCAACCAGCGAACAACGCCTGCCTACGCTTGCCTTTTCAGGGTTCTATGATTACCAGGCGCGGCGGCTTTCCACAGGTGAACCGGGCTATACCTATGCTTTCACTCTTAATGTTCCTCTGTGGACAAGCGGGCGGATTCATGCACAGATGGCGCGCGCCTCCCTTGAGTCGAAGCGCTTGGAAGAGGAACGCGAAGGACTGGAAGACACGATCGAACGGCAGGTCAAGACCGCGCTCGACCGGCTTCAGACCGCCCACAATGCCGTCGAGGCCGCCAGGCTGGGTCTCAACCTTGCCCACGAGGTGGTGGCCCGGGCTGAGCGTCGTTTTGAAGCCGGAGTGACTACTAACATTGAGGTTATTACAGCCCAGGACGACTTGGCGCGTGCCGATGATAACCAGATCAAAGCCCTCTATAGCTTCAACCAGGCGCGCGCCGACCTGGCGCGTGCCGAGGGCAGAGCGGAGGACGTTTATGGCAGATGACTCCCTGACCAAAACCATGCCGGTCGAGGAGGCAGAGTCTAACGATCGTGTGCCCGGAATTTCGGCCGGATCAGACTCAGAGGCTTCTCACAAGACAAGAAGGCTATGGAAATTCATTCTTGTACTAGCTGGAGTCTGCGCGGCAGCCGTCATCATAACCATCCTCAATTATTACGGGAAAGTCACGACGGATGACGCTCAGGTCGACGCTCATATTACGGCCGTTTCGCCGCGAGTGCCCGGCTATGTTCAAAAGCTTTTCGTCAATGACAACCAGCCGATTAAGCAAGGCGATGCATTGGCCGAGATTGACCCACGAGACTATCGTGCAGCCGTAGCGCAGGCTCAGGCTGCTTATGATACGGCCGTGGCGAGCGCCCGAACGGCAAAACTGGAAATTGGCTTGACCCGGGATGCGACGGCCTCATCGGTGGAGGGCGCTCTTGCTGCAAAGGCTGCGGCTGAGGCCGGCCTGCTGAGGACCAAAGCGTCTCTTGAAGAAACGGCAACTGCGGCACTGAAAGCCGCTGAGGCGAATGTTCAGGCGAAGCTCGCCAGCAACGAACGAGCCCAGGCAGACCTTGCCCGGTACCGCCCCCTGGTTAAAACCGGCGATGTTTCCGAACTGCGGTTTGATGCAATTGAGGCGACAGCCCGGGTTTATCAGAGCGAGCTAAATCTGGCCAATCAGCAACTGGCGGAGGCCCACAAAGCAGTTGACATCGCGAAAGCACAGGCCGATGCCGCCGCCGCCAACCTGAGCCGCTCAGAAGCACAGCTGCGCGGAAGCCAGGCCCAGAGGCAGCAGGTGCCTGTGCGAGAAATGCAATATCAATCTTCCCTGGCGGCGGTCGAGCGGGCGAAAGCCCAGCTGGAAGAAGCCCGTCTCCAGCTTGGTTACACTCTGGTCCGGGCTCCCATTTCAGGGCATGTAACCGAGAAGAATGTCCAGTTGGGGGATTATGTGTCGCCAGGTCAGCTTCTGCTCACGATCGTGCCTCTTCAGGATATCTATGTGACGGCAAACTATAAGGAAACGCAACTTGCCAATGTAAAAGTCGGACAGAAAGCCATTATCCGCGCGGATATGTATGGAAACGGGCGTTTCCAGGGTGTGGTCGATTCCATCGCAGCCTCAACCGGGTCGGAGCAGGCCCTCCTCCCACCACAGAATGCCACGGGCAATTTTGTCAAAGTCGTGCAACGCATTCCGGTCAAGATCCGTGTCCTTAAGACCATGGCAAGCGATACGGTCTTGCGCCCGGGCATGAATGTTGAGGTCACCATCTATGTCCACTGACCCTTATTCAGGAGTTTTAAATCCTCTGGTCCTGGAAAGCGCCCAGCGGTTTGAACACGTCCTGGCGGGCGCCATTGCGCGGCTGAGTTCGCTTGAGAAGTGGATGATCGTGCTGGGAGTTAGTCTGGCCACGGGCATCGAGTTGGGAACACAAGTCGCCGTGAATATCATTCTCGTCGATATGAAAGGCAACATTGCCGCAAGTCAGGACCAGATCAGCTGGGTCATCATCGTTTATAGTGCGGCATTCTTCTCCGTTCTGCCGCTTACAGACTGGTTTGCCCGCAGGCTGAGTCATCGAAAATACCTGGTGGCCTCGCTGCTCCTCTATGCAACAGGGGCCTTTGGATGCTTCTCGAGTCATTCCCTGTCGGAATTGCTGGTGGCGCGGGCCATCATGGGCCTTGGAGGTGGCGCCTTTCTTGTGCGCGGGCTGATCACCCTCTTCAAGTTCTATGACCCTCAGCACCGGCGGATCGCACTGATGACCTTTGCTCTTTTTGTCACCTCTTCAAGGGCCTTAATGCCCGTGCTCTTTGGGGCGGTCACCGATATGGGAAGATGGAACCTGGCATTTCTGGTCCTTGTACCGCTGGCATTGATTGCTGCGGCTTTCCTCTATATTTCTCTTCCCCGAGGGATAGAATCTGAAGTCCGAGCCCCGAGCGTGGACCCCTTGGGAACTGCATGTCTTGTCACAGGACTGATAGCCTTACAGGTGGTGATGAGCCGAGGTGAACAGGACATGTGGTTTCAATCCAGGCTCATTTGCCTCATGGCTGTCCTCTGCATCCTCAGCCTGGCAGCCTTCATCTGGTCAGACATGCGCCCAGACAACCCTAATCCACTGTTGAACCTGCGGGTCCTCCTTGCCGATTCTGCTCTGACTTCCGGGATTGGAGTGGCGATAATTCTGGGGGCCTTACTCGCAGCCGGTTTGTACCTGTTGCCCCTCTTTCTTCGTGGGATCCAGGGTTACAGCGCGACGCAAACTGCCTGGTTCTTTTGTGTAGATGGCATTTCTACGCTACTAGGCATTCTCATGGCTATCAGGTTGATGCCGAAGCTCACTCCGCGCGGAGTAGTACTCCTTGGACTTTGTATGAACGTGGCGGCTAATTCACTCCTCGTATTCATGCTCACTCCCGATACCCCGGCGTTGGATCTCTGCGCGATCCTGGTTCTGCACGGCGTCTCTCTCGGTATATTGCTGCCCAGCGTGACGAATATGCTGTTGGGGCACGCACATTTTCGCTACATCGCGTTCGGCATGACGATTTATTACACGTTCCGCCAATTGGGTGGCTCCATCGGCGTAGCCGTCACTGTGGCTCTCCTGGACATCCGCGAGACGTTTCATTCCAGCCGGCTTCTGGATACAGCAAACCGTTTGAATCCAACGGTCAGTGATGTCGTGCGCCACCTTGGTTTTCGGCTGCACGCTCAAGGACTCCCATCAAACCTTGCCCACGAGGGAGCTTTTCGCCTTTTCCAGCTAATGGTTGCGAAACAGACTGCGCTACTGGCCTTTATCGACGTTTTCTGGGGTCTTGCACTGCTCGGACTGGTTGCAATCGTTATAGTGCTTGTCCTTGCAAGAAGGGGGATGACGAAAGCTGTCCCCGTTTCAGGAATACCCCAGCATTATTAATATCCTAAAAGCCTTGGGACCCTTCGATTGGCTGGGGCATCAAGCCTATAAACTCACCTTGAGCAAAAGTTGCTTAAGAGGAGGCACCCGGTCCCTAATCAGGTCTTAAGCGACCGTCATCGATCTTTATACAAAACGGGAAGGTTTGTGGAAATCACGTCTCCTCAGTGGTCCGGCCAGGCAGAGAAAAACAAAAAACCGCACCGCGCGGCGAATTTCTGGAAGCCCACACGCGTCCCTCATATGATTCCACGATCGAGCGGCAGATGGAC
>DASSJE010000289.1:0-26915 GCA_035691365.1 Terriglobia bacterium
ATTTCGACTCCGCCGCTTGGGGTCATTCCGGCGGTGGGGGTAACAGTAATCTGCGGAATCAGGCTGGCCGGCGGGGCGCCGGTCTGAAAGGTGTGATCGACATCCTCCATCTGCACTCCGCCCGGCAGGTCAATTATCGCCCGCATGTGATAGGCACTGGACATCCTCATTCCGGCCACCAGAATGTTCACCATGCCGCCCCCGGAAGGCGCATTCCTTGTCCACGTGTTGAGCCCGTAGAAAGTGTCGGGACCAAACTCGATTTTCACCTTGCCACCATCAGGCACCACGATCGAATATTGGGCCACCATCGGATTGCTGGTGGTGGACACCGTTCCCGGCCTTGCGAACCAAACCGTAGCCATGGCGATCTTTGCCGGATGCCCAACAATTTGCACAACTATGGTGACAGAAGAAGCCGGTGGCGTACTCGGGGCCGTGTACAGGCCGCTTGAGTTGATCGTGCCCTTGTCAGGACTGGGATTGAGGATGCCCCAGACGACATCCGGCGAGCGTACACCGGTGATTTGTGCCGAGAACTGCTGGCTCTGATTGGGCGCTACGACTGAGGTGCCTGGAGTTATGGCTATGGAAATGTCGTTGGTGCTGGTTTCGGAGTTGTTCGGCGTAGATTGGCCGCAATTAAAGGTCAGAACGGCCTGGACCAGCGCTAAAGAGACGCACCACGTAATGTTTTTGAATTTCACCGGCATATCCTCCCCGGGGCCGAAAGCACCTTCAATGCCTTTTAAGAATTGCTAACCCTCTTTTCGTCACATCACCGGCTGAACTTGAGGAGCATACGTAGCGGAAGGAAAAGATTATGCGGAGGTGGTTACCACGCGGGGGATCAATCAGAATCGTGAATCCATAGCGGGAATGTGGCGGTACAGGGCCTCACAGGAACAGCTCTGCATGAAGCTTCGAGTTGTAATAAAAATTCTCTCCGGCTCCCTATTGGTCTCTTGCGGAGTTTCGGCCGGACCTTACCACTGCACGCCGGGATAAAGGCTGGGAATGCGGTAAATCCGGTAGCCGGCCTGGCCCGTTACATCGAGTTCCCAGACGGTCTGAGGGGTTGTCTGTTGGGTTACCTCCAGGACGTGGGAATCGAAAGGGTTTGCCGGCAGGAAACCTTCGTCGAATTCGACGTCCCCGTTGGCAAGTAATTCCACACTCCCCAATGCAGCCGAAAAAGGCAGAGGTAAATCCTCCCATATAACGTGGGCAGTATGGGTGGCCTCGTCTACCTGGAAGAGTGGAGCTCTGCTATAGCAGGCCGGTTGGCCTGTCGTGCCACACAGTGCCCCTGTGTTATCGAGCACACGGACATATCCGTTATCGAACAAGCCAAGCGTAAAAATCCCGGTCGAATTCGGGCTCCAGATGCGGATACCATGTTGCCCGTACATCCAGGACGCCGGCGCTCCCGAATCCAGAGTAAAATCCCCCTGGTATCCAAGCTTCCAGAGGATGTCTCCGTTTCCATTGCCGTCCTCGTAGTCAATTTTGATGACCCAGGATTGGTGGCGGCTCGAGTAGAGCAAGTTGCCATCGTCGGGTGAGTAGATGACTGCATTCCCATGCGTCCAATCGGGCAAACCACGAGGGTGTCGATTGATGTCCAGATGATCAAAAGTGTTCCATACCCAGACGGGATTCCAATTCTGATCGACATCCACCAGGGCGTCTCCCGTCACGCTGGTGGTGCCGGGATATCCTGGAAGGTCAGTGAAATTTTCTGAGAGATTGACTAGCAGGATGATGTGTCCGTTGGGCAGCAGAGCGAAGTCATGATGTATGGCCATCGCTGACCAGTCATAACCGGCAGCGGCAAGCCGATTGTTTAAATCCCCTATACTCATCTCGCGAATCGTGTTTCCTGCCAGGTCGATCTCGCGTAAGAAATCAGGCCCACCCGCGTTATTATATGCATTTATCAGAATGTGGCCATTTGACATGATCTTGAAGGGAAAGCCGAAACTTTTAGTGGTACCTGTAGGGTCCACGTCATAGTACCAGATGATATTTCCCTGGAGGTCAGTGACCACCGCGTTCAGCGGATTCGTTGTCACCTGGGTGGTGTTCACCAGGGTCAATTGCTCGACGCCGGGACTGGGAGTCAGGGGGCCGGGTGTTTGCACTGTGATTTGCGGCATCCGGTCAGCCGGTATCGCGCCGGTTTGAAAGGTATGATCGACATCCTCCATCTGCGTCCCGCCCGGCAGGTCAATTACCGCCCGCATGTGATAGGTGCTGGAGGCCCTCATGCCCGCCACCAGGGTATTCACCGGACCACCCCCGACGGGCGCAGCCTTCGCCCATGTGTCCCGGCCGTAGGAAGTGTCGAGACCAAACTCGATTTTCACCTTGCCACCATCGGGCACCACGATTGAATATTGGGCCACCAACGGATTGTTGGTGGTTGTAACCGTCCCCGGCCCTGGGAACCAAACCGTGGCCATGGCAATCTTTGCAGGGTGCCCGATAATTTGCACAAATACGGTAACAGAGGAAGCTGGTGGCGCATTCGGGGCCGTGTACAGGCCGTTCGAGTTGATCGTGCCCTTGGCAGGACTGGGATTGAGGATGCCCCAGACGACATCCGGCGAGCGCACACCAGTGATTTGCGCCGAGAATTGCTGGCTCTGATTGGGTGCAACGACTGAGGTGCTCGGAGTTATGGTAATGGAAATGTCGCTGGCGCTGGTTTCAAAGTTATTCGGCGCAATTTGGCCGCAATTGAAGGCCAGCATAGACTGAAACAATGCGAGCAAAAGTAACCAGTGGCCACATCTAAATTTCAATGGCGCGTCCTCCCAAGGAGTAAAAGGTCGCTCGAGGCCTGACTTGCAGTCCAAAAAAACATCTGGCGGCGCCTAAGTGTAGCTTGCCCGGTTCACGATGTAAAGTATTATTCGCCCGGAGTATCCGGGAGGAATGGTTCGCTATTTCTTGCGATCGATTTTCGATTTGGCTTGATCGCCTCCAGCGAGTGGCAGGGAGCCATCCATTTCCAACACACCCTGGCGATAGGTGGCCGTAGCGCGGAAGATCTTGGGTTCCGCGGAAAGTGGCTGTTGTGGCATCTTGCTTTTTGAAGCAGCGTCCATCGCTTCGTTCGCCAAACGATCGGCTTCGCGGTTGTGTTCGCGGCGGACGTGTTCAATGCGGAATGTGTCGAATTGGGAAATCAGCGCGCAGGCGCGATCGTACAACACCTTGAGATTTGGATTCTTGACCTTGTATTGTCCTTTGATCTGCCGCGCTAGAAGTTCAGAGTCAGTAATGATTTTCAGCCTCGGGTGGTTGAGTTGCAGGGCATAACTGAGCGCCGCCAGCAATCCCTCGTATTCCGCGACGTTATTGGTGGCGTGTCCCAGGTATTTGGAAAGCGAGGCCAGGTGGGTTCCGTCCTTTGAGTTGATCACCACTGCATAAGCCGCCGGGCCGGGATTGCCGCGCGAACCGCCGTCAATGTGGGCGATGATTTGTTCGTCTTCGGCTGGCGGATTAGGCATGGATCAGGAACCGCTTTAAGTCCGGTGCCGGGAAGCACCGGCGTGTTGTGAGTTAGCGCGGCAGGGCAACCTTCCCGGCCGGAGATGAAATCTAATTCGGCGCCACTGCCTGCGGGCCGTCGTTCTGTGTCGCGGTTGTGAGGCGCTCGTGCGAGTAAAGGATGCGAGCGCAGTTTTCACATTCATAAAGGCCTTCGCCAGCCCGGACATTGTAGTATAGTTGCGGGCGCAGCAACACATTGCACCCCATGCACTTCCCGTCGCGGACCTCCGCCAGCGCCAGTCCGCCCCGTCCCTTGCGGACAAACTCGTAATGGCTCAATATATCGCTGTTGAGTTTGGCCGCAAGTTCCTGGCGGTCACGTAGGGAATGGTCGCGTTCTTCCTTGCCCGCCTTGGCGGCCGCTTCCAGTTCGGCTATTTCACGAGCCACACGCTTCTTTTCCGCCTCCAGACGCCCCTCAGCTTCCTTCACCAGCTTCTGGAGGTCCTCGGATTCGATCATCTTCTCCAGGATGCGGTCCTCGATGCTGCGAATTTTGGTCTCTTCGCCCTCGATTTCCTTCAGCATGGCCCGGTACTGCTCATTGGTCTTTACCAGATAAAGCTGGTCCTTGTGCTTGGAAATCTTCTGGCGAATCAGCTGAATTTCACCTTCCATGTCGCGGCGCTCTTTCTGGTTTGTGCTCAGATGCTGCTGGCGCTCCTCGTGAGCATGGATAAAATCATTCAGTTGTTTTTCTATGACCTGGATTTTGCTGGGGAAAGTTTCAATTTGTGAGGAAAGATCGGCAATTTGCTGATCTACATGCTGTAGATCGATCAGTGTTTTAAGATCGGAGTACACTTCATCTCCTGTGCTGCGAATTGCACTTGCGTCAGGGTATTCATTTGGACCAGATGAACCACGCTTTACTTAAAACCCCCACTTGAGCTATTCTCGCACAAACCCCTTCGGCCATCAAGTTATAGGCGGAACCCGAGATTTCCGCCTGCATAACGGTAGCGTGTGGTGGCGTTCAAGAACCAGGCCTGAGTAAGGGTGTAGTGAGGATGCCTCCGGGCAGAACTTGAAGCATTTCTTTTATTTGCCCGGCCTGCCTTCGACCCCGGCGCGGCCTTCCTGATGTAACGCCGGTCCCGCCCCAGCGCGACCGGAACATGCCACCCCCGAGGGTGACGCTACATCTGCTTTGCCTGGGTCACGGCGCCTTCAGCGGCGGATGAGACCAGGGCGGCGTACTTGGCAAAAACACCCGACTTGTAACGCGGCTCGGGTTTCTTCCAGCTTTCCAGGCGCTTTGCAATTTCTTCCGCGGAGAGTTCCACGTCCAGCTTCCGTGCGTTGACGTCAAACACCACGATGTCACCATCTCTCAACGCGGCGATAGGGCCTCGCCGGGCGGCTTCCGGCGCGACGTGCCCCACCATTAGGCCGCGGGTTGCGCCACTGAAGCGGCCATCGGTGAGCAGCGCCACCGATTCTCCAAGACCTTCGCCCACCAAAGCTGCCGTCACGCCCAGCATTTCGCGCATGCCGGGGCCCCCGCTCGGTCCTTCATACCGAATGACAACCGTTTCACCTGCTTTGATGCTCTTGCTGGTGACGGCCTTCATGGCCTCTTCTTCGCTATTGAACACGCGGGCCGGGCCGCGGTGTTTGAGCGGTTCGTGGCCGGAAATTTTTACCACGCAGCCGTCCGGCGCAAGATTACCTTTCAGGATCACCAGACCGCCGGTCGCTTTCTTGGCATTGGCAACAGAACGGATAACGTCCTGGCCGGCTGTTTCCTTTACGGCGCTGGCTTCTTCCCCAATGGTCTTGCCGCTCGGGGTCATCTGATCTTCGTGCAGCAGGCCCGGCTTGCCCTCGATCAGCTTTTTGGCGATCACCGGAATCCCGCCGGCCTTGTAGACATCCACGGCCACGTATTTGCCCGCGGGTTTCAAGTCGGCAATCAGCGGCGTTCGCGCGCTGATGCCGTCAAAGTCGTCGATCGAGAGTGCGACACCCGCTTCTCGCGCCATGGCCAGCAGGTGAAGGACCGAATTGGTGGAACCGCCCGTTGCAGCCACACTGATGATGGCGTTTTCAAAGGCCTTGCGCGTGAGGATGTCGCGCGGCCGGACTCCGCGCCTGAAGACATCCATCACCAACTGGCCCGCCTTGAAGGCAGCTTCATCCTTGGCGGAATCCATGGCCGGGATGCCGTTGAGCCCCATCGGCGAGAGGCCGATGAATTCCATTACTGTGGACATGGTATTGGCGGTAAATTGCCCACCGCAGGCGCCCGCCGCCGGGCAGGCCGCGTTTTCCAGCTTTTTCAGGTCTGCGTCCGACATTTTCCCCGCCGCGTTTGCGCCGATCGCCTCATAGACGTCCTGGATGGTGACGTCGTGGCTCTGGAAATGGCCCGCAGCGATGGAACCTCCGTAGAGAAGCACGCCGGGAACGTTCAGCCGCAGCAGCGCCATGGCCCCGGCGGGGATCGTCTTGTCGCAGCCCACCAGCGCGAACATGGCATCAAACATGTGCCCCCGGCCAACGAGCTCAATCGAATCGGCAATGACTTCGCGGCTGATCAGTGATGCCTTCATTCCCTCGGTACCCATGGTTACACCATCGGAAATGGCGATGGTGTTGAATTCCATGGGAGTGCCACCCGCCGCGCGAATGCCTTCCTTCACTTTGGCAGCCAGCCGCCGCAGGTGATAGTTGCAGGGCATGGTCTCAATCCACGTGTTGGCGACGCCCACGATGGGCTTGGCGAGGTCTTCGTCAGTAAAGCCAATGGCTTTCAGCATGGATCGCGCGCCCGCGCGGTCGCGCCCTTCCAGGATGACGCGGCTCGGTAAATGAGGATCGACTGGCATGAGGCCTCCAGAAAATTGAGGTATGCGAAGCTGAACAAGTGATCATCGCAGATTCCATTTTGAAGAGCAAGCGCCTCACGGCGTTCGAGAGTTGCGCTATGATGGCTGGCGCAAGGAATTCATTCGAAGGACGCTACAGACGTGAATCCGAAAAAAACAACCGGCTCCAGCAAGGGCCAATTTGACCGCCGGCAATTTTTGAAGCTTGGCATTGCCAGCGGCACAGCCGCAATGGCGGTGCCGTTTTCCACATGTACGTCGGAAACGCCCATTCCAAAAGGGCAGGGCGTTCGGCCGTTCGAGTTGGATGAGACCACCATCAGTTCGCTTCAGGACGCCATGAAATCCGGCAGGATGACGTCGCACACGATCACGGAAAAATACCTCGCGCGAATTGAAGAACTCGACCGCAAAGGGCCCTCGCTTCATGCCGTAATTGAGGTCAATCCGGACGCACTGTCCATGGCGCGCGACCTTGACCGCGAGCGCAAGGCCAAAGGTCCGCGCGGGCCGCTGCACGGCATCCCCGTGCTGGTGAAAGACAACGTTGGAACGGCGGACCGCATGACCACTACGGCCGGCTCCTGCGCTCTGGAGGGCTCGATTCCAGCGCGCGATTCGTTTGTGGCGGCACAGCTTCGCAAGGCCGGAGCCGTTATTCTGGGCAAGGCGAATCTGAGCGAGTGGGCCAACTTTCGTTCTTCGCATTCCACCAGTGGCTGGAGCGGGCGCGGCGGCCAGGCGCGCAATCCCTACGCGCTTGATCGCAATCCTTGCGGATCGAGTTCCGGCTCGGGCGTGGCTGTTTCCGCCAATCTGTGTCCCGTGGCGCTGGGGACGGAAACCGACGGCTCGATTGTGTGCCCGTCGTCCACCAACGGCATTGTGGGCATCAAGCCCACGGTGGGGCTGGCCAGCCGCAGCGGGGTGGTTCCCATTTCTCACACGCAGGATACCGCCGGCCCCATGGCCCGTACTGTGGCCGACGCAGCCGCCGTGCTGGGCGCCATTGCGGGCGTCGATCCGCGCGACGATGCGACTCTCGCGAGCCGCGGCAAATCGCAGACGGATTATACAAAGTTTCTGGACTCGCGGGGCCTCAAAGGCGCCCGTATTGGCGTGGTGCGGCAACTGTTTGGTTACAACGAGTTTGTCGACAAGCTGGCTGATGCTGCCATCGCCGCCATGAAGGGGCAGGGAGCGGTGATCGTTGACCCGGCCAACATCGAGACGTTCAAGCATTTGGGCGATGGGGAATTTACCGTGTTGCTTTACGAATTCAAGGCCGGCCTCAACGCCTATCTTGCCTCGCTCGGGCCGAAGGCCCCTGTGCATACGCTGAAAGAAATTATTGACTTCAACGAGAAGCACGCACGCGAGGAACTGCCTTACTTTGGCCAGGATACCTTTATCAAGGCCGAGGCGAAAGGCTCGCTCTCGAGTCCGGAATATCGGAAGGCGCTCGCGAAATGCCGCGAGCTTTCGCGCGAAAAGGGCATCGACGCCACTATGGAGAAGTACAGGCTGGACGCGCTGGTGGCCCCCACTGGCGCGCCGGCCTGGCCCACGGACCTGGTGAACGGCGACCACGACGCGGGCGGAAGCTCCGGCCCGGCTGCCATCGCCGGCTATCCGCACGTGACCGTGCCCGCCGGGTACGTTTTCGGACTTCCGGTCGGCATTTCATTCTTTGGCTGCGCCTGGAGCGAGCCCACGCTGATCAAGCTGGCCTACTCGTTCGAGCAGGCCACGAAATTCCGCAAGCCGCCGCGGTTTCTGCCCACAGCGGATTTGAGGGTCTGACGCCTTGGGGAGTTCAGAGATATGTCAGGAGAAACTTAGCGTCTGGGGGGTGAGGATGAACCTGGTGGAGACTAGCGGCTGGGAAGATTTTCAGCAACAGTTATCCGCGATTCAGGAAGAAGAGAAATCTCAAGGGCGTAGGGCGCAATTCTTGTTTCGAGGGGTTTGCGATTCCACTTGGCCTCTTAAGACTACGCTCGAGAGGGCCGGATGGGAAGACGTGCTTGTAAATGAGTATTACGGGCTTATTTCTCGTCTCAAGCCTCAGATTGAGAGCTATACCTCCCAGAAATGGGACATCCCAGAGCCGCCAGAGGTTCAGGAATTGCTAGATAAGATCGACGCGTGGTCTCTCCATCAGTTCCCGACACCGGAGATCTACTTGTACATGGTTTATCTCCGGCATCACGGGTTCCCCTCGCCGCTGCTTGATTGGACACGCTCAAGGTTCAGCGCGGCATTTTTTGCATTCAGGCGCTCCTCGGCGCCCAAAGAGGGAAAGGTATCGATCTTCGCATATTCTGAGGTGCCCGAATTGTTCCATGTTGACAGCAACTCAGACCCTTGGATTCGAAGTATTGGCGAGTATGTGCGCACTCATCGAAGGCACTTTCTGCAGCAGAGCGACTACACGATGTGTGGGATTTTTTGATGTTGGCCGGTGGCATTTTGCAAACCACGAAAGAGTTTTTGATCGTAAGAACACCAATCAGAATGTGCTTTGGAAGTTCAACTTGCCTTTCACAGAGAGGATGAGAGTTTTGGCACTCCTGGACGCTCACAACTTGAATGCAAGGTCGCTGTTCGAATCAGAAGAAAGCATCATGGAGACCTTAAAATTCCGGATTTTCGATGTCGGCCGTTCGAATGGCGACCTCGAAAGAAAAACATAGGTGCCGTCATGGCGAGAAAGCCAACCTGGCCCGCACTAGTACTGGGCCTGATTCCGTTTGTGGGGATGTGCTTTACAGTCCCGCTTTGGGACCGCATACAGCCGTTTGTGGCGGGTTTACCGTTCAACCTTTTCTGGTTAATGCTATGGATCGTGCTGACGCCGCTTTGCCTTTGGGGCGCCTACCGGTTTGAGAAGCGGGCCGATGAGCAGCAACCTGATGGCCGCGGTGGTGGAGCACGATGAGTCCTTCGGCAACTGCGCTTCTGATCACTCTTGCCATCGTGGGCATTGGCTCGTGGATTGGTTTCCGGGCTGGCGCCAGCAGGAGGATGGACCTCGAGCAGTGGACGGTTGCCAACCGCGGCTTTGGGGTAGTTCTGGTCTGGCTGCTGATGGCGGGAGAGGTTTATACGACCTTTTCATTCCTCGGCGCCAGCGGCTGGGCCTATTCGCGTGGCGGACCAACCCTTTATATTCTCTCCTATCTCACCCTTGGCTATGTCGTGTCGTTCTACATCCTTCCGCAACTTTGGGAGGCGGCGCGTGCCCAGGGCTTGCAGACTCAATCGGACTTTTTTGAGAAGCGGTACGACAGCAAAGTACTTGCCGCGCTGGTTGCCGCCGTAGGAGTTGTGTTCATCGTGCCTTATCTGCAATTGCAGCTTAAGGGCATGGGAATCATCGTGGAAGTGGCCAGCTTCAGCAAGATCAATCAGACGGCGGCTATGGTGATTGGAGGCGCGCTGGTAGCCGGGTTTGTGTTTACCAGCGGCATTCGAGCCGTGGCGCTGGTGAGCGTGTTGAAAGATGTGCTGCTGCTCGGCGCCGCGCTGGTGATCGGGCTGGCCATTCCCTACCACTGGTTCGGCGGATTCGGCCCCATGTTCAAGGAGATCGCCCGCCTTCATCCTTTGCATTTAACCATGCCGGGTCCCACGCACACTATGGGACACGGCTGGTTCATTTCCACGGTCCTGTTGACTTCGCTGGGAGTCTATATGTGGCCGCACAATTTCGGTGCCAGTTTCACCGCTAGGAGCTCCGATACCTTGCGGCGAAATGCGGTGGTGATGCCGCTCTATACGCTGCTGCTGCCCCTGATCTTTTTTGCTGGTTTTGCCGCCATCCTGGTTGTTCCCGGGCTTAAAGATGGCGATCTTTCACTGCTGACCGTGGTGCAGAAAACCTTCCCGCCCTGGTTTCTGGGAGTAGTGGGCGGAGCGGGCGCTCTGACGGCCATGGTGCCTTCCGCCATCCTGATTCTCACTGCATCCACGCTGTTCGCAAAGAATTTCTTCCGGCCGATCTTTGCGCCGTCCATGAGCGATGACAGCGTGGCAAAACTGGCCAGGACAGCGTCGGTGGTGCTGATGGCGGTCGCGCTGCTTTTCGCGGTCTCGGGCGCCCGGACCATTGTCGCGCTGTTATTGCTTGGGTATGCCGGAGTCACGCAGTTTTTCCCCGGAGTTGTCCTTGGGCTGTATTGGGGCCGCGCCAGCAGGTCCGGGGTCTTCTCCGGGCTGGTTGTAGGGATTGCAACGGTCACATTCCTCACCTTGAGCGGGCGAGACCCCTTCATGGGGTTGAATGCGGGGTTTGTCGCCCTTATCCTCAATTTTGCCGTGACGGTTGTCGTCAGCCTGTTGGGCGATTCGCGAAGGCGGAACAAAGCCTGATCATTGATGGATGCCAAAAGGGCGGAGGGAATGGACAGCAGAACCTGGCGGGTGTATATTCATTGTAGATACGCATGAAAACGGGGAGTGAAACACAACTCGGGAAGTGGGGTCACAGCCTGGCGGTGAGAATCCCGAAGACGGTTGCGGAGAACGCCCGTCTGGAAGAAGGTGACCGATTGACTGTGAGCCTGGGCCGCGACGGAACGATTGTGATCAAACCCGCCCGTCGCATGCACAGCCTTGGAGAACTTGTCGGCAGGATCACCCCCCGAAACCGCCACGGTGAAATCGAGTGGGGCGGGCCGGTCGGGAAAGAGACATGGTAGCCCGTGGCTACGTTCCTGACGCTGGTGACCTGATCTGGCTGACCTTTGATCCGCAAGCAGGACGCGAACAGGCAGGGCGCCGGCCTGCTCTGGTTCTCTCCCCTCAGCTTTACAACGAAAAGAGTGGTCTGGCGCTGGTCTGCCCGGTTACCAGCCGTGTAAAAGGCTACCCGTTTGAAGTTGCGTTACCAGAGGATATGCGGATAGAGGGAGTGATACTTGCAGACCACCTGAAGAGCGTGGATTGGAAAGAGCGGCGGGCTGAAGCTGCCGGCCGCGTCCCACAGGAAATCCTCGATGAAGTCCTCAGCCGCTTGTCTCCATTGCTCGGGATCTGATTTGGAAGTCATTGTGGCTGGCGCCCTTGCGAGCGTGAAAGGAGTCTGCTACTTTGAGGGCATGACCAAGCTGCTAGAAAAAGCGGTCGAAAAGATTTCCAGCCTGCCGCAGGAAGAACAGGACGCGATAGCAGCACAGATCCTGGCAGAGCTTGAAGATGAAGCGGTCTGGTCGAGGGGTTTTGCCTCCAGCAGAGAGAAAATCCGCCGCCTTGCCGATGAAGCCCTCGCTGAGCATCGCAAGGGAAAGACCCGCCCGCTGGACGACCTCCTTTGATCTGGTCCCGCACCACGCGCCAATTCCGCGAGGCCTAAGCTAACCTTCCAGAAGAAGTCCACCGGCAAGCAAGGGAGGCTTAGCTGCTCTTCCAGGAGAATCCGCGGCATCCTGGCCTTCGGTTTAAGAAAATCGACAACCAGAGCAATACCCGGTCTGCGCGGGTGTGCTTGGGCTATCGGGCCTTAGGGGTAATGGAGGGATCGGTGATCGTGTGGTTCTGGATTGGGTCGCACGCTGAATTCGACCGGATGTACTGAAACGACTTCAGTTTTTACACCTGCATTACGCCCTCAGCAGTTGCATGGCAGTCGCTGGTTGTTTATACCTCCCCGTGCGCACGCGCGGCCTCCCAGGCGAGAATGGCGCGTTTTCTGCTAACGCCACCGTGATAGTTGCCAATGGCGCCCACTTTCCTGATAACGCGGTGGCAGGGAATGATGAAGGCGATAGGATTCTGCCCCACCGCGCTGCCCACCGCTCTTGTTGCCCTGGGATTGCCCACGCGGGCCGCCAGATCTTCATAAGGAACTACGGCCCCAGGAGGGATTTCCAGCAACGCCTGCCACACTTTAATCTGAAAATTGGTTCCGCGCAGATCGATGGGCAGCTTTGCCTGCGAACTGTTGCGGGGAAAGATCCGGTCAAGGTACTTTCCTGTCGCTTTGGTGTCTTCCACAAAAATGGCTCCGGGCCAGCGGCGCCGCACTTCATCAAGAACAGCCTTTCGCGTGCTGGTCACAAAGTACATGGCGCAGATTCCCCGATCGGTCACGGCCAGCAGGCATTCGCCGAACGGGCTCGGATGAAAGCCGTAACTAATGCGTAGCCCTGCGCCGCGCCTCTTAAACTCGCCTGGCGTAATGGCCTCGACGCTGACAAACAGGTCATGGAGCCGGCTGGAGCTTGAAAGGCCGGCGGCATATGTGGCATCGAGGACGTTCCCGGACTGGTCGAGTGCATGCTTCGCATAGTCCAGCATCAGGAATTGTAGAAAGCGCTTTGGGCTGATACCTGCCCAGCGCCGGAAGAGCCGCTGGAAGTGAAACGGGCTGAGGTTGACGCTTTTCGCAACCTCACTGAGATCAGGTTGATCGGGAAATCGTTCGTCAAGATAATGGATCGCTTTTTCGATCCGAGAGTAATCTTCTGGCATGGAATTCATTTTATTATTCTCCTCAGAAGTTATCTTGCGGCGAGTGCGGCAACAGGGGCAATCCGATTCTTGCGGTGAGACTGCGAGGTCTCGAAATTGCCGCACACCTCGCGAAAGTGGTAACAAGCGCACCGCCCGGCAAGCCTTTCTAAAGCGGCAGGGAGACGGGCCGGTGTTCGTGGGCTGAAATTTCCGAGGCGAAACAGATTTCATGCGTCAGCGCGGCGTCATCCAGGTTGGAGTGTGACTCGCGATTTTCCAGGATGCAGTCGATGAAGTGGCTGACCTCCTGAGGAAAGGGATGGTGTGAGACGTCACCGCTGTCGGGAAGAACGGTGGGGATAGCCGCCCAGCCCTTCTGGCCAGGCCAGCGCCTGCTGAAAACTTCGTTGTTGCGGATGGCGCCCTGGTCACCCAGCAACTGGATGCGGAAAACGTAAGGCATGATGGATTCGACGGAAGAAGCCACCTTGCCGATGGTGCCGTCCTCAAAGCGGACCAGAGTGATGCTGTTGGGTTCATACTCGTACTTCAGAGGATTGTCCGGGCTGGTGTTGGCGTAGGCAAAAACTTCTACGGCCTTCCTGCCCACAAACCAGCGGAGACCGTCGACGGCGTGGCACCCACCGGTCAACAGACTGCTGCCGGCCATGTCTTTCCTGATGTTCCAGTAGTATTGTGCGTACCAGGGTCCAATGCCGTGCAGGTAATCGACTTCGGCAGAAAAAATCTTTCCGATGAGTCCTTCGGCCAGCATTGCCCGAATAGTTTCGAACAAGGGATTCCAGCGCAGCACGAAACTGACCACCGTCTTGACTTTGGCAGCATGGACAGCGGCTTGCAGTCTCCGCATTCCTTCCAGGTTGAGCGCCACCGGCTTTTCAATGACGAGGTGTTTCCCTGCCTGCGCCGCCGCGATGCCCTGCGGGACGTGCAGATGATGAGGCGTGGCGAGGACAACGATCTGGATGCCAGGATCGTCGAGCATCTTGTCCAGGTGCTCATAGGCCCGCGCGCGTTCCAGCGTGAACTCTTCTGTTTTGGCATGGGCACGGTCTTTCTCCCGGCTGACGATAGCATGCACCCCGGTGCGAGGGTCGGCCTCAAACGCCCTGATGTATTCGCCCGAAACCCATCCTGTCCCCACGATTCCTACGCCCAGCTTTTCCATCTCGAGCCTCCGGTTGATTTCTCAACATCTCGCCGCCCTTTACTGGCGGCTATTCTATCAGGGAGCAGGGAGGAATTGCTTTCTTTTAGAGCACTCTTTGGGTTCTTCATCAGGTATAGGCACTTGCCGCTCGATGGCAGGCAGGTGATTCCCGCAAAATCAGGCGGCTTGGAACAAACTTCCAGGAAATGGAGGCTTTGAGAGGCTACCGTATCTGGTCTTTCAAAGAACACGCTACCCGGTGAGGAAGGGGTATCCCTGGGATGGACAACTCTGCCGACGGGGCATCCGGGACCAGTCCGCCAAGTCCGGACTGCCAATTGTATTTTTCGAAGGAGAGTCGAAGGCGGGAATTACGGCAGGTTTGAGGGGGCTGGAAGATTCCCAGACTTTTGGGTGACCGGCCGGGAAAGCCCATGGCTGACGAACAGTTTGCCCTCGGCCACTTGGTGAACACCGCGAACCAGGTCTTCCACGGCGCGGCCCTTCAGGATATAGCCACGCGCGCCCGCCTCCAGGGCACGCACAACATAGTGATACTCGCGATGGACGGTCAGGATGATGGTTCGGACTTCAGGAAGCGATATGCGAATGCGGCGGGCGGCTTCAATCCCATTCAGGTGAGGCATTGAGAGATCAAGAACGATGACGTCCGGCCGGTGCTGGTGGGCCAGGGAGACGGCCTGTTCTCCGTCGGTGGCCTCACCCACAATCTCAAAACCTTCCCGTTCGAGGAGAGATTTCAGGCTCCGGCGAACCGGTCCGTTGTCATCGGCCAACATGATTCGAGGTTTCATCGAGCGCTTCAGCCCTTTTCGCTCTCCCTCGTCACTTTCCAGCATCCCGGCACCAGATGATATACAACCTCACACGCGCAGGAGAATACGGCAGATCGTGATCCGTATATTGAACCCACAGGCCGAGCCGTAAAGTGCAACTCGAATAGCCAAGGTTGCTACCCTGCGGCTATACCTGTTCTAAACTCGGGCCCCGTCCAGCTATGCGCGAGGTGGGGTAGCGCATGCCGCGCACGATGATGCTATTCTCCCGCAAAGTTGGTGGTCAATCCGGTAAAAACCTTAAAAATTACCTCGGGAGTACCAGACGGGTAAGGGCAGAAATGCTTGGAAGGAGGCCGGCGGCACGAGATCAGGGCTGGACAAGACCGCGGCGAATTGCATACCTCACGAGGCTAGCAGTTTCGTGAATATCGAGCTTTTCCATGATCCGCGTTCGATGGGATTCGGCTGTTTTCACACTGATATTCAACAGGGAGGCCACCTCTTTTGTTGTCTTTCCCTCGGCGACCAGTTGCAGGACTTGAAGTTCCCGAGGGCTCAATGTATCGGTTGGAACATCGACTTTGTTCAGGTAAGCGTCGACCACCGTATCTGAAATGTCGGAACTCAGAAAGGTTGAGTTCCTTGAAACTTCGCGGATGGCCTGGACGAGTTCGCCGGCCGCACGGCTTTTCAGGACATAACCTCTGATGCCGGCACGGAGAGCCTCGAGCACGTATTGGGCCTCCGTGTGCATGGTCAGGACAACCACTTTGGTTTGGGGACTTGCCTGGCCGATGGCTTTGGCTGCGCCGATCCCGTTCATCAAGGGCATGGCCAGATCCAGGATGGCAATATCAGGCGTTAATTCCTGAGCCAACCGGGTGGCCTGATGGCCATCTGCGGCTTCGCCAACAACCTTAAATCCCTCCTGCTCGAGAAGGGCCCTCAATCCCTGGCGGACCATTTGATGATCATCTGCCAGAAGGATACGAATAGGCATCTTTTCCCTCCGATGGAACCAGAACCGAAATTTCAGTACCTTTGCCGGGACTGGAATTAATTATACATTCCCCCCGCAAGGGGATCAGTCGTTCTCTGATCCCAATAAGGCCCAGTCCGGACCTTCCTTTCTGCCCCATCACGGATTGGACATCAAAGCCCGCGCCATCATCAGTAACGGTCAGATGGATTTTATTCTCCTCTTTTTGGAGCCGGACTGTCACGCGACTGGCCCGTGCGTGCTTCGTAATATTATTGAGGGCCTCCTGCACGATGCGGTAGAGAGCGACCTCCACCTGGGCCGGGAGCCGTCCACTGGCGTCTCCCTCGACCGAAATTGGGATACCGAAGCGCTTGGAAATGCCCTGGGTGAGGAACTCGACTGCAGGCACCAATCCGAGGTCGTCCAGAATAGTTGGGCGCAGCTCATGGGAAAGCCGCCTTAATTCGGTTTCAATCCGCTCGATCAGCTCCTTGATTTCACCGATTGTTTGTTGGGCGGATTGAGGCAGGGTATTCACCATTCCATCGATAGCGATATGCACTGAGACCAGGAGCTGGCTGGCCTCATCGTGAAGCTCATGGGCGATATGCTTGGCTCGTTCTTCCAGTGCCTCATTCAGCCGGTGCAGGGCCTGCTCGGCCCTCTTGCGCTCTGTGACGTCGCGGGCAATGCCCTGGATGCCAATTACTTCTCCGCCGTCAAGAATAGGTCGGGCGCTGACCTCAACGGTCAGCGGGTGCCCGTCCTTGGTCAGAATCTCAAGCTCCCGAGTAAGTGGATTCCCGCCGGACTTCAGATGGCTGAATATTCTGGCCGCTTCCTCGATATGTTCCATGGGCAGGAGGTTGACGGGACTGGGAGGAGGTTCGTCACGCCGATACCCAGTGAGCCTTTCGCCGGCCCTGTTGATTGAGGTCAGCCTGCCTTCGGCGTCCACCGTGAAAACAATGTCATTCGCATTTTCGAACAGTTCCCGGTAACGTTCTTCACTGGCTTGCAACGCGGCATTGGTTTCGCGGTAGCCGCTGATGGTCATTTCATATGGGGTCAGGGTTTCGATCAGAAATTTTGCGGAAGCTTTCAGCACTTCGGAGAAGTCACCCAAGCTGGCCATTTGCGAGAGGGCGCGGTTGAATGCTTCGGAATGAAGAATGACCATCTCGATCAGGCTGATTTCGAGTCGGAGAGCGCGCCGGCCCAGTTCATAGGCTTCTTCCAGCGACGCTTCGTTCGTCTTTTCGAGGTAGCCCCGCAGTGCCGACTCATACTGGCTCATGAGTTCGCGCTGGCTGGCTTTCATTGCTGCCTCCCCTGAAAAGTGGCGACAAGCACCAGTGCGTCGTCGGTTCCCAGCCCGTCACGCTCAAGGATAAACCGTGCGGTCTCCTGCGGCCCTTTGAGGAGGACCATGCCATCCTCAAATCCACGCTGGATACCGTCGGTCGCGAAGATCAGGGTGTCCCCGCGGCTAACCTCCAGGGCGAATGTGCGCAACAGGGGCAATTGCCCTCCCAGCACTCCGCGGGACAACAGCAGAGACTCCCTGGCGGGTTTTCCGTTTGGAGCCGAGCGCACTAGCACGCCTTCAACGTTGCCAACACCTAGCCATTCCATGGTGTTGTCAAGCGTACTCAGAAGGGCCATACTCATCACTGCCCCGCGTGTTCCCTGCAATTTCCTGCTGCAACTCTGCATGATCTCGACTAGGGGTTTGTTGGAATGTTCTTCTACAGCACTCAACGCGAGCCTTGCGGCTTCCGCAGCCGCCTGGCCGTGGCCGAGGCCGTCGGCGACGGCCAGCAGCACCCCGGTCTCCAGCGGCTTGACCAGGTGCAGGTCGCCGGATAGAGATTCTCCCGGCTTATGCCTTTCCGCCACCCCCCATTCGACACGATTCGAATTCATTCCTTCCATTTGATCGTGGTCACAGTTGTCCCGCGCCCTTTGTGGGAAACGATGGCAAACTCATCCATCATCCTTCGCACGCCAGGCAGACCCAGGCCCAGGCCCCCGGAAGTGGAATAACCATCCCTGAGCACGGCCTCGACGTCTGAAATGCCGGGGCCCTCATCCGTGGCCTGAATCACGATGCCTTTTTTCGGTTCACTCTCGATCGCCCAGCATACGATACATCCATTTTTTGCATAGAGAAGGAGGTTGCGTGCCAGTTCCGAGATGGACGTGGCGATTACAGCCAGCTCCGAGGAGCCAAACCCCAAACGAACAGCCAGATCCCGCCCTTCCTGCCGGGCTGCGAGAATATCTTCATCCGACTTGATCATCACTCGAACTTCATGCTTCGTACAGGCCATGGTGGAACCGTTTCGTCCTGCGCTTCATGTACTCGAGACCTTCTTCCAGGTCAAGTGCCGTAGCCACGCCTTCGAGCTTGAGTCCTAATTGGACCATTGAGAAAGCGACTTCGGGCTGGATGCCGACGATCACCGTCTGCGCACCTCTCAATCTGATCATGCTGGCAATATCGCTCAGCGTCCGGCAGGCGAATGAGTCGAGGACGTCCAGCGCTGTAACATCGACAATCACGCCACGGGACCTGTAGGTCCCGACCTGCTCGGTCAAGGCGTCCCGAAGCCCGATCAGGTCAGCGTCCTTCAACGCCGCCTGCACCGAAGCGATCAGGTAGGGTCCCTGCTTGAGGATTGGAACCTGCATGATTTACCAGCCTTTCTCCTCATTTGATGATTCATCAATCCGGGTCACTTTAAAACCCAAGGCATGGTCGGCCTCTTCGATTCCGCCACGCAGGTCGCAAACTGTGTTCATCTTGGTCAGGTCGACGCCAAGCGTTACCAGCGTCTGGGCAATTTCAGGGGACAAGCCAGTCACAATGGCTGTCGCTCCGAGGAGACGGGCGGCTTCCACCGTCAGAACGAGGTGGTTGGCGACGGTTGAGTTGATGGAAGGAACGCCGGTAACGTCAATCACCACCACCTTGGCCCGGTTGGCGCGGATGCCCTGCAGAAGTTGCCCGGTCAACTGGCGAGCACGCTGGGGATCAATAACGCCGACAATAGGCAGAATAAGAAGCCCTTCGCGGACGGGTAGAACCGGGGTTGAGAGTCCCCGGATGGCATCCTGTTGCTCATGAATGATTCTTTCCCGCTCGTGAACGAAGCCCACGGCCACCGTCACCGTGATCCGCCGGGCGGCAGGCTCAAAGGCATCCAGCATTCGGCCGAGCAGTTCAAACCTTGACTGGAAATGCCTTAAGAGCGACCGCAACAGCACGTCGCGCAGAAGGAGAACAATGCCGATCACTTCATGAGTTTCCACGCCGCGCGGAATGATCCGTTCAGAGAGGTTGCGGGCGTAGGCTTGCAAGGCCTCGACAGCCCCGGTCTCCAGGACGTCGACGTAATTATCATAGATGGAAGTAGTTTCAGTGAGGATCTCCTCATCACTCATCGCCGTTAATAATCGGGCTTCCGAAATGCGCTGCGCCCATTCTTCTTGAAGCGAACCCCTGTTCTTGCGCAGATGTGCAACAAGTTCAGAAAAGACGTCAGCGGACCGGTGTTGGGACCGAGGGCGTTTGTTTTTCTCTCTGGCCGAAGACATGGAAAACCTTCCTCCTTTGCGCTGGTTAAATCTTATCCTGCCCTCAGATTTATGTGGTAGCTGTAAACGCCAAATATTGAACGAAAGGTACTGACGGATATCCCTGAGAAACACATACGGTTTTCAATGGGCACTGATTACTTTGCAGCCGAAACCTGATCCGGAAGGTATCGTGCTTGTCAGCATCGCTCCAAAACCTGCATGCAATGCAAGAAGATCGTGATGTGCCCGTGGCTGTACATCATAGTCTAGAGTTTTGCCTTATATCGGGCAAAGTGTCAAACGCTTTTGAATTATAAAGGTCTGGCGGTTCTGTTGTGGGCAATTGAAGCGCCTGCCAATGACCAGGAGCGGGACACCCGCTCTGCGAAAAGGACCGGGGCTTTCCCTTGCGCCCCAGTGCCCTGCCTGGCTGCATCGACTTGCAAAGGTGACAGTTGCCGCCTGCAAAACATTTCCGCAAACGGAAGAAATTTGCGCGCAGCCCGGACTTTAAAACCGAGGCCAGCGGAGGCGCGGTTCTTTCTATCCAGACGACGCAAGCCCCACAACCCACGAATGTTAAAGGATGGTTACAAATTCCGGAAGCAACAGAGCGTTGAGGTTTCGAACTTTTGGCAGGCGATGTGCTCTCGCATTTGCCGCCGGACACTCAGCAGAGGCAACGCACGTGGTGAGGGAAAGCATGGCCGTCACATCCCGAAATGGATTTCTCCCTCCGGAAGAATCAATCCTTGGCGCTTCAAGCGCCATGAATGAGGTGAGGGAGAAACTCGAGAAGATCGCTTATACCGACGTTGCTGTGCTCATCCGGGGAGAAGTTGGCAGTGGAAAAGAAGTCCTTGCCAGGCTTATTCACAAGAAATACCCCGGAGAAGAAACTCCTTTTCACAAGGTAACGCCCGCCGGACGAGCCGGATGGCGCCAGAGCGCCAGTTTCATGACTCCTTGCGAGGAAGTCAAAAGTGCCGGTGAAAATGGCCATGAAGCGCGCGGGTCCACGGCCAGCCCTGGCTGCATCGGAACCCTTTTTTTTGATGAGGTGGCTGAACTGAATTCCGCCTCACAGCGTACCCTGGCACAGTTGCTCTACGACGATAAACTGCCCGGAGTTGATACCTCTGATTATGCTCCGCCGCTTTTTCGCATTATCTGCAGCACCCGCCACGACCTTGACCGGGCTGTGAGCCTCAGAAGCTTTCGTGAGGACCTCTTCTACTCTATCAACATCGTCAGCCTGTGCCTGCCACCCTTGCGGGCTCGACGCGAAGACATTCCTGGATTGGCGATGTACTTCTGGGAAACCTACCGTGAAGAGCTGGGTTCAATTGCTCCAGCGCCCTCTGACAGCCTAATTGACGCCCTTGAAGCGTACGATTGGCCTGGGAACATCCGTGAATTTGCCAGCGTGATGAGGAGTTATGTGCTTTGGGGTTCGGTAGGCGAGATCATCGATGAACTGGCCGCCAGGGGGGCCCCGGCGCCGGCGCCGGCGCATAACAACTCCGCCGCGAGAGGCGTTTCGCTGAAGAGACTCGCGAAGCAAAGAGTCCGGGAAGTTGAACGCAAGATCATTTTCAAAACCCTTAGTGAGACGCAATGGAACCGGAGACGGGCGGCCCGTGCGTTGAATATCAGCTACAGAACTCTGCTTTACAAGATCAAAGAGGCCGGAGTACCACCTAAGAGAATCACCGTGAAGCGGGAGAGATAAATTGAAAAATCTTACTGACCCGAAATACGGCATAAGGGACCCGGAACAATTGGACGCAAGGGAATTGAAAAGGCGCGCGGCTGAAGATGCTGTCAGAGACGCTGATTCTTATGCCGTCAGTGCCCGGCTTCAGCACAAGAAGGATTCCGTTTCTCAATTCCTCGATCCGATTTCGTACTTGCTTAAGGCAAAGCAGCCACAAGCATCGGTCGGTTCTGAGGAGGGGATTGACGGGCTCCTGATCCATGCAAATGACAGCCATGCCAACCTGGTTGTCTCGGACGAGATATTGAAAGTTTCCCTTGCCGACGAGATTACAGCACTCGAGGTTGAACCCATCAGGATCTTTCATGTCCAGAGTCCTGCGCCCTGGGTAGAACATGTTCTGGCCGGCAAAGCATGAGGGCCGTCGGCGGGCAGACTGGACAATCGATAAGTCTGGGCGTTGGTTTTCTGCGAATCCCTGATTCGCCGAAATCTGCACGGTCCAATTACCTGACACGGTGCTGCAATTAAGGCCATCCTCAGGGGGGAGCGCTTCCGGGTTGAACGTGAATAAGGGTACGATGCATGTAGTACCTGCAAGCTCTTTCGCCCGCCAGTGCCTTAATCATTTTCTCCATTAAAGAGCAGAGCATTCATCGCAATGCAGTTAAGGGGCTTGGAATTCAGCAAGGATCGAAACCGGGTGCAAGATGGTTCTCAAGCATGAATGAGTTTGCATGATGTGAAGCGGATTGGCGTATCTGATCCTTCAGGCTGCAGGAAATTTCATAAAGTGCATCATTTCTCCAACGCATTTAGAAATATAGAGATAGAGCCTTTTGATACCCTGTGTGATCACGGTCTTCTGGCTTGTGGAGGCATCTCGGACTTTGGCACGCGGTGTGCGAGTAGATAAGTGAACTCTTTTTACCAGTCTGTGTTGCAAAAGTGATTTTGAGTTCGTGTCCTGAGGGAATTCCGATGAGAGTCAGGTTACTTCAGGAAGCTCCGGGTATGAATTCCTGAGGATAAATCGGGGAAGCCCTTACGATTGCTGTGGAATCTGGAATCACGGAAAAAGGAAGAAGAGAAATGGAAGCAATATTAAATAATTTTGATGCTCGGCTGACTTCCTGCCAGGCCCTTCCCCCTGAGGGGACGATTTGGAGTCAAACCGAAGGGATGAGAGGATTGTGGCAAATTGCTGAAAAAGTTGCTGGAACCAGTGCTCCAATCCTAATCGTCGGGGAAAAAGGAACCGGAAAGGAGGTGCTCGCGCGTTTGATCCACTCCTGCAATCCCGGCGCAGCTGCCCCGTTCCTGAAATTAACCCCTCAGTTTATGAATGGTAGCGCCAGAGAAGAAGTAGCCTTGCTCCTCGAACCCCAGGAATCCGGCGCTTCGAGGGATTTCTGTGCTAGCGGGAGTTCGGACCGGCGAACGTGCACTCTTCTTATCGAAGAAATTTCCGAGGCCATGCCGGGATGCCAGCTGGAATTGTTGCATTGGATTCAAGATCCACGGGCCTTTGCTCCGGTTAACGGGAGTGGCAATTCTGTGGCGCTTCGAGTTATCGGGACAAGCTCCCGGGACCTCGATCAGGCGGTGGCCGCCGGGGGCTTCCGCGCAGACCTTTTTTCTGCTCTCAGCGTTGTGACTTTACGCCTGCCTCCTTTGCGGGAACGCAAAGAGGATATCCCGGGGCTTGCCAATTATTTTTGGCTGGTCTATAGCGAGCGATTTGGAGGCCAACCCACGAAGCCCAGCGCGGAACTGATGGACCGCTTTCAGCAGTATGACTGGCCAGGGAATATTCGCGAGCTCGAAAGCGTGATGAAGCGTTATGTGCTTCTGGGGTTAGAAGGGGCCAAAGAGGTCGGGCCGGCGTTGGAAGACCGAAGATCTACCGGACCCGTCCTTCCTCATTTGCGTTCCGTTTCGCTGAAGCAAGTGACTCGCGAGGCGGCGCAGGCGCTGGAGCGCAAGATCATCCTCAGGACCTTGCAGGAGACCCGGTGGAACCGCAGGCAAGCGGCTCGGGCGCTGAACATCAGTTATCGCGCATTACTTTACAAGATCAAAGCGGCCGGGTTGATTTCGGACCGGGCCAGGGCCGATGTTGAAACACAGGATGAGGAAAGCCTGGAGTCGAGCCACAGCGCTGCATGACCAGAGGATCAGGATATGTCTCTTCTCAACCGTCCGTTTGAAAAGATTGGGGCTGCGCCGGTGGACGCATGTTGGTACGCGGTGCACACGCGTCACCAGCACGAGAAGCTGGTTGCTCGGACGCTCGCCAACAAGGGGTATGAAGTTTTTCTTCCACTTTACACGGAAGTCCGGCAGTGGCGCGACCGGACGAAGAGGTTGGAGTTGCCTTTGTTTTCCTGCTACGTCTTCCTGCGCGGCGACCTGGATCGCCGGCTCGCCATCGTTGCCACCCCTGGCGTTCACGGAATGGTGGCGACGGCTGGGAGACTGGCCGAAATTCCAGAGGAAGAAATTCAGGCAGTTCGGAGCGTGGTCGAGAACCGCGTCAATGTGGAGCCGCACCCGTTTCTCAAATGCGGTGACCTTGTCCGAGTAAAGTCTGGAGCACTCAGGGGCCTGGAAGGGTTTCTCGTGCGGAAGAAAGGGCAGACTCGCCTGGTTGTTTCAGTGTCATTGCTCGAAAGGTCCGTGGCCGCCGAAGTGGATGCACGCACTGTTGAGCGGATCGCGGGCTCTCAGTCCGGGCCTGTGCCCCTGATTGCTGATGCGGCAATGGACAGAGGCTGGGGTTTTGGAGATACGTTGTTGCAGCCGACGCATCCGGCGTCTTCGTAGCGGGTTGCGATTGGCAGGGCGGTGGTTTCGGTTGCCGCGGAGTTTGCAATGGACGAAGGGAGGGAAAAGATGTCTCGGATATGGTTGGGTCTTGCGGTCCTCCTGGCCGCAGGGGCTCCGAAGGGTGTGGCCCAATCTGCTGCTCCTTCAGACCGGCCTGTTCTCCAGGCTGGTATCACCAATGCAAAAATGGAAACCACGGACGATTGGAACCGCCGTCTCCAGAGCCTGGTTCATTCGGCCCTCTCCAGATCTAACGGCAGCCCATCGCAGGGTGATTACCGTATTGGGTCGAACGACCAGTTGCAAGTGACTGTTTTTGACGCACCGGACCTGAGCCAGACGGTGCGGGTTGCGGGAGATGGTGATATTTCATTGCCACTGCTTGGAACGATCAAGGCTGCGGGATTGACCCCACGCGAACTTGAGCTGGTGCTCCAGGCGTTGCTGCGCCGCACTTATATGAAAGATCCTCAGGTGACCGTTACGGTCAGCGAGATGCAAAGTCACAGCGTTTCAGTGATGGGGGCTGTCAAGATCCCTGGAGTGTTTCAGATTCGCGGGACGAAGACCCTCCTTGAAATGCTCTCCCTGGCTCAAGGCCTCGCACCTGATGCTGGAAATGAAGTGTTGGTGATGCGAGGGACTGGAACCGATACGGACTCTCCTTCGAGCGCCGGGAAGATGGCTGGTGCCGCGAGCGGAACTCCTGTCTCAGCATCCTTTGCGTCTTCAGGGAAGGAAGGAGTGGGTGGCACGATTCAGGTGAACCTGAACCTGCTGCTGGACTCGGGGGATCCCAAGTACAACGTAACTATTTATCCGGGCGACATTATCAAGGTCAAGGCAGCGGGCATAGTTTATGTGGTCGGCGACGTTAATCGGCCTGGGGGTTTCCCGGTCCAGGCCAACGGGCATATGACGGTATTGCAGGTGATCGCGCTAGGCCAAGGGCTAGCGCCTGATGCCGATAAGTCGAAAACCAAGATTATTCGAGTTGCAGAGAACGGACAGCAAATCGAGCTGCCCATCAAGCTGAACGAGATACTTTCTGGAAAGGCGCCCGATCCTCCGCTCCAGCCCAAGGACATTCTGTTTGTTCCCAAGAACGGGGCGAAGTCAGCGGGCCGGGGTGCGCTCAGGACCATATCCCAGTGGCTCGTTTATCGGGCAATTCCATAAGAGCGGATCGAGACAATCCGGACGTGTTGGAGAGATTCTAAAATGACCGAAGAGAACAAGATTGAACTTTATAAGGGCAGGGTTCTGTCGGGAGTCCGAAAGCTGACCGCAAGCATCGGACAACCAAGCTCTCCGGATCCTGAAGCCGATGTTGACATACATTACATCCTTCGGATCCTTCGCGATCATCGCCGGTCGATCCTGATCTCGGGAATTGCGGTAATGTTGCTGGCACTAGCTGTTTCTCTCATTATGACGCCTACATACCGCTCCAGGGCCACAATCGAGATCAAAGAGGCCACGCCGGATATTGAGAGTTTGCAACAATTGCAAAGCCGGAGCGCAGTTCCCAACGATGTTGTCTTGACAGAAGTTGAAACGGAGATTGGAATCCTCCAGAGCGATTCGCTGGCTCGAAAGGTAATCGACCAGGTTATCCTGGCAAAACCCCCAAAAGGTTCGACAGGTATCCTCAGCGGCACGTGGCACGCTTTTGTCCGCTGGTATACGGGTGCTGACCCTGAGGACACCACTGGCCACGACGCAGGTTCTCCGGCGCAGGTGAACGCACAGGCGGCTGACCCGGTATTGGACATGGACCCCAAAGCTTACCAGCATCTCGTGGACCGTTTTAAATCTTCGCTAAAGGTATCCCGGGTGGGAAGCAGCCGGCTGGTCCAGATCAGCTACGATAGCAATGACCCCCGCCTCTCCGCTCGCGTTGTCAACGCTGTGGTCTCGAATTACCTGCAGCTGCACGAAAAGGCTACCGAGAATTTCACGAAAATGCTTGCGGAGCAGGTGAACGATGCACGAAACGAATTGGAAACATCAGAGCAGAAGATGACGCAGTATGCGCGCAACAATGACCTGCTCTACCTGGATACCAGCACAGGCACCACTCAGAATGTTGTCAGTGAGCGCCTACGGCTCCTCCAGGACCAATTAACCACGGCCCAGGCAGACCGGTACCAGAGACAGTCGGTCTACAGCCTTATCCAGAAAGGAGACTACGGTTCTCTGCCCGGCGTGTTCCAGGATAAACTCCTGCAGACCCTGACGGAAAAGGTTGCGGACCTCAAAACCCAATACGCGCAGTTATCTTCCACGTTCACGGATAGCTACCCCAAGGTCAAACAAGTGAAGAGCCAGCTCGAGGCGGCGGAGAAGACTCTGGCCCGTGAGCGCCAGCGAGCAGCCGCGAACATCACCAATGATTACCTGGCGTCTGTGCGGCGAGAAACACTTCTGGTGCAGGCGTTTCAGCAGCAGAAAAATGCAGCGAACCGGGTCGCGGAGAAATCCACCCAATACAACATATTGAAGCGGAATGCGGATTCCGACAACCAGCTTTACGAGAACATTCTCCAAAAAGTGAAAGAGGCCAGCCTGGTGGCCCGGATCAAGGCGAACAATGTCGGTGTTATCGACCGGGCGGTGCCGGAATTCCTGCCTGTCAAACCAAAGATTGTATTCAACCTGGCCCTTGGTCTGGTTCTCGGTCTGGGGTTAGGAATTGGAATCGCATTTATACGGGCGCACTTTGACACCACCTTGAAAACAGTCGAGGAAGTTGACCGCTTCCTGGGGCTGCCGGCCCTGGCGATGATTCCTGCGGTCGATACTCTTGCTGAGCTGGTTGCGGATGGGAACCACAATGGCAACGGCCACGGCCTGATGCTTCCTGATGTCCTTGACACATCGCAGATGACAAGGTCAGAGAGTCCTTGGTACCGAATTGATAAGCAGGTCCAGCAGAAATATTCGCCGCTGGTGGAGGCCTTTCGGACACTGGGAAGTTCAA
>DASSJE010000290.1:0-3028 GCA_035691365.1 Terriglobia bacterium
TGCTCTTCGCTGCTCGTAACCCCCGTCGTCAGCCTCCTCCGCCCATTTGCGCCTAGCTGCAAGGGAATCGTGCCCAGTGCGGGCAGGGCGGTAATCGTAGTCAGTTCCTCGAGGTTGGCAATGGTGGTGTCTAAGCTCTCCTGCAGGAAGGCCAGCCCAACTCCCCCGGCTAAGCCCAGCAGGAATCCCAGAGCGATGTTCCGTGGCACATTGGGTTTGGCCGGCACAATGGGAATGCGCGCCACATCCACCACCCGGATATTGCTCGAACGCAACCCGGCCGTTACCGACGCCTCCTTCAGCCGCTGCAGCAGGTCCTGGTACAGCTGGCGGTTGGTGTCCGCGTCCCGCTTCAAGGCCGTGAACTCAATGGCAGCCTCGCTCAGTTGGTTAGCTTCCTGCTTCTGCTGGTTGAAGGCGCCGCTCAGCAGTTGCTCCCTTTGCACCGCTGCCAGATATTCGTCCCGTACCTTGGACAACAGCCGTTTTTGCTCCGCTTCAATTGAGATTTGAATCTGCTTCAGCTGATTCTTTAGCGCCGCTACCTTGGGATAGCCGGAGCCAAACTGCGTTGTTGACTGCGCATACTGGTCCTGCAGATCCGACTCCTGGGTCCGCAACTTGCCCAGCAAGCTATCCGCATCCAGCTTGGTGAAGGCGCTGGGATCCCCACCTTGCGCCAGCCGGTAGTTGGCTTCTTTCTGAATGCGGTCCGTCTGCGCGTCGGTCAGTTCTTTGTTCAGCGCGTCCAGCTTGGCGGTCACGATGTTCTGCTTCTCGTCAATGCCGACAATGCCATGCTCCTTCTGGTACCGGACCAGCTTCTCCTCCGAGGTTTGCACCTTCAACTGCAGGTCAGACAGTTCTTTTGACAGCCAGTCCGCCGTCTGGCTGGTGGACTCGTACTTAGTGCGGAAGTTCTCCTCGATGAACGTCTTCACCAGCGTGTTCGAAATCTCCGCCGCCAGCTGCGGATCGTGCTGCATGTAGCTGATCTCAATCACCCGCGTCCGGGGCACCACCTGCACCGTCAGCCCGCCGCGAAAAATCCCCAGCATCGTAGCCAGACGCTCCGGATCGCGGCCCAGGTTGGCGCTCCTCAGCCCATGCTCTTCGCTCACCGCCTCCGAACCCATAAAGCTGGGGTTACTGTCCAGGTGCAGCGTGTCAATTACCTTCAAAGCCAGCTCATCGCTCCGCAGGATTGAGAGCTGCGTCTCCAGGCTCACGTTGTAATCCCAATCCTCGCTCGCCGTCGCGTTCTCCAGGTCTTTTAGCCCGAGAACGTTGGAATTTTCCGGATACACCGCGATTCGCGACGTCGCCTGGTACAGCCGCGTCATGTGCAGCGTAGCTATCACCGCCAGCACAAACACGATGCCGAACGTGGCCATGATGGTCCACCGCCGCTTCCGCAACACCCGCCAATAACCCAGCAAAGGGTGCTGCTCGGCCAAACCGTAGCTGTAGGTGGAATAGTTCTGCGGAACCGAGGTTTCGGCGATCTCAAATGGTCCCTGGCCGTTGCCAGGAGTGCGGTTGGGTTGCAGAATGATGCCAGAGTCCATGAATCCCTTGGGCTCGAGTGGCCCCTGCGGGCCCGAACCCTGAATCCTCCTGCTTGGTTTTTAAAATTAGCCGGATTCTAGCATCTTCATCCCGGAACGCTTACACATTTTTCAGAAGTATCGAGATACGAACTTTCCACCTCGCTCCATGCATATCGTTTTCCGAAACTACCTTCGCACTGTAGAACAACTTGGTTCTTTTCGGACCGGATTTGCACAGAAAAAAGGGCACTACCGGGTTGTCCCTCCTCCCTGCCTGTGCTAGAAATCGTCCCAAGCAAAGCCACAGTGAGACCTTGCAGCGCCCATTAGTCGAGGGCCTTTGTGTGTCTCCTCTGGCTTGATCAGCTCCGGCTCCTGGTCACATAAGCCGATCTAAGTGACGGGGCGAAGCTGTAATGGCTCTCCACGCACGCTTCATGTTTCAAAATCACAAATCACAGATCGTGGTGCTCATCACCGGTGCCTTCCACGGCTTCGGCGGCATCGAAACTTTCAACCGTTCGCTCATTCACGCGCTGGACCAGATCGCCTCCTCCCGCGACCTCCATGTGCAGGTGCTCTCCCTGCTCGACTCCACCGGCGCTCCCCCGGTCCCTCTCTACGCCGCTTCCGGCCGCCTGCGCTTTCGCGGTTTCCGCGGCAGCCGGCTTCAGTTCGCGCTTTCCGCCTGCCGGGCCGCTCGTTCTGCGGACACGGTCATCATCGGCCACGCCAACCTCCTCCCTTTGGCGCCCATGATGAACAAGTCATTCAAGTGTCTGGTCGCCCACGGCATCGAGGTCTGGAAGCCCCTGCCCCGTCTGCAGCGGATGGGCGCCGGCCGCCTCGACCGCATCCTCTGCGTCAGCGCCTTCACTCAGCGCGAAATGGCGCGTCTCAACCGTCTCGACGCCGCCCTCTTCCGCGTCTTCCCCAACACTTTGGATCCGCTTTACGCCCAGGCCACCCACGTCCAGGCTGACCGCGCCGCCCTCGGCTTGCCCCCGGGGCCCATGCTCCTCTCCGTCTCCCGGCTGCAGCCCTCCGAGCGCTATAAAAACATGGAAGAGGTGATTACCTCCCTCCCCCAAGTCTTGCGCCAGCTCCCCGACGCCTTCTACGTGGTTATCGGCGACGGCCCCCAGCGCCGGCACTTCTTCGACTTGGCGCAGCATCTCGGACTCGCCGGCAAAGTCATTCTGCCGGGCTCCGTGCCCGCCGCCCTCCTGCCTTCTTACTATTCGGCCTGCGACCTCTTCGTCCTGCCCAGCACCAAGGAGGGCTTCGGCATAGTCTTCTTAGAAGCCATGGCCCACGCCAAGCCCTGCATCGGCGCCCGCGCCGGCGGCGTGCCGGAAGTGATTCGCGACGGCCTCACCGGCCTCCTCGTCGACCCCTCCGACCTGCCCCGTTCTTTGCCCGACGCCATCCTGCGCCTGCTCTCCGACCCCCTCCTCGCCCGCACCATGGGCGACCGC
>DASSJE010000291.1:0-9277 GCA_035691365.1 Terriglobia bacterium
ATACAGCCCGAACATGGCGAGGCCTTGCAGGACAAGGGCTGCGGCGGCGATGACTATGAAAATCGTCAGCACAATGTCAAGGACCATATGCTACTCTCGGCCGCCTGGGCCACTGGCAAAGAGGGGTGCTACTGAGCCTCCTTGCCCTTTTCCTCCCTGTAGGCTTGCTTTCCAGCTTCAAGTGCGGCGGACAATTGTTCCTTCTGTTTGGCGACCGATCCCCGGGCCTTGTCCACATAACCTTCTGCCCTCTGGCGGTACTCCCGGCTCTTTTCTGCGACCCGGTCCCTGCTTTCGCCGGCCCGCTGTGCGATGTAATCCCGCGTCTCCTGCCCTGTTTTCGGAGCAAAAAGGAGGGCTAGAATTGCGCCAATCCCCGCTCCAGCCAGAAAAAAGGCTACCTTCGACCCTCCGTTGTTGTCGCTCATAAGAAATCCTCCTGAATCCTCTTAGGCAACCAGCTTGGTCGCCAGGTCCTTGCCGCGCTCAAAAGCATCCTCAGCCTGCCGGCGGATTTCACGGCTGCGCGTGGCCACATAATCGGCGCCGTCCTCGGCTGCCCGGGAAATCATCTTCCGCGTCTGGCGGCCACTGTGGGGAGCATAAAGCAGCCCCATGGCAGTCCCAATGCCTACACCTGCCCCAAGGATACCCAAACCGTAAAGCATGTTCTTTGTCTTCATGGTTGACCTCCAATCTAGAGGTAGAATATCAAAGTCCAACTGGATTTGCAACAACAAATTATATTAGAAATAAAGCAATTATTTATATACCGGCTAGACTAGTTATTATTGTTGCCGGCCGTGCTCCTCAAATATTCCATAATTTGTATAACTTGTTTTTGTGTCACAATTTGGGACAGTTCAGCCTCGCTTACCGATTTCAGCTTGTTCAGGCTCCCGAAATGCTCCAGTAGTCTTCTGGCCGTTCGCTCACCTATTCCAGGGATTTCAAGTAGTTCCGAGGCCAGTTCCCGGCGCGCGCGGCGCTTCCGGTGGAAGGTCACGGCAAACCGGTGGGCTTCATCCCTGATCTGCTGGATCAGGTGCAATGCCGGGGAGTGATGGTCCAGCGCAATGGGCTCGTCCTCGCGCCCGTAAACATACAGGATTTCCTCCTTCTTGGCGATGCTGGCCAGCGGCTGGTTAATGATTTCGAGTCCGGCTAGCGCCTCGGCCGCCGCATGGAGCTGGCCGATGCCGCCGTCAATCAGCACCAGGTCCGGAAGCGGTTTTTTTTCCTCCTGCAGGCGGCTGTAGCGCCGGCCTACAACCTCGCGCATGCTGGCGAAATCGTCATTTTGCGGGACTGATTTGATGATGAACTTGCGATAGTCGGCTTTCTTCATCCGCCCCTCTTCGCAGACCACCATGGAGGCCACGATGTCGGTTCCCTGAATATGCGAAACATCGAACGCCTCGATCCTCCTGGGAGGTTTGTCCAGGTCGAGTGCGTCAGCCAGTTCGCCCAGCATCTCTTCCGTTTTCGGCTGGAGCACCCGGAACCGGCGTTCGAAAGAGTGGCGCGCATTTCTGGCCACAAGTTCCACCAGCCCACGCCGCTTCCCGGCGTCAGGGGTGTAGATACGCACCGTCCGGCCGCGCTTTTCCGAGAGCACCTCTTCAAGGATGGCCTGATCTTCAAAGCCCACCGGCACAAAGATTTCTCCGGGCACATACTGCTGGTCCAGATACACTTGCTTTACGAGGGCCGAGAAAACATCGCTGAGGTCGGGCTCCTCGAGGTCTTCCCAAAAGAACTCCCGCCGGTCCACGGTCCGCCCGTTGCGGAAGTGGAACAGGTCCACGGCCATCTGGGTCCCTTCGCGATGGAAGCCGAAGATGTCAAAGTCTTCGCCGGAGGATGCCGCCATTTTTTGCCGCTCGCGGAGCTGTTCAACGGTCAGCAACTGGTCACGATAGCGGCCCGCCTCTTCGTAACGCTGTTCTTCTGATGCCCGCTCCATGCGTGAGTGAAGCTCCCTCATCAGTTCGCTTTCGCGGCCTTCGAGAAACATGCGGACATCGCGCACTGCTTCAGCATATCTTTCCGGCGTGGTCAGTCCCTCGACACACGGCCCCAGGCAGCGCTTGATGTAGTACTGGAGACAAGGGCGAGGATGGTATCGGGTGAGGTCCACTTTGCACGATGGCACAAAGAAGCGGCGGTGGATCAGGTCCACTATGCGGTAGGCGAGGCCACCGGGAAAGTAGGGACCATAGTAGCGCGACCCGTCCTTCCGCAGGCGGCGGGTGACGTATACGCGCGGGAACCGTTCGTGCAAGGTGAGCCTGATGTAGGGATAAGTTTTGTCGTCACGAAGCAGCACATTGTAGCGCGGCTTGAACTGTTTGATCAGGTTGTTCTCAAGAGCAAGAGCTTCTTTTTCGTTGTCCACCAGAATGGTTTCAAGCTCCACGGCTACTTCGAGCAGCCGGTCGCGCTTTTCGTCGCTGGGGCGCGATTCCTGAAAGTAGGAGCGCACCCGATGGCGCAGTGATTTGGCCTTGCCCACGTAGATCGGCTTCCCGTCCACGTCCCTGAAAACATAAACGCCCGGCCGCGCGGGCAGGTCCTCCGCTCTCTGTTTGAGAAGTTCATTCATGCGTGTCTTGTCGCACCACAACTTTCATCTATTATTATCGCCGACGCCTCCAGCAGACGGAAAGGCCTGTAAGATATGCAAGCAGGCATCCCGCATCCAGCATTCTAATTGACTCGAAAGCCGGCAGGAGGTTCCACCGGGGAAGCCCGCCTTGCCCACACCCGGTTGACTCTCCTCCCGCCGCGATAGAAAATCCAAGTATGCGCGCAATTCTCATCGGCCTTCTGCTCGGCGCCGTGGCTCTGATGAGCCAGCCGGTTTCGTTGTCCGCCCAACACATGACGCAGGATGACGGCGAACTGGAAAGCTCACCCCAGTACGTTCCGCCTTCTGCCAAGGAGTCGGTCGAGATCGGCGACTTTTATTTCCACAGGAAAGATTATCGCGGGGCGCTCAGCCGTTATGAGGAAGCGGCCAAAGACGATCCCTATTACGCCCCGGCTTATCTTGGGCTGGGCAAGGTGTATGAAAAAACCGGCAAGAAGCACGAAGCGCTCTCTGCCTACGAGAAATATCTGAACGTCCTGCCGTCACAGAAGCAGGCGGATGAAGCGAAGGACGTGCACAAAACCATCCGCCGGCTGCAGCGCCAGCTCGCCCGTGAGCAGAAGCGCCAGATGGCCTCAAGGCAGGCGCATCCGTCTGGGAAAAAGTGAATTATCCCGCCAGAATGGGGCCCTGCTTGTCAAAGTAATTACGCAGGATTTCCGCGGCTCGGTCAGCGTCCTCTTCCCGAACCAGCAACGAAACCTCCAGGACGGGCAGCATTTCCGCCGAGTTCTCGCCCCCCAGGACAGACGGAATTCCCTGGGCCTTCAGCAGCTTGCGGGCCACGGCTGCGTCCATTGACGCGGTGCCTCCGGAAAAAGAACGGATCCTCACCGTCTTGACTGGAGGTCCTTCGTCCTCGTCTGTCTCCTGCCCTGCGCCGACGAGGGATCGAAACCATCCGCCGAAGGCGGTGCGGGGGTTGGAGCCGGATTCATCGTCAACCTCAGGGGGAGAGCCAGGAACAAGTTCGGCCCCACAATCTTCGCACTCATTGGTTCCTTCGACATACTCCGTCAGACAATCGGGACAGTAGGGCATGGCGGCTGACCACCTTTCGAGAAGTTGTAATGGCATGCAAACCCGGTCACCCATAGTATAACGCTCCGGGCCAATACATGGCCGGGAGAAGGTGTTTGCCAGGCATCGCCTGAATCGCACTGCCTGCCGCGTGGCGCTGAGCTATAATGCCATCCCACGGCCTGAGTCGCGGGCCGGCATATCAAAAATCATCCAACGGCTTCCGGAGGTTCACGCTTATGCGCTTCCCAGGGTTCCCCGGCAAGGAAGTCATGGCTCTCGCTGCCTTTTCCATTGCCTGCGTTCTGATATCTTCATGCAAAATGCAATCTCCACCACGCGAGACCCAGCCGCAATTCGACCTGCTTATCAAAGGGGGGCACATCATCGACGGCAGCGGCAGCCCCTGGTATCAAGGCGAGGTGGCTGTGAAAGGCGGAAAGATCGCCGCCGTTGGCCGGCTGGTGAACCCCACCGCCCGGCAGGTGATTGACGCCACAGGGCTCGTGGTAGCCCCAGGATTTATCGATCTCCACACGCACAGCGATTACACGCTGCTGGTGGATGGCGATGGGCAGAGCAAGATCCGGCAGGGTGTGACCACGGAAATCATCGGGGAGGACGCTTCCGCCGGGCCTTTTACGAGTCCCGATCAGCCGGACGTGAGCAAAAGCCCCCGTCCGTCCAATTTCAAGAGGAATTGGGAGACGCTGGCACAGTATTTTGACGTGCTAAAAAAGAGCGGCATCTCTTTGAACGTGGCGTCTTATGTGGGCGCAGGACAGGTGTGGATGGGCGTGATTGGAAACGTGGACCGCCGGCCGACCTCTGCGGAAATGAAAAACATGGAGGGCCTGGTTGCACAGGCCATGCAGCAGGGCGCTATCGGCCTCTCTTCGGGACTTATTTACCCACCTGACTCGTACATGACCACGGACGATCTCATCCACCTGGCCGGCGTGGCCGCACGTTATGGAGGGATCTACACCAGCCACATCCGGGGCGAGGGCGCAAATGAGCCTCAGGCTCTGGCCGAGGCCATCGAAATCGGCGAGAAGGCCCACCTGCCCGTCCACATCCTGCACTTCAAGATGGACGGCAAGCCGAACTGGGGCCACATGATCGATCAGATCAAAATCATCCAGGCTGCGCGCGACCGCGGCATCGAGGTCACCGCTGACCAGTATCCCTACATCGCCTCGATGACGAGCCTGGAGCAATGCCTGCCGCCTGAATTTCTTGAGGGTTCGCTCGAGCACCGTGTGGAATTATTGAAGGATCCCAAAGTTCGCGAACAGATCCGCCGGGGCATCGCGCAGGGCCTTCCGGGATGGGTCAACAACGAAGTCCAGAGCACTGGAGGCTGGCACGGTGTAATGGTGGCTACAGTGGAAAGGCCGGAGGACAAACAGTACGAGGGCAAACGCATGGATGAGGTGGCGAAGGCCATGCACACCGACCCGGTGAACGCTCTCTGCAACCTGCTGGTGAATGAGGGCGGAACAGCCTTCGCCATCTACTTCAGCATGAGCGAGCAGGACGTCGAACTGGCTATGAAGCAGCCCTGGGTTGGCATGGGCTCAGACGGCGCGGCAGTGAATCCCAGGATGGCCTTTGCCGGCAAGCCCCACCCGCGATTCTACGGCACGTTTCCGCGCGTGCTGGGCGTCTACGTTCGCGAGAGGCATATCCTGACGCTGGCCGACGCCGTTCGCAAAATGACTTCCCTGCCCGCGCACATCACCGGGCTCAAAGACCGCGGGCTGCTCGCGCCCGGCATGGCGGCGGACATCACCATCTTCAATCCGCAAACCGTCAGCGACAAGGCGACATTCGAAAATCCATTGCAATACCCGGTTGGCATTCCTTATGTGATTGTCAACGGAGTTGTCGTGATCGATAACGCCCATCATACCGGCGCAAAGCCGGGACAGGTGCTCTACGGACCGGGGAAACCAGGGAATCCGGGGTGAAATCACAGGCTGGGCACAAGATCCGTCGCTATTTTCTCAGAATCGGCAGGACGTTATAGGGGCTGCTGCCGGAGCCCATTATCCCTGGAAGCGCCACTGAAGGGCAATTGGGACCTCGGTAAATCCAGATTTCGCGCGGTTGCTCGCCTCCGGTGATGGGAGTAGCTGAAAACAAGGTGTACTCCTGGCCGTCCATCGTGAAGCGCGCCCTGCCGAATTCTGTGACCCCCTGAATCGCGCCAGGAAAAGGCTTCAGAGCAAAAACGAAAGAGCCCACCGGCGGTACGCAGGCCCCGATGGCAGAATTCCCGCCTGCGGCGCTCGCACTGCCCGCGATGTTACCCAGAAATTCCCGGCCGCGCACCATTGCGGGATTGCTCAGGACGATCTCGTTGGGTGCGGGATTCACAATATACCCAGGCGCCCAGAAACTCGGACGAATACGGTACACCTTTCCGGTCAGGACGAGAGTGCCGCCTCCGTCGACCTGAATGCTTAACTTTTGCCCCGGCTTGTAATCAAACCGTTGAGGCGTCGCGCTGGAAAGCAGTCGATCGATGTCCTCACGGGATTTAACCGTGGCCCGACGGCTGTCAGGCTCGATGATGAATTTTCCCCCACGGCCGTCGGGCTCGGTGTTGAATTTGCGCGCGCGGACCTCGACTTGCGCGGAGTCGTTCCGAACGTCGATAACTTTGACCTCGTACAAAGTTATTCTGGGATCGGCTGGCGAGGAAGATTCTCCGGTGCCGTACTCGCCCGTCTGAAGCACATTGCCGCCCGTTCCCTGCGACTGGACATCGGTGACCTCGTACTGGAACCAAGGGCCGGAACCCTGCCCGTGCACCAGAGCCAGGCCGATTGATAATCCCGCGATGGCGATTAGAACAACACCGATAGCGAAGCGAGGAACTAGAACGCGGCCCGTTAAGCCACTACTCCATCGCCGGCGCTTTGGAGGAAGATTGCCGAGCGGTGCAGGATCTGTACCGCCCTCAGCGGCTGCCATCAGCCGCAGTCTTGCACCGATCTGCGCGTACTTGTTCAGCAGGTCCCGGCAGGGGGCGCAACTGGCAATATGAGCGGCTGCATCCTGAGGCACAACTTCGCCGTCGTACAGGGCTGAAACAAAAAGCTGTGCATCCTGGCAGTTCATAGGTCCTCCGACTTGCCGTCAACATCCCAGACCCGGCGCAATTGCTCTCTGGCCGCGAAGAGCCGCGATCTTACGGTTCCCACTGGAATGGCAAGCATTTCCGCAAGCTCCTGGTAGGAGTATCCTTCAACTTCACGCAGCCACAGCAAGGCGCGCTTTTCGGGGTCAACCTTGTCGAGGGCATCGGCCAGAAGCAGAGGCAAATTATCCTCTCTATCCGGGCGAGTCAGCTGAGGTGGGACGTTATAAGGCCGCCTCCGCCACCAGTCTGCAGCGCGTTTGGCCGCGATACCGAACAGGTAAGCACGGAGAGAGCCGCGCGCTGGGTCAAAGCCATTGGGGTGTTGCCAAAGCTGCAGGAAAGCCTCGTGCGCGACGTCTTCCGCGGCTTTCGGGTCGCCAAGAGATCGGCAAAGAAACTTCAGGAGGGCCGCCGCGTGGTCCCGATAGAAGCGTTCGAACGCTTCGCGGTTTCCGACGCGTAACCAATTGCACGATGTTCCGTCTTCCCCAGTCGGCTTCATGGCTTTTCTATTATGGTATTCGTCCTGGACACTCAAAAAGTTCGGATTCAGAATTGACGGTTCGGCAAAACGCACCCAGGCAGTGACCGCTCAGCCACAGCGCATTGCAGTTTGTCTGGTAGGGAGTTTTCGGTTCTTTAATAGAAAGGGGGTCGGAACCAAATTGAGGCGCATACGAAGAGAGGACAGGCCCTCTACGGGCGCGGGAAGATATAAAAGAGGGGTTTCGCCAGAGTGAAACTCCCGTTAGCCAAATATTCAGGCAGACGCCGGAAGAAAGAAATCCGCGCGAATAAGCTTCATGCTGCAGAAGAGCCGCTAGTGCGGAAGGGGAGGATCTGCGCGCAGCGCCTCGGCAGCCAGAGTTAAACGCTTCTGAAGTTCGTTCAGGTTGTAGTTAATCGATTTCCGCTGGCCTTCGATTCCGGCGCTAGAAATCTCCGAGAGCTGCTTTCGGAAGGTTTCAAGAGTCGCGTTCACGGATGATTGGAAGCCGGAGCTCGCTTCCTCCTGCTGCTTTCTCAAAAGCCAGGAGGCAGCTTCTACTTTTTTAGTAAGTTCCTGCATCACGGAGCCTGAAGCACTCCGGACCTCTTCCGCCGCGCGGGCGCCCGCATCGCTTGCGTCCTTCTGGATGCGATCCAGAAGATAGCGATACTGCCCTTCGGAAACTTCCTTGAGCCGCGATTCAAAGTGCGCAACATTCTGGTCCTGCGACTTGCTCAACTCCGCCGTGGCAGCCTGGATCCTCTCCTCCGCCAGTTGCAGGACGCGCGGTTCCATCGGCCCCATGGCTTCCTGAACCATTGAAGAAATTTGCTCCCTGGAGCCCTCGAGGACTTTTTCGCGCAGCGCGCTGAGGTCCTGGCCTTCCCCGGCCAGCATTCCCTGCATTTTTGTCATGCTCTGTTGGACGGACTCCTGCACCGCCCGGCCTGCTTCCTGGATCTGCCGGAGGGCCCCTTCCGCCGTCTGTTGCAATTGCTGGCGCGAGGACTCCATCGCCCTGGCCGCGCTCTCTTCCATTCGTGCCGAAAGCTCCAGACCTTTCTTTCCCTCCAGGTCTGTTGCCAGCGATTCCATCCTGCGGATGAAGTCCTGCGCCCCTTGTTCCTGCTCCTGCCGCACTCGCTCCAGCAAAGCTGCATTGGTTTCATTCAAGCGGGTCTCGATTCCGCCGAATAAACCCTCCATCTGCTCATGGATTCTGCTTTCAAAACTTTTCGCCGCCTCGTCGGCGGCGGCGTTCAGCCTCTCCGTGGACACTTTCGTCACAGAATCGGCATTCTTTTCACAAATCTGTTGCGCTGCCTGCTCCAGCGAAGCGATCTTGTTCTGGAGCGAATCAGCCGTCCCCTGGAAGCGCTCTTCCACCAGCTTCTCCTGCTCGGCAAGTAAGCCCTGAATTTTCTGCTGGACACTTCCAGTGACCAGCCCCGTTGCTTCCTCCACATAGGGGCCCAGCAACTTCTCGATTTGCATTGGAATGGGAGTTCCCGTCCCTTTGCAGGTCAGCCAGACCCAGCGCGCAAATTCATCCGTCTGGGCGTGGACCAGTTCCGCGACGCGCTCCTGGCTCTGCTTTTCGACATTGATCTCAAACTGCGCAGGCTCGATTTGCTCACGCAATTTATCCCGGTACCCGTCGACGACCTTTTCGATCCGGCGTTCCATCTCAATCTGGATAACCTCCAGGGCGGCGCGGGCCTGTTGCTCTGCTTGTTTCGCCATCTCGGAGACGGTCGTGGCGGAAAATGCCTGCAGGTCGGTGCGGATCCTTTCCTTCAGCGTGACGCAATCCAGGCGTGATACGGGGCCGCCTTCGCCGGGAGACATGGCGGCTCCTTCTGGAAGGCCAACGCCAGAGAATTGCGAGATAGCCTGCAGCGCTTCATGGAGCGTTTGCTCCACTCGCTCAATATCTGATTTCCATGGGCGATCGGTTTCTGCA
>DASSJE010000292.1:0-29865 GCA_035691365.1 Terriglobia bacterium
TTTCAGCGCTCTTGGAGCGAATCAGAAAATGAAGGAACTTCACTCTTCTCAACAGGCCCTGCGGGTTGACCAACGCCTCCCGCAACGAGGCTTGGTCAATCTGCCCCATCAGGCGCTGCTGCCAGATCTTGACCAGTCCCAGATCTTCGCAAAGCCGCCTCGTAAGAGGTACCTCCTCGGGCGCGGGCTTCTTTTCAAGGCAGAGCCGCTCCAGCATGAACAGCCGGTCGGCGCCGGAAATCTGGCGCAGGTCATCAAGTCCGTTCCGGTAGGTGATGCTGCCTGAGATGATTCCCGCAACGGTGGGTCCATATCGCTCACGCAATGCATCAACCCGGCTGAAATACTTCTGCCGGCGCCGGCGGCGAAGGAAAACAGCACCAATCAGGAAGAGGTTTCCCAGCAAGGCAAGAACGAAAAGTGCAAGAACAACCTTGGTGACGTTTTCAATCAAGAATGGCATTTTGTCTGGGGGCCGCGGCTGGGGCCTTCTGCTCCTTTGCCAGATCTTGACCTCGTCGCCGGCTGCGGTGGGGTTTCCCCACGTCCAAGTTATCGGCTATTGATCAAAATCGATGAGTGGGATTTGGAGAAAATCGTCGGATAGTAATGCGATCCGCAAGCGAAGGAGAACCAGCAAACTGCTCCTCCAGCAACCGGAATACCAATTCTATATAGGAGGTAGAAGGGGACGCCGGCCCAAGGACAAAATTCTGCCACGCGAACGGAGTTTCATGACACCGGCACTTAAAACCGGCTGAATCCTCAGAGGGTTGAGCATTTCTTTAGCGCCAAGCGGGTATTATTGTTTGATGGGAAGTCCAGCTTTTTCCCAGCCCGCCAGGCCATCCCGGTAAACATTGACATCGTTGTAGTCGAATCCCTGCGTAAGCAGGACGCGGCCTGCCGAACGGCTGAAAGCGCATATGTCACCCGGAGACTTTCCACCTTCATAAAGCACAATTGCTTTATCCTTCGGGAGGTGTTTCCATTCCTGCTGAAAGGAATCGATAGGCATGTTCAGGGCGCCGGGAATGTGTCCTGACAGGAACTGCTCTGGGGTCCGCACGTCCACAAAAAGCACCTTGGAATGGTCGCCAAAAAACTTCTCGGCCTGGGAGGTATCGATCATCTTCGGCTGGCGCTTTTTGGCTTCTTCCTCGCTGCAGGCCGCGGCGGAATTCTGAAGAGTCGAGAAAAGATTGGACCCGCCCAGCACCTTCATGGTGTCAGATGAACCCGTTTTCGACGGCTGACCGGCCGCAGCCTTTTTCCCTGACTCGGTTTTCGATGCAGGCGCGGCAGATTCCTGTTCGGCCGGCTTTGAGTTGCCGTTCGGGGCGCCCGGCTCAACGCCGTTTAGCTTCAACTCGTTCTCAACCAATTCTTCAAATTGTGGATAGGCAATGGGCCCCACAATCACGCGGCCATCAATAAAAAAGGTGGGTGTGGCATGGACGCCCAGCGCCTGGCCGTCCCGCAGGTCCTGGTTCACGCGGGTAACCATCTCGCCTTTCTGCAGGCAGCCAACAAACTTGGCCGAATCAAGGCCCATTTCCCCTGCATAACGATTGATAGCCGGCAGGCTCAGGTCATCCTGGTGCTCGTAGAACATGTCAACCCCCTGCCAGAATTTCCCCTGCTGGCCTGCACATTCAGCAGCTTCAGCCGCCTTCTCTGACTCTGCATGGACATTAATAAGCGGAAATTCACGGAAAGCGAACCGGATCTGGTTGCCGAATTTCTCGCGAATTTTCTTTGCCGATGCTTCAGCCTGGCGGCAGGCGGGGCATTTAAAATCGCCAAATTCAACGATGGTAACTTTGGCATTGGGATTACCGAAGATGTGGGTGTCCGGAAGAACAAGATGCGCCTTTACCTGCTGGTTCGAAGGCGGCTTCATTTGCGGAATGCTTCCATGTGAGGTCAGCAGGATGAAAGCCGGGACGCCAAGGACAAACGCGAACAGGATGAGAGCAAAATTCCGCTGCACCGCACCCAGCGCCTGCGCGGGTTCCAGGGTTTTTAACGGCCGCTTCCGGTCCACCAGGGACAGAAGGAAAATCGCAGTGACCAGCAGCGCGGACAGCACGCACCACATGCAGTACGAATGAAGAACGAAGGCTTCAATCCCCGTCAGATAAACCGAGAAAAGAAACCCCGCGCCTGATATCAGAACAACAATAAATTGCGTCGGGCGTACAAAAGAATTGGGGAGCAGCGGATAAAGAAAAAGCAGCAGCACCAGAAACGCATACATGAACACCCCGAAGAGGGGCACCGGCAGGCCGCCAATGTGTGAATACGTGCTGGCGCGAACGACATCACAGCCGCCTCCCATGCAAACCATTGGGTGGGCCGGCGAAGTATACTCCCACAGCAGATAAATGGAATCGAACAATCCGAGCAGGCTCAGGGCCATCAGCAGAAGTTTTCGCATGATCCTTTATCCTACAGCTTATAGGTCCAGTGAGGCGCAACTGACCCCTTGTTTGTCATTCGGGCTCTGTTCAAGCAACTGGCAATGCGGCGCTCCCCCAGTTCCCAGCAGGCGTTACCCTATGAGTATAAGACCAAGATTCATTCTCGTGAAACTGTTACGACGATTTTGACCACGAATGCATCGGGTTGGCAGGTCCGTGGCCGCGTCCCAGCGGAAGACCTTCGACAATGGCAGCCGTTACAAAATCCTTTGCCAGGCCAACACTTTCCCGCAGTGTTTTCCCCCGGGCCAGGCCCGCCGCCAGTGCGCTGGCAAAGATGCATCCGGTCCCGTGGCTGTTGCGGGTTTCAATCCTTGCCGCAGGAAACTCGGCAAACTCCCGGCCGTCAAAAAGCACATCGACGGCCTCGCCTTCCAGATGTCCTCCTTTTACGACCACGCTATGAGCGCCAAACCCGTGAATCACCCAGGCCGCCTCTTTCATCTCCTCAATTCCTCTGACCGGCCGGCCCGTCAAAGTTGCGGCTTCGTCCAGGTTGGGTGTAACTACTGTCGAAAGAGGCAGCAACTGTTCCCGCAGCGCAGAAAAGCCAGGGGGATCCAGCAAGGGGTTCCCGCTCTTGGAAACCATCACAGGATCGACCACAAGCGGGATTCCTGGATGCCGGCTGATTTCACCCGCTACGGCCACAACGATCCCGGCATTTGAAAGCATGCCTGTCTTTATGGCGTCACAGCCCAGGTCATCAAAGCAAACCCTCATCTGGAGGGCAACAAACTCCGGATCAGTATCGACGGCCCCGAAAACACCTTCCGTGTTTTGCGCGGTCAGGGCGGTAATTGCCGTCATTCCATAGACGCCCAGAGCGGAGGCTGTCTTCAGATCGGCCTGAATGCCGGCACCGCCACTGGAGTCGGACCCCGCGACGATGAGCAAGCGGGCGGACTTTTCTTCTTTCACGGACATGTCGTAGTTATTTTACCCTCGTTGTATTTCGATTCGCGGGCCATCCTTGCCCGGCCACTATTCAGCAGTTCAAGTTTCCACAGGAAATACCCGCCGAAGCCACCCCGGCTCCGGAAGCGGTAACATGCATTTTGCGAGTATTACTGGCTACTGAACTTATGGGAAAACTGCCCGATTGACTTTACCATTATCTAAATGCAACCATGAATTCGGGATCTGATCCGGAGAAAGAAGGAGGGATTTATGCAGAAGACCTTCTTGCTTCTCGTCACCCTGCTCATCGCGCTGCCCCAAGCAGTCAAAGCCCAACAGATTCAAGGAATCGAATTCTTCGGTGGTTACTCCTATCTCCAGAACAATCTCAGCTCCACGTATTCCCCGTTCTATCTTGCTCCCACGCCTTTCGGCAGCAACTTTTCTCTCAATGGCTGGCAGGCATCCATCACCGAAAAGGCAACCGACTGGGTTGGGCTCACCCAGGAATTCGGCGGCTCTTACGGCAACAAGCAGCTCCAGGGACTTGACAACCACTTCAGCACCTTTTCAATTCTTTCGGGCCCGCGTTTTTACTATCCGGGTCTGAAGGGTGTTACGCCTTTCGTTCACGCCCTGTTCGGCTATGAACAAACCACCGTGGAACTGCAGGGTCAGAATTTAAAGGCAACGGGGACCTCGTATGCCATGGCCTTTGGGGGTGGCCTGGATGTCAAGGTCAGCCGTGGTTTGGCCATCCGCCTGTTGCAGGTTGACTATTATCGGCCGCAGGTCTTTGGAAGCAGCCAGAACAACCTTCGCTTTTCCGCCGGAATCGTCCTTCGGTTCGGCGGCCGAAGGTAGGATGTCATATTTCCCCTTGCCTGTCTCCCGCGCTGGTACGTCGGCGTGTCCCAAAACACGCCGCGTGCTTCTCGGGAAGGTAGAATGGCTTCGTTGTCAATTCAAGCGAGATGTCCGACATGCCCGCAGCCATCCGCGTCCATCCCAGCGGCCCGGGCCGCTTCCAAGTCGCCATTACAGAGGGCGCCAGCAAGACCACACATACAGTTTCACTGAGTCCCGACTATTATGAAAAACTCACAGGGAAAAAGGTCACGGAAGAACTTCTGATCGAGCGCTCATTTCGGTTCCTGCTGGAACGCGAGCCTAAGGAATCTATTCTCCGGGAGTTTGATCTCGCCCTCATCGGCCGTTACTTTCCTGATTACGAGAACGAGATCTTCAAACGCCTCGCTTCTTAGTGCTTTCCCGGCCAGATTCTGGGAAGTGGAGTCATAAACCGCGGTCGGATTCGAGCACGTACGCCAAACTCCACCACCCATTCGTTCCGCAAGTTCCTCCCCATGGCCTGCTGCCTGTCTGGATCCTCTCAGGGATTCGCATAGCCAAGGCTTTTCAACATTTCAAGGTCTTGCTTTGAAAGGCGGCCTTGTGGCTCAAGCCCCCTGTTTGTATCCTTGAACCAGGTGTCCAGATCCTCGCGATAACCACTTTGGTCCGCTACCTTCACATCACCGGAGGACAACTGTTTTTCCTGTGAAAAACCATCCTCCAGCCGGTAAACCCTGAGAGCACTGTTGTCCGCGGGCCTGATTACCTTGATGTTCCCCTCGACAAAGCCCTGCAGGGACGGCAAGCGTTTCGTTTCCGCCCATGTCCAGAAAATGCTCATCCACTGGGGAGGCAGCAGGGTTGGCTCCGCGTAGGTCAAGAAGAAAGTGGGCTGCGGAGCCACTTTTTCTCCTCCGCTTGAGATCATTGGCTCGAGACTGTACCCGGACTCGCCTGGAACGTTGAACTTCAGCCCCACGTAACTGAGAATGGTCGGCAGGATGTCAACGGTCGAGACATTAGCTTTGATCCTCTTCCCCTGTGGAATCTCTTTGGGGTAGGAATAAACCATCGGCACATGTACGGTTGGCTGATAGATGTAATCACCATGCCCCCAGATGCCATTCTCGCCCAGGTTCTCGCCATGGTCGGCCACAAAAACGATCAGGGTGTTGTCCCGAACGCCGAGGTCATCCAGCAGCTTGAGCGTTTTTGCCAGGTCGTTATCGTCAAAAGCGATTTCACTGTCGTAAGCGCGGATTTTGGCGGCCCGGTCCGCATCTGCCGAAGCGGACACGGGAAAGATTTTGGCGTTCTTTTCGTGCGGAAGATTGGCAAACTTGGGATGCAGTTCGTAGGGGTGATGGGGATCAAAGTAGTGTACCCAAAGGAAAAACCGGGACTGGCCGTGTTTTTCGAGCCAGCGCCTGCTGGCGTCGCCGACTTCATCGCCGCGGCGCGCTGCGTTGACCACCTTGTAGTAGTATGAGAAATTTTCGTTGTAAACGTTGAATCCACGCCCCAGGCCTGTGATTCCTTTTTTGAGCGGCCAGGCGCTGATAAACGCCGCCGTCCTGTAACCCAGGTGATGAAGGATCTGCGCCAGCATGATCGGCCGCGGGTGCGTGGACATGTGCATCCCGTTGATGCTAGCTCCGTGCTGCTGAGGATAGAGCGAACTCATCATCGAGATATGCGAGGGTCCCGTCAGTGGAATGGCCGTATAGGCGTTCTCAAAGAGGACTCCGTGCTCCGCCAGTCTGTCAATCGAGGGGGAAGTCTGGCGGACGTACCCGTAGCAGGAAAGATGATCGGCCCGCGTCGTATCAAACGTAATCAAAAGCACGTTGGGCGCGTCTTTCAAGTCAAAGTGCGCCTTGCCGACTTTTATCCGCGGTCCGGCCAGCGACACGAACGGAAGGAGAAGGCCCGTCAACAGAGCGCCAGAGATTCGGCGCATAGAAACACCTCCAGAAACAACTTCAGTAAAAAACCCTCTTCGCAGCAACTAACCAACAGTTCGCAATGCCGCAAAATTCAGCCACGGATGTGGCCTGCCAACCTTTGGGTCCACTCAGGCGAAGTCTCAATTTCACTGGTGATCAGTTCGCACTCCACGGAGCCATCCTTCATCTGGACAATCCGGTCCGCACGCAGTGCTACCTCCGGATTGTGCGTCACCATTACAATCGTCAGGCCCAGGTCCGTTTTCAGCCGAAGGATCAAGTCCAGCACCGCTTCCGCATTGTGCGAATCCAAGTTCCCCGTTGGCTCATCAGCCAGCAGGATGTCCGGACCATTGATCAGCGCCCGTGCGATGGCTACCCGCTGCTGCTCGCCTGAAGACAATTCACTGACTTTCTTAAGGCGCTTTTTCTCGAGCCCTACCGCTGCCAGCAGGCTGTCGATTGACCTGGGTGGGCGCCGCTGCTTCCACCCCAGCAGGCGCGGGGCGTCAATGTTATCCCTGGCGGAGAGAAAACCCAGCAGATTAAACCGCTGGAAAACAAAACCAATCCGGATGTTGCGCATGCGCGCGCGCGCTTTGTCCCCCAGCGAGGAGATTGAAATGCCATCGATCAGCACTTCGCCGGAAGTCGGTTCCGCGAGCCCTGCAATCAGGTAAAGCAGCGTCGATTTGCCGGACCCGGAAGGGCCCATGATAGCCGTAAACTGGCCTGCCGGGATCTTCAGGCTCAACGTATCGACGGCAGGAGGGGACCCCGAGGCACTGTCGTAAACCTTGCTGAGCGCGCGAGTTTCAATCATAACCTTCGCTGGATCCTTGCCCGCATTAGTGTCGTTATTCATAAGCAAGTGCAGCAATCGGCTCGCTGGCACTGGCGCGGTAGGCCGGGTAGGCCCCGCCCAGCACAGCGCTGGCCAGCGCAATTACAGCCACCCACAGCACCGACTCCGTGGGCAGCAGAAAATGAAGCGACGGATAAATCGACAGAACGATCGACTTGGTCACGAAGTACAGTACCAGGGAAAGCCCTCCGCCAAACAGGCAGAGCAGGCAGGCCTCACCCAGAAACAACCTCAGCATGTAACGCCGGCTGGCCCCCAGCGCGCGCAGGATCCCCAGTTCCCGCGTCTGGCCCAGCACCTGAACGTAGAGTGCCAGAAAAATGACCAGAAAATTGATGACTCCCGCAAACATCACGATCACTAGCAGAAACTGCTGCAATCCCAGGAACGATGAAGGCGTGATCAAGGTAACAAGATCGCTCATCCGGGTGATCTGGTAATCCTTCAGGGCCCCGCCTGCAAACTCGCGCAGTTTTTCCTCCACAACCCCTTCCCGGCTCCCCGGCGCGAGTTTCACAAAGATCACCGCGCACTTGCCCGGGGCCAGCAGCCCCTGAAGCGTCTGCAGCGGCACGAAGACCCGCGCCCCCTTGCCATGCTGGACCACTCCGCAGACAGTGAATTCGTGGCCCAGAATGTTCAGCTTGCTGCCCATATGCACATGATGGGTACGGGTGTAGATGTCGTCCACCAGGGCCGTATAGGGCCCGGAAAACGGACCGCCCTGACGGTATTCAAATCCCCCTGTCACGCGTTTAAAGCCGGGAAGGTCAATACCGAAGATAGCTTCCAGGCGATTGGTGAAGCTGATGTTGGTGGCGGTGGGCGTTGCCGCCTCGACGCCCTCAATTTCCGTGATCTTTTGAGCCAGCGCAACGGGCATCACGTTCTCGCCCAGGCCCAGAATATAAGAGGAGTGTGGCGGCTGAATCATCAGGTCCGCTCCAATCCCCTCAGTCCGGTGGATCTTTTCCTGCATGACGCCGTTCGACAATCCCTTGATCACAAGCCCCAGCAGCAGCGCCACTCCGATCATGATCATGGACAGCAGCATCCTTACCGGATGGTGCAGGAGTTGTCGCAGCATCAGTTTGAGCACAGTCTTTTTCCACCGCCTCCGGAATGCTTCTCCATACCCACTCTATTTATCTTAAGGCATTTGGATGAGTTTTTTCGAGGCGGGGTTGTGATGGGACGCCGCATAGGCGCGCGCCTCGGGTCGGGTGTGGCTTCGCTACACGGAGATCCAGAGAGGGGGAATCAGCCTGAATGATATCTTTTCTATAGAAAATTTTATGAAGTGGATTGAAGAAGGAAGGATCAGCGGAGGGGGCTCAAATGCGGAAGCATTCCGTGTGGAATCCCGCACCAACGGAGGCGGCCTGAACCACCGCCGCTGGTTGTAGTTCCCACATGGGTTACCGGACCGCAGGCATCGGTCGTTCGGCCAGTTTCTTGGCAAGCGTCAGCAAGACGTCCCGATCTGTCGGGGAAAGCCGCGGTTGCAGGCTTCTCAATTTCAGCAGAAACCGCGCTTCCGCACCGGCGGCGCCCCCCTCCTGTGCAAGACGCTCGAGGGTCATGTCGGACTCCGCATAGTCGCACTCTTCAGGCGACCCTTCGTCGTAATAAAAAAGCTTGTAGAGAGGGACATCCAAAGCGCCTGCAAACCGTTCCAGCGTTTCCAGAGAGGGAACCGTGTGGCCATTCTCCACCCGCGAGATGTAGCATCGCAGAAGCCCTGTTCTCTCCTCAATGTCACCCTGCGAAAGGTGTTTCTGCTCTCTCAGTTCCTTGATTCGTTCACCAATCCCCATGGTATCTTGCCTCCCTTGTCTCTACAGTGAGTACCCCTTGGCCTCGCTGCGCCAAGCGTACTGGATATTAACTAGGTCAGACAAGGGTACGGCAGTACTAGCACCTCAGTTCCAGGCCCCAAAGCTGCCAGCGTGATAAAGAGGCAAGTTACTGAAACTATTATAGAAAAACGGATTCCAGGCCCATCTGCTCTGCAATCAATCGTGTGGCGGGAAGCCGGCCTTCCTGCCCCGGGCAGTGTCCCGGCCAAAACCTGCTTTCAGTAACATTTTTTATTGAAGAGAGGAAATATTGGCGGCTTGTGGCCCTTGAAACCAGAGGATTTCGAGGTTCCTTCGGCAATTTATTTGGACAACAGAGCCGTCAACAGGGCCATCCGGACGAACAACCCATTCTGGGCCTGGCGAAAATAGGCGGCACGGCGGTCCTGGTCCACTTCCATTGAAATTTCCTCAAGGCGCGGAAGAGGATGCATGATGATGGCATTCGGCTTCATTAATCGGAGGGAATCCCGGTTGATGACATAGATTCCCCTGCAACTTTCATAGTCGGCAATCCTGTCGCCGAAGCGTTCTTTCTGCACCCGTGTCTGGTAGACAACATCGACCTCCGGAAGCACTCGATCAAGTGTCGTTTCCTCGGTAAACCACGATCCGCGCTCCCGCAAGTATTCCAGAATGTCTTCCTTCATCTTCAGCAGCGGCGGCGCGACAAAATACATTTTAGTACCCTTGAACTTGCCCAGAAGGTAGGCCAGCGAACGGACGGTGCGTCCCTGAGCAAGGTCCCCCACCATGGCGATCTTCAGCCCGTCAACAGAACCAATCTCTTTGTGGATCGTGTAGAGGTCAAGCAAGGCCTGGGTGGGATGCTGGCCCACGCCGTCGCCGGCATTAACGATGGGAACCCGTGAAACGGCCGAGGCGCGCTTGGCCGTGCCCACTTCGCTATGGCGCAGGACAATCACATCCACGTAGCCGTTCATGATGCGGATGGTATCCTCCAGCGTTTCTCCTTTCGCCACTGATGAAAACTCAGCGGCGTTCTCGGTTGAAATCACCCGCCCGCCAAGCCGGTGCATTGCGGCTTCAAAAGAAAATCGGGTGCGCGTGGAAGGTTCGTAAAAGAGCGTGGCCATCAACCGGCTGCGATATTCGTCTGTTCCGCCGCGCGCTACAAGCTTTTCCATCTCCTCGGCAACGTTGAACAGATGGCTGATCATCGGCAGGTCAAACTGCTGCGCTTCAATCACATGGTGCAGCTTCATCGTTCACATCCTCCAGCTCCCGGCTGCGGCAGATAGTAAATTCTGAATGAAAACAAGTTAACTCCAGAACATAGCCCCAACCGATGCCGGGCGTCAACTCAACCGCATCGGGCGGCAATAGACAAAAGGGCGCCGGAAGCATAGTGCTCCTGCCAGGCAAACCCGCATGTTTCCATTCTGGAATGATCGTTCCCCTGGGCACCACTACATCGGGAAAAACCGGCCAAGGCAAGGCGCGGTCACGCAGCCGCAGCCGGAGAAAAATCACATTAGTCGTCTCTTATCAATGAATTAGGCGTTCATCCTTAAATTCTGAAGTTTTCAGGCTCACGGCTCGCCCCCTTCGCAAAAATGGGCGGCTCCCCCTAACGCTCTAAAGGGAGGCCTCCGATATAAAGCAGATGAGAACGAATCGGCCTGGAGCATCGTGGCGACCGGACCGTTGGCTTCGCCAAAGCGAGGGCGCAAGGGTTGGTCTGGCGGCAAATTCAGGTCGACCGCATAGGTGTTGTTGAACCCTGACCTGCTACAGGGCTTCACGCCGAAAGGATGAGCGCGAGGGATCGGGGCCTCGGAATGATGGGAGAATCCTGATGAGCGAAGAAAACATCAAATCCCGGGTGCTGCTGGTGGATGACGAGACCCCCGTCTGGCAGGTCCTGGGGGAAAAGCTCGGTAGAAGCGGATTTGAATGGTGCGGGCGGTCCAGCGCTGAAGATGCCCTCCTTTGCCTTGAACAGGAAAGCTTTGACGCGGTTGTTTCAGACCTGAAAATGCCTGGAATGTCGGGCCTCGAACTCCTGGAAAAAGTACACAGGAATTATCCCCATCTTGCCTTCGTGATGGCAACGGGTGAAGATGATATTCGGGTGGCCGTCGATGCGATGAAGCACGGGGCGGATGATTACCTGGTGAAGCCATTTCATCTCGATGTAGCGGTAGAATCCGTGCGCCGGGCCCTGCAAAAAAAGTTTATGGAAGCGGAATTGGAGAAGTACCGTCATCAACTGGAAGAGATGGTTGAACAGCGGACACGCCAACTCCAGGTGGCCATGAAGCGCATCGAGCACGCTTACGACGAAACCCTCGAAGCACTGGGCGCCGCACTGGACCTTCGAGACACTGAAACGGCTGGCCACTCGCTCCGGGTCAGCCGTTACTGCCTTGAAATCGCCCGGGCGATGGGCTGCTCCAATGAGCATCTCAAAACCATTGCCCGCGGCGCCTACCTGCACGACATCGGCAAAATCGGCATCCCGGATTCGGTCCTGCTGAAGCAGGGCAAGCTCACTCCTGACGAAATGGCCATCATGCAGACGCACGTCCGCATCGGTTATGAACTGCTCGCCCGCATCCCTTTCCTTTCCTCAGCTTCAAAAATTGTGCTGGCCCACCAGGAACGCTACGATGGTGCGGGCTACCCTCAGGGACTCGCGGGAGAAGGGATTCCTTTGGGCGCCAGGATTTTTGCAGTGGCGGACACTCTGGACGCCATGACCTCAGACAGGCCCTATCGGCATGCCCTGCCCTTTTCAACCGCCCGTGAAGAGATTATTCGCGAGTCTGGTAAGCAGTTCGACCCGGATGTGGTCCGCGTTTTTCTCTCCCTGCCGGAGCAAACCTGGGAAGGCATCCGGCGGCAGGTGTCCAGGGCGCGAGGAAGCGTGAACCACTCCGGGCCTGACGAGCCAGAAACGTCGGTAAGAGAAATGCTGGTGAATTAAAACTGCGACCGACCCGGTGGCGCTCCAATCGGTGTCACTCTCGAGGCGTTTTCGCAGCAGGCAAAATGCCACGCCTGCCCGCCACGGCTTACTGCTCAATGTAGCCAAGAATTTCTGCCGTGCATCCCGCCAGGGTCCTCCCGTGCCGTCCCTCACGATGGTCCACCTTGGTTGCAAAAGCCACTTTCTGAATCATGATCCTGTATTTCTGGAATTCGCATTCATCGGCCAGCACCAGAAGGTCGCTGGCGAGGACCTCATCGAAACGGATTTCCCCGGCATCCAGGTCCACATCCGGCTCCACGACGTGCGCCACAATTTTTCCGTTTTGATAGATTGCGTCCTGCTCCCGGTTGCCCGAGCCGGATGGCGCCGCCTGGCCCATGCCCTCAGCAGCATCAGACTTATCACTCACTGCTTCTTCATCCTCCATTTACAGGTAGCCACATTCCACACCTTACCGGCTGTGGCTTCTCGATCCGTGGGCAAGCCGGGAGGCCGCCCAATCAAATTTTTAATCGAATTTCACGCCGCTGGTCAAGGCCCCAGCAGCCGCGAAAATCTCTAATGCGCTTCGCTCTGTGGCGGGTTTGGGTTGCCATCAGCGCGCGGAACGATTACTCTTGCGCAGAGCAGGCGCCGCTGAGACCTGTTTTATCGACCGGGAAGCCCGGCGGCCGGAAGTCTGGCGCTGCGCCGCATGACACGGACACATTTCCGTCTCAGGGGAGTATTTCTGATGCGTCTCATTTCCTTTCGTCATTCCCGTTTTGCAATTCTCTGCGCCTCATTTTTATTTTTCGCAGCCTTTGCATTGTGCACGCCGCAGCAGCGCCGCACGCCTATCGGCAGCCAGTTGGCGGCCATTGCCTCGCGCTTTGGCGGCAAGGTCGCCTTCGCCGCTGTGGACCTGAAGACCGGCGAGCGCTTTGGCCTCGCCCCCGACCGGCCCGTCGCGACGGCCTCGGTGATCAAACTTCCGGTGATGGTGGAAGCGTTCTACCAGATGCAGGAGGGCAAGCTGCAATGGTCGCAGCCCGTGAAGGAGACAACATTTGATCGCGTCCGGGGCTCCGGAATTCTGCAGGACCTGCATCAGCAAATCGGACTTACGCTCGGCGACGCCATCACGCTGATGATCGACCTGAGTGACAACACTGCCTCCAACATCGTCATCCGCACCGTCGGCATCAGTGCCGTCAACAACCGCATGAAAGGTCTGGGGCTGAAGCACACCAAATTGTTCGGTTACGTCTTCCATGAAAAGGATTCCTCGGATCCCGAAGCAAAACAGTTCGGCCTGGGCGAAACCACTGCTGATGACATGGTCCAACTGCTCACCCTGATCCGGCAGTACCACATCCTGACACCGACAGCCTGCAACCATATGCTTGAAATTTTGAGCAAGCAGCGCGACCTCGACGCCTTTCCGCGTTACACAAGTGACATCCCCGGCGTCACCTGGGAGCGCAAGACGGGCGCGCTCGACGATCTTCGCAATGACGTGGGCATTGCTGAAACGCCCGTCGGCCCCATCGTCATGGCGGGCTTTGCCTACGACTCTCCCGATCATCAGTGGACGGCCGACAACGCTGCCCTGCTGGTCCTGGCCCGCCTGGCCAAGGCCACGCTGGCCCACTTCCTGCCCGCACAGGCAGCAGCCAAGCCGGCAAAGTAGATCAGCCTGCTCCGTCCGCTACTGCCATTTACGCCTGCCGGCTACGGGTTTGGTACAATCTTCAATAGGATGCCTGTCCAGTGGGGAACCCCAACTCGTCCGATTCTTCGCGTGCTCCGGCCCCAGAAGCGCCTGAAGCTTGTGATCTTCTTTATCACTTCGGTCTGTAACGCCAGGTGCCGTACGTGTTTTTACTGGGAGGAACTCAACCAGCGCGGCGACCTCACCTGGGAAGAAATCCAGAGGCTCTCCCGAACTATGCCGCCTTTCACGGACTTGTGGCTTTCCGGCGGCGAGCCCATGCTGCGCCGCGAACTCGCCGGCATCCTGCATCTGTTTTACGAGAACAATGGAATCCGATGGGTGAACCTGCCCACTAACGGCCTGCTTCCGGATCGCACCGCCGCACGGGTGGCAGAAATCTGCACCGACAACCCAAAGCTCCAGCTTGACCTGAACGTGGCCATGGATGGGCTTTACGAAGTGCAGGATTCCATCCGGTCCGTGCCGGGCAATTTTGAGAAGACGCTGAAGACCCTGGAGGCCCTCCAGCCCTGCCGGCAGAAATTCGCCAACCTGCGGGTGAACATCAACACGGTAATCTGCGCGGAAAATTTTGACAGCGTGCTGGAAATCGCCCGCTTTGTCCGGCAGAACTGCCGCGTCGACGGCCACTACTTCAACATCATTCGTGGCAGCGCCAAAGACCCATCGCTCAAGCGAATTCCCACCCAGCGGCTACCCGCGCTTTACGGTGAAATCCGAAAGATCTACGCCCACTATGCGCGCATTGCAACCCGGAACTCCGGCGGGCTGGCCGGCAGAATCGGCCGGGCCTACTATGAAGGGGTACTCGCCTTTCACAACAAGGTGCAGCTTGAAAACATGGAGTCGCCGCATGCCTGGCCCATGCCCTGCACAGCCGGCGAGACATCCGTCGTCATCGATTACAATGGCGACGTTCGCGCCTGCGAACTGCGCGGAAAGCTTGGCAACTTGCGCGACTTTGACTGCGACTTCCAGAAATTCTGGCAGACCGATGCGCGCAGGAATGAGCCCGCCGCCATCGTTCACGACCAGTGCTGGTGCACGCACGTCTGCTTTATTCATGAGAGCCTGCGCCAATCGCCGAAAGCGCTGCTGTATGACGTTCCGCTGAGCTATCTGCAATCAAAGTTGACGGGAATTTCGAGCAGCCGTCATTCCCGGAATGGCCAATGAACTCCCGTCCGGCGGCCAAGCAGCCGCCCCGCCTGCCATTCTGAGGCCGGCTTCCGGCCGGAGAATCTGCTTCTCCTTCCTGGCAGGCTGCATGCAAAAAACGCTCGTTCATCGGCGAAAATTCTCCACACTGCCCATCAAACTCCTTTTCAGGGTCTCTCAGCTTCCACATTCTGAAGGCCGTTGCACGCAGGACGATTGGCAACGCTCCTGCTTGTGACTTAGTTGAGCCAAGGGTGTAAAGGGGCATCGGCAACTGGCCGCAAGCCGGTTGGATCGCGGTATAACTCTGTGCAAAGGCTTGCAAGCGCTTCAGGAAAACCGGCGATCCTCAAATTTCCCCAGGCTGCGATTTAAAGCCCCGATTTCATACTTAAGGTGAATATCGAAATCATATGAGTAAGGATACGGATGAAAAGCCAACGGACTCTCTTAATTTCGATCCCTATGCCCGGAAGATGCACCACCATTTTCCCGGCCGTATTCCCCGGCGCAACTTTCTGCTGGCGAGTCTGGGCGCCGCGGCGAGTTTTTTAAGTTGCGGTGGTTCCAACACTTCAGGCAGCGGTTCGGGAAGTAATCCGACTGTCGATGAAAACCAGAAATCAGGCGACTCTTCCTGGAAACTGCACAATGCATCGAGTAATCATGAAATTGAGGGCTTCGCTTCGGCCACCAGTGTGAACCGTGGCGACACAATCAGCTTTTTTGTGAATACAACGGATTCCACATACACTTTGGCCATCTACCGCATGGGCTGGTACGGTGGAGCTGGCGCCAGGCTGGTCGCCTCACCAGTGACCCTGAATGGGATCCAGCAACCTCTCCCCACTCCTGCCGCAAACACCAATCTGGTGGAGTGTAAATGGGAAAGCAATCACCAGGTAACTACATCGAGCAGCGACCCGACGGATTGGGCGAGCGGCTTCTACCTTGCCAAACTGACGGCAAAGACAAGCGGCAAGGAAGCTTACATCGTTTTTGTTGTGCGGGATGACGAGCGCCAGTCCGATCTGCTTTTTAACTCCTGCGTCAATACTTATCAGGCCTATAACACCTGGGGAGGATATTCCCTTTACACGATTCCGCGGGCTTACGAAGTTTCTTTCAACCGCCCCTATCAGGTCTGGTATGGAGCTCAGGATTTCCTGCAGTTCGAGTACAACATGGTCCGTTTTCTGGAACGCGAAGGCTATGATGTTACGTATTGCACCGACGTAGACATCCATGAAAACGGCGGCACACTCATCCCCGGCCATAAGGGATATTTCCCGGCCGGACACGGTGAGTATTGGACCTGGCAGATGCGGGACAATGTGGAAGGGGCCAGGGACCAGAATGTGAACCTGGCATTTTTCGGCTCCAACACCTCATATTGGCAGGTCCGGTATGCGCCCAGCAGCATTACAGGAGACAAGGACCGGACGATCATTTGTTACAAATATGAGGCCATGAAGCTGGACCCTTACGCGCTTGACGGCGACCCAGGCAACGATTATCTAATTACAACCCAGTTCCGGCTGCCTCCCGTGAACCGCCCTGAGGACCAGATGTGCGGCGCCATGTACAATGAACCCATCGGGACCACGCCGATCAACACCGACATCATCGTGACAGACGCTTCAAGCTGGGTCTTCCAGGGTTCCAACGTGCAAAACGGGACGCACCTCCATGGGCTGCTCGGGTCCGAAGTGGATGAGATGTTTGCCAACGTTCCTTCAGGCGTGGCCAGCATTGCCCACTCTCCTTATTTTGATTCCGCCGTCGGGAAGACCCTGTATGCTGACATGACGGTTTATACGGCCTCTTCCGGAAGCACGGTTTTCGATGCCGGCACAAAGTGGTGGAATTGGGGCCTCGACTCTTTTACGCCGGGCGCGCTCCACCCTGACCTGACAAACCCCATCGTTCAGCAGGCTACCAAAAACATTCTGAGTAAATTCGGCGCCGTTTCGGGAACGCCGTAGGAGTTACCGGCGGCGCGGCCGTTATCGCCTGGCAGCAACAATCACGCCGGTGGCCCAGTCAAGCGGCGCAATGGCAAAGCGATTGTCGCCGGCCAGTTGATTCACCAGGAGAGCGACTCTTTCCACGTGCGCCCGGGGCCATTTGGAAAGCGGCGCCATATCATCCACGACGTAAACGCCGCCGGGCTTCACCACTTTCAGGCACTCCTCCAGACCCTCGTATTTGCCCGGAATGGCATCCGCAAAAACAAAGTCATAGCTTGCTGCGGGCTGGCGCCGCAGGAACCCGAGCGCGTCTTCAAGCACCAGCGTCAAGCGGCCATCGTTTGCGAGGCAATCCCGCGCCACCTGCTGATGATGGGGGTCGGAATCCACGCTGGCCAGCGAGGAACCCGCGTCCATTCCAGCCAGGATCCATGCGGTCGCCACGCCTGTGCCCGTTCCCAATTCCAGCAGCCGGCCGCCGGGCTTGGTGGCCGCAAGCGCGCGCAGCAGCGCCCCCGTGCGTGGTTCTGACGCCATGTCAAACCGCATGGCGCGCGTGCGGGTCTCGATTTCGGCCAGCGCGGCAGGCCGTGCGACCAGGTTGAGATCATTCAATCCGTTCGTTTCAGATGCCATGCCGCCCATTTTATCCGCCACGGTTGAAAACTGCAAAAGCCATTCTCGGGCGACGGTCCGGTCAAAAAGAACCAGGCAAGACAGTCGTGGGAGGGCGGGTTATACTTTGCGATGAGACGCAGCTTCGATGATTCGATATCGATAGTCGCAATTCAGGGGCGCGGCATCCTGAGCATATCGGGCGGATGGGCAATCGTTCGGGGGCAAATCCTGGCAAATAGGCTATAATTACGTCGTATTGGAGCAACTGATGGCGCACCGCTACACCGTCATTTTCGAGAAGGAAGCAGAAGGCGGGTATCACGTTTTTTGCCCTGTCCTGCCCGGATGCCATACCCAAAGCGAGACCATCGAAGAGGGCGTCCAAAACATTCGCGAGGCAATCGAGCTCTACCTCGAAAGCCTGGTCGAAGACGGACTGCCGATCCCTCAGGAAGATATCCTGATCAAGCCGGTTGAGGTCACGGCTTGAGCGCGGAACTGCCCGCCGTCTCCTCAAAACAGGCAGCGCGCGTCGCGCAACGCCTTGGGTTCGAGCTTCGCCGCCAACGCGGCAGCCATGCCATCTACGTCCGCGCTCTCGACGGTGCGCGGGTCGTGATCCCTGTTCACTCCGGTGATCTGAAGCGGAAGACGCTGCGCGCAATCATCGCCGACCTCCGGGTCAGCATTGAGGAATTTCGTAAGTTGCTGTGAACTGCCTCTCCCGGAATTACCTCGCGGGGCTCGGTATCCCGGGCGCTTCCGGCAAGCGATCGGCGGCTGACGGGCAGGAAGCGCTTTTGGGGGCTGCACTCCAACCTCCCAGGCGGCGCACGCGCAAGGCAAGCAACCTTTACCTTCAACGAAAGGAGTTCATCATGGAAATCAGGAGATGCGGTTCACAACCCTCCGGAAAAGGGCCTGCCGAATGGTTTACCGGCACCGTACGGATTGACCCGCTCTTCCAGCCGCAGGACCCCGCGCGCACGATGGGCGTCAGCGTCACCTTCGAGCCCGGCGCTCGGACGGCATGGCACACTCATCCGTTCGGCCAGACGCTCATCATCACGTCCGGTTGCGGCTGGGTGCAGCGGTGGGAAGGCCCGATCGAGGAAGTCCGGCCGGGTGACGTGGTTTGGATCCAGCCGGGCGAGAAGCACTGGCACGGCGCCGCACCTGCCACGGCCATGACGCACATTGCCGTTCATGAAAAGAAGGACGGCAAGGCGGTCGAGTGGATGGAGCACGTCAGCGACCAGCAATACCGCAAGTGAACGCGGCCGCCTTGCGCCGGCAACCGGGACATCTCTTTTATGCCCAGGGATTCCCGTGCTCCGGTTGCCATGTTCCATCGGCCGTGCCATAAGGGCTGGCTACCACCACGGTATATCCGTCGGGATCGCGCATCCAGCACTCCCAATGGTTCGGGCCGCCGTCGCCATCGGGAGGGTTTCGATGCCTGGCCAGCACAATTTTCACGCCCATCTCAGCGGCGCGTTGCATCACCGCGTCAAAGTCGTCCACTTCAAACCAAAGCAGCACGCCGTTTCCGTAGGGCTTGTCATTGCGGTCACCAATCGGGCCATGGTGATGTTCAACCTCGAAGCTGTGCAACTGCAGGACTAGTTGGCCATTTGAAACCAGTTGCTCGTATTGTGGGCCTCCGTGGCAGCTCCGGCAGCCCAGCAGGCGCTGGTACCACCGGCTGCTGGCTTCGACGTCGGTTACGGCAATGAGAGGTTGTGGGCGCATGGCAGCACTATAACACGTCCGCAACTGGCTGGCGGCGCATCGAGTAGTGCGGGTCATCGTCGCGCAATAATTCAAAGGAGCGAACCATGCCTCACGTTATCGTCAAGCTTTATCCCGGAAGGTCGGAAGAACTGAAGGCCCGCCTCGCCGTGGAGGTCGCCAGGGGCGTCATGGACGTTTTGAACTTCCGCGAAGAGGCGGTTTCAGTGGCGATCGAAGAAATCGACCCGAAGGACTGGGCGCAAAAAGTCTATCAGCCGGATATTCTTGACCACCCCGAGAGGGTCTACAAAAAACCGGGATACAACCCCTTTGAATAGCGCGGGGATTTGCGCGCAACCGAACTTAGAGTTCTGCATCAGAAATAGAAGGTCACGGTGCTGAGGCGCCCAAAGGCCTTTCTCTATCAGGTTCTTGTTTTCAGACATCGCGTGACGGACGATGTTCGCATGCGTATCAAATCTTTCAATTCAGGAGCGTAGTTTATGTTCAAAGCGAAAGCCTACTCTGCCGCCAGCGCTACTTCGCCGCTGGCCCCGACGGTGATCTCGCGGCGCGAGCCCACCGAGAGTGACGTCCAGATTGAAATCCTTTTCTGCGGCATCTGCCACTCCGATCTCCACACGGTCCGCAACGAGTGGGCCGAGTCGATGCCCACCACCTATCCCTGCGTTCCGGGCCATGAGATTGTGGGCCGCGTCACCCGGGTCGGCTCCGCCGTGACAAAGTTCAAGCCCGGCGACATTGCCGCCGTCGGCTGCATGGTCGACTCGGACGGCACCTGCCCGGAATGCCGCGCCGGCCAGGAACAGTTCTGCGACAACGTGACGCTCACCTATAACTTCCCCGACAAGCACCTGGGAGGCATGACTTATGGCGGCTACTCCGACAGCGTGGCGGTTGACGAACGCTTCGTGCTGCGCGTTCCTACCAATCTCGATCTTCCCGGGGCCGCTCCCCTGCTCTGCGCCGGAATCACCACCTACTCGCCCATGCGCCACTGGTGCGTCACCAAAGGCAAGAGGGTTGGAATTGTGGGTCTCGGCGGACTGGGCCACATGGGCGTCAAGATTGCCCACGCGCTGGGGGCACACGTGGTGGTCTTCACCACGTCGCCCAATAAGAAGGAAGACGCGTTGCGGCTCGGCGCCGATGAAGTGGTGATCTCCCGCAATGCCGGCGAAATGCAGAAGCACGAAGGCAGCTTTGACTTCATCCTCGACGCCGTCTCCGCCGACCACGATATCGGCGCCTACATTAACCTGCTCAAACGCGACGGTAACATCACCCTGGTGGGCGCGCCGGCAAAGCCGCTCGAGGTTTCCGCCTTCAGCCTGCTCATCCGGCGCCGCAGCCTTTCCGGCTCGCTTATCGGCGGCATCGCCGAAACCCAGGAGATGCTCGACTTCTGCGGAAAAAATAACCTCACCTGCGACGTCGAAGTCATCCCCATCCAAAAAGTCAACGAAGCCTATGACCGGTTGCTGAAGTCCGACGTGAAATACCGCTTCTCCATCGACATGGCTTCGCTCAAGTCGGAATGAACGAAAGGCAGGAAAGAGTGGCCGGAAGCTCCCAGTCTGCAGGAATCCTGTTGGCGAGCTCTACCCTTTCAGGAAGCCGCGAGTCTGAGGCTCTCCGCCGTGACGGGGCCGGTGATTAACCACTTCACATGTTGTCCAAGGCCGAGGCGTATTGGGGCCCTAATTTCGTAATCGCTGCATGCAGCTCTTGCTTTGTGGGGCTTACCTTGTCAAAGACGACTTCGCCTTTATCGTTGATCAATATAGTTCGAGGGACCGCGTTTGGCCCAAAGAGCTTGTCGATTTCACCACTATCGTGGAAGTTCTGCCAGGGATAGTGCATTTTCTCAATATAGGCCTGCGCATCCTTCGCGATGTCATCCCGGTCGATGGACACGACCACCAGACCTGTCGCTCGGGTCTGCTGGTAAATCCGGTCGAGCTCCGGGAATCCCTCGTAGCAGGGGGGACACCAGGTGGCCCACATGTCAATCAGGACCGCGTGGCCTCGAAACTTGCTGAGCGAGACCTGCGACCCTGACAAAGACTTCAGGATGAATTTGTAGATCGCCGCAGGCTCCAGCCGGGGAGGCGGCGGCAGGTGATATTGCTGAAATGCCCGAACCAGGTGCGCGGTGGGTGGCGGCGTAAACTGAAAAACCGAATCTGGTATGGGCTGGTTCAATTCAACTTGCGGAAAGATGGAAACCCTTCTGGCCGGAAAAGTGACCGGGGGCGAATTTCCTTCATTCAGTGTTGCAATATAGCTCTCAACAATCTTGCGAATCTTGAAGGAACCTTTTTCGATCCAGATGTTATCGGTGAAAGGATAAGGCCCGGGGATTTTCCTGTCGCTATTCGCGAGCACTATGACGTAGCAGCTCAGCCTGCGGCCGTCCAGGGTCAGGCTCTCATCTGGAACTCTCCTGGCAGATCTGAAATTCCCGCTATACCCGGCCACACTCTTCACAAGGTTTACTGCCCTCTCAATCGCTCCGTCGTCTGGACTAAGGACCTCCGGGAATACGCGCCCTTTGCCGGTTGCCGGTTGGCGGGCGTAGGCGTTTTCCGTTGGATGGTAACACCAGACGAATTTGCCATTCGAAACCTCGATCGCCGTCCCAAAGCCGATGTTGCCTTCAAACCGGTATCGGCCTTCCGGATCTTTGATCGCGGTCATTGTTGTGGGTGATGGATTGGTGGCCTGACGGCTTGAGAAGGACTCGCGGCAGGTGATTCTGTAACTCTTGAGTTTCGAATATTGGCCCGCGGCACGCTCCAGAATGGCCAGCGCGCCGTTCGCGCTTTGGGAATTGGCTTGACCCCCGGCCGACCCCAGGAAGCCCAGAAGCAAGAGCGGGAGAACCCCGCAGGTTATTAGCGAGTATCGGGTTGAGGAAAGTCTTCGCACGTGAGGTCCCCAAACACGAACGACGGACTTTGGCGCCAGTCTAACACCATACAAAATTGACTGCAATCGGCCCGGCACACAGTCAGAAGATTCCCGGTATTCCGGGGTTATGATAGTAGCTGATGGCAGCGCCTGAAAGCCCGCTCATGCCCGCGGCAAAGGAGACCCTTGCGGCGGTCCGCCTTTTTGCCGACCAGGCATTTTCCCGCGCGGCGGGAGCGCCGCTGATCGCCGGCAACTGCGTCCGCCTGCTTCGCGATGCGGAAGAGAACTATCCTGCTTGGAAGGAAGCCATCAGCCAGGCCCGCAGCACCGTCCATTTTGAAAGCTACATCATCCACGACGACGATATCGGCCGCGAGTTCGCCGACCTGCTGGCCCAAAAGGCCCGCGAAGGCGTCCTCGTGCGGGTGCTTTATGACTGGATGGGGGCCATCGCCCGCACCGGCTGGTGGTTCTGGCACCGTCTCCGCCGCGCCGGAGTGGAAGTGCGATGTTTTAATCCCCTGCATATTGACAGCGCCTTCGGCTGGCTCAGCCGCGACCACCGCAAGACCATCGTCGTGGACAACCGCATCGCTTTTGTCACAGGGCTGTGCGTGGGCCGGCACTGGGCGGGCAATCCCCGGCGCCACATCGAACCGTGGCGCGACACCGGGATCTCCATTGAAGGGCCGTCGGTGGCTGAAGTTGAGGACGCATTTGCTTCCATTTGGGCTTCCTGTGGCGCGCCGCTGCCTGCAAGTGATATTGGGAACGGCGGCCCGGCCCCGGCAGCCGCGGGCAACGTCAGCCTGCGCATCATCGCCACGCAGCCCGGGCTGGCATCCGTCTACCGGCTCGACCAGTTGATCGCCGCCCTCGCCCGGGAATCCATCTGGCTCACCGACGCTTATTTCGTGGGCACTTCCTCGTACGTCCAGGCGCTTTGCGCTGCGGCGGCCGACGGCGTCGACGTGCGCCTGCTGCTTCCGCGCGCGGCCGACGTGCCCTTTGTCCGGGCCGTTTCGCGCGCCGGCTACCGAATTCTCCTCGAGGCCGGTGTGCGCATCTTCGAGTGGAACGGCCCCATGCTCCACGCCAAAACTTCGGTGGCCGACGGGCGCTGGGCCCGCGTCGGTTCCACCAATCTGAACCTGGCGAGCTGGTTGAGCAACTGGGAACTTGACGTGATTGCGGAGGACGATAACTTCGCCGCGGAGATGCAGGCCATGTACCTCGACGACCTCGGCAACGCGACGGAAATTGTCCTGACCTCGAGGCACCATCCGCAGCCCATCGTCCCGCGAAAAATGCGCGTGCGGCCGCGCGGGGCGGCCCGTGGCAGCGCCAACTGGGCGGCCAAGGGCGTCCTGCGATTCAGTAAGGCAGTGGGCGCCGCCGTCACCAGCAGCCGCGTGCTGGGCCCCGCCGAGGCTTCGCTGATGCTCAGCGGTGGGCTCACCCTGGTGGCACTCGTGGCGGTCGCCATCCTGTTTCCACGCGTGATTGCGGATATCCTGGCCGTTGTGGGCGCCTGGGTGGCGCTGACGCTTCTGGTGCAGGCCTGGCGGCTGCGTTTCCCGCGCAAGAAAGCCAATGCGGAGACGGAGGAAACTCCTCCCAATCCTGCCGGGCCGCCCTAGGCGACAGAAAATAAGTCATGCGTTATCAGTTTATTGCAGGCCACCATACGGTGCAGAAACCGATAGTGGGGAAATGCGCATCTAATTTGAAGTGCTGCCCGCAATGGCCGGCGGCCCGGCAATCTAAGTATGATCACTCATCCAAACGGCTCCCAGACTTTTCGCGTAGCCACCTACAACATTCACAAATGCCGTGGGCTCGACCAGCGCGTGCGCCCCGGCAGAATCGCCCGGGTGCTGGGCGAACTGGACGCTGACATTGTGGCGCTGCAGGAAGTGGTGGGGCGCGGCGCGAATTCGGATAACGACCAGGCCCTGCACGTGGCGGAAGCGCTGGGCTATCATCCGGCTTTCGGCGAGAACCGGCGGCACAACGGCGCGGCCTACGGCAACCTGCTGCTCTCGCGTTTCCCGGTTGTGGGTTTCTGGAACTACGACATCACCGCCCGGGGCCGCGAACCTCGCGGGGTGCTCCGCGCCGATATCAGGCTGGCCGGCGGGCGCTTGCTGCACCTTTTCAACGCGCACCTCGGCACCGCCTGGCGCGAGCGCCGCGAACAGGCCCGCCACATGGTCAGCCGGCGCATCCTGCGCAACGAGGAACTTGGCGGAGCGCGTATCGTGCTCGGCGATTTCAATGAATGGATCACGGGAGACGCCACCCGCCTGCTTTCCGCCCACTTCGGCGCTCGCAGCCTTCATTCACCCGCTCGGCGCCGCCGCACCTACCCTTGCGTGCTGCCGGTGTTTCGGCTCGACCACATTTACTTTGACGAGGGCCTTACGCTCCATCGCCTCGAACTGCACCGCAGCCGCCACGCCCTCGTGGCCTCCGACCATCTGCCGGTGGTGGCGGAATTCAGCCTGCAGGCCCGCCAGAACCAGATCCCCCGGCGCACGCCGGGTTATGCTCCGGGGCCGCCGGACATCATCGGCCGGCGGGCGCCCGTCCCATCCGCTCCCTGCGTCTGAATTCACGCCCTGCAAAATCTCTTCCCTTTTCCCTCAAGGCGCGCTATTTTCTCTCTACGCAGTCCTGTCTCCTCTTTGATCTGCTGATCGCCGATTTGTCTCGGTGAAAGGGAACAGGACGCCGGGTCCCTGCCTTGAAATCAGGGACATTTTCCTGCCCCCGGTAGTTTTTCATCTGAGCCAGAGAGGTACGCATGAGCAGTATTGTCAGTGAGCAGCCGGCCGCATCAATGCGCGTTGCGCCCGCCGGCCCAAATCAACCATCGTTCCTTGAAAAACGCGTGGCGTCCATCGATGCGCTGCGCGGTTTCGACATGTTCTGGATCACCGGCGGCGAGGCCATCATCCAGGCTTTGAACAAGGTGTATCCCGGCTCCGCCACGGACCTCCTCGACGTGGAATTCCATCACGTTCCGTGGGCCGGCTTTCACTTTTACGACCTGATTTTCCCTCTCTTCCTTTTTGTGGTGGGCCTGGTGCTTCCGTTTTCGCTCACCAAACGCCTGGAGGCGGGCGCGGACCGCGGCCATCTCTACCGGCACCTGGTGAAGCGGCTGGTGGTGCTCTTCGCGCTGGGGCTGGTTTATAACGGCCTGCTCGATTTCAATTTTCACGATTTGCGCATCGCCGGCGTCCTGCAACGCATCGCCATCTGCTACTTCTTCGCGGCGCTTGTCGTAATGAACACCAACATTCGCGGGCAGGCGGCGGTCTTTGCCGGCATCCTGGTGGTTTATTGGCTGGCCATGATGCTGATTCCAGTGCCGGGCGCGGGCGCCGGCGTCCTGACGCCGCAGGGCAACCTGGCCAGCTTTATTGACCGCCACATGCTGCCGCATCCCTACTGCTGCTTCGCCCAGGGAGATAATGAGGGCATCCTCTCGACCATCCCCGCCATTGCCACCACGCTGATGGGCGTGCTGGCCGGCCACTGGCTGCGGTCAAAGCGTCCGCCCAACCGCAAAGTGCTGGGCCTGGTGGTGGCGGGAGTGGCCAGCCTGCTGGTGGGTTATCTCTGGAGTTTCAACTTCCCCATCATCAAAGTGCTGTGGACCAGCACCTTCGTGCTGTTTGCGGGTGGCTGGAGCCTGTTGCTGCTGGCCCTCTTTTATTGGGTCATCGACGTCAAAGGCATCCGGCGCTGGTCATTCTTCTTCACCGTCATCGGCGTCAACGCCATCACGATCTACCTGGTCCACCAGCTCTTTGATTTCGGGACCGTCACCAGCATTTTCGTCCACGGATTCATCCATCACATGGGCGCCATCGAGCCGCTCTTCTGGGCCGCCAGCGTGGAGGCGACCGTCTGGCTGTTTCTCTACTTCCTCTACCGGCAGAAGATCTTTCTGAAGGTTTGAGGATCAATTGTGAGTTATGGGGTTTCCGTTGATGGAAACGGCCACAGGGCAAGATGCCGCCGCGCGCAGTTCTGCGTCGGCATTCGCCAGGACGATCCCGTTTGTCCGAATTCCAAAAACCAGCAGCCCGCACCCCGGAGCCAGGAAGCCATCCATAAACTGCAACCTGTAATCTCGCCCGCGCTTTGTGCAAACCAACTCAAAGCTCAGCACTCATAACTCAAAACCCTTCACCCCTGCTCTCCGGCGCCGCCTCGCCCTCTTGAAATCTTGCGACCAGTGGGATAGCATTCCTCGACTGGCAAGTGCTTGCCGCAATTGGGGGAGGGGGAACAGGAGGAAGTTATGCAACCCCAAGGCTCACCTGGAAGGAAAAGCCTGTGTGCGATTCTAATCGCCTTTGTAATACTCATATTTCCGGCCCTGGCCGCAGCGGGCCAGCAGCAGGCCGCCGCGGCGAGTGAGCACCTTGTCAAGAAGCTCATCAAGGCGGTTGGTTACCGGACGGGCGGCGGAAAGACGACGATCGACCTGGCCGGCAGCCAGTTGTTGCCGGACGCCAGCGGAGTGGCCAGGGTCGAGGCCAAGCCGGGCGTAACCGACATCGAGGTCACTGTCACGGGGCTTTCGCGGCCGGGGAAATTTGGCGACCAGTTCCTCACGTACGTTCTGTGGGCCGCCTCGCCCGAAGGACGGACCGACAACCTGGGAGAAGTCCGGACCGACAAGAATGGCAATGGCGAAATCAAGACCACGACGCAACTGCAGACCTTCTCCCTGTTCGTCACCGCGGAGCCATATTTCGCGGTGTCCCGCCCCAGTGAACTGATCGTCCTCGAAAACGAGCCGCGCAAATCCACCAAGGGCAAAATCTTCACGGTGAAAGACTATCCGCTCATGCAGCGCAGCCAGTACGAGAAGCTGGGAAACCCGCTGGGTTTCACGCTGGACCTCAAGCACGTTCCGCTCGAGATGTACGAGGCCAGGAACGCCGTTGAAATCGCCCGCTCGCACGGCGCGGAACAGTACGCTCCCGATATTTTCAAGGAGGCCACGGGCAGCCTGAAGATGGCCGAGAACGCGCTGGCCGGGAAGTCGGGGAAAAAGGCGATCATCTCGGAAGCGCGGCAGACGGTGCAATTTGCGGAAGATGCCCGCTCGCTCGCTGTGCAACGGCAGGAGGCTGATAAGATAGCGCAGGAGCGCCAGGCGGCCGCCGCCCAGGCCAGGGCTGAAGCGGAAGCCAAAGCCGCCAAAGATGCGGCTGAGGCCAAACGGCAGGCTGATGAGGAGGCCCAGCACCAGGCGGACCTTGCCGCGGCAAGAGAAGCGCAACTGAAGGCCGAAGCGGACGCCACCCGGGCGCGCGAAGAGGCGGCCAGAGCGCAGGCCCAGGCCCTGGCGGCAAAGGAACAGGCGGCGCGCCAAGATGCCGAACGCGCCCGCCAGTTGGCCCAGGCGCTGCGGGCCCAGTTACTCGACCAGCTCAACGCCGTTATGGCCACACGCGACACGCCGCGCGGCCTGGTGGTGACCATGGCGGGAGTGCTGTTTGCCACAGGAAAATACAACCTGCAACCGGAGGCCCAGATGCGCCTCGCCCGGCTGGCGGGAATCGTCTCGAGCCATACCGGGCTCAATCTGCAGGTGGAAGGTTACACAGATAACACAGGGGACAATAACTTCAACCAGAAACTTTCCGAGCAGCGCGCCGAGGCTGTCCGCGATTTCCTGATCTCGCAGGGCGTGGACCAGCGGACCATCTCGGCCCAGGGATTCGGCGAGGCCAGCCCGGTCGCCGACAACAACACCTCGGCAGGGCGGCAAAAAAACCGGCGGGTGGAAATTATCGTTTCGGGTGAAGTGATCGGAGCAAAGCTCGGCAGCACCTCATGAGGATGGCGCCATCGAGTGGCGGATTTCCGCGGCGCTGCCATTTCCCGGCCCGGCCCTGGCGTATCTCGATTTGCAATAGGAGGTTTGAAAACATTATATGTCTTCAAATGAACAGATCACCAGACGCCAGGCCATCAAGAACACGGGCAAGGCGATTGCGGGCGCGGCCGGATTGGGTTCCCTGCCCTCACTTGCCGCCGGCTTGCCCAACGCCGCCAATGCCGCAGCGCCGCAGCCACATCCGGCAGAGACGAAGTCCGCTGAAAAACTTCGCATTGCCACCTGCCAGTTTCCTTGCAGCGGCAGCCCCGCAGAAAATGCCAAATACGTGCGCGATTTTATGCACAAGGCGCACGCCGAGGGAGCGCACATGCTGCACACCTCGGAAGCCAGTCTCTCGGGCTACCCGGGCACGGACATGCCGTCCTTCGAAAACTACGACTGGGACAAGCTGCGGCAGGAAACCTCCGCGTTGCGCGCCCTGGCCAAGGAGTTGAACATGTGGCTGGCCCTCGGCTCGTCGCACTATCTCGACGCGAACACCAAGCCGACCGACTGCGTTTATCTCATCGATCCGCAGGGCAGGATCGTCAACCGCTACGACAAGTGCTTTTTGACCGAGGGCGACCAGAAATACTACTCGGCGGGCAACCGGCTGGTGACGCACGAAGTTCGCGGGGTGAAGATCGGCCTGGCCATCTGTTATGACGTCTGCTGGCCGCAAATCTACATCGCCTGCCGCAAGCTGGGCGCGACGGTGATGGTCCATTCCTTCAGCAACGCGGGAAGCAAAGGCCCCAACTGCCTGGACACGCTCAACACCCGCGAAGCGGCCACACGCTGCGCCGACAATCGCATGTGGGCCATCTGCAACAATTCATCGCGGCCCTACTCGCATTGGGGATCGTTTGTCGCCCGGCCCGACGCCACCATCGCCAAACAGTTGCCCATCAACCAGCCGGGCATGCTGGTCCACGATTATCCCGATACCCTGTCCGCCACCGGCTGGTATCACAATTTGCACCCCATGGATATGGCCCCCGACACCATTATGCATTTGGGAACGCCCAGCGACAGCCCGCGCCAAAGCAACGGCCAGAGCGAGCCGTAGCGAATTGCATGGAAACGCGAGTCTGAGGACCGCGGCCCTGTTCTTCCGCCCTCGCATCCAGCCCGTTTCGCCGCGCCCGCCGGGCCCAGGGGAATTCGCTTGACTTCGGCCCGCCAACCGCCTAGGTTTTAAGCATATGGACTATAGCAAGATCATCACTCTCGAGCTTGGCAAGCGTGGCGGCAAACCCTGTATTCGCGGGTTGCGGATCACCGTTTATGATGTGCTCGAATACCTTGCGTCCGGCATGACGGCGCAGGAAATTCTGCACGAATTTCCGGAACTGACTTCCGAAGATATCCGAGCGTGTCTGGCCTTCGCTGCTGACCGTGAACGCAAGCTGACCTCTGCCCTGCCGTGAAATTACTCTTCGACCAGAACCTTTCCCAGCACCTCACCAAAAGCCTGAGCGGAGTATATCCGGGTTGCACTCATGTGAAACTCATTGGTTTGGATCACGCAGACGATGAAGCGATCTGGAACTACGCTCGAACCAACGGATATGCGATTGTCTCGAAGGATTCCGACTTTCACCAGCAGAGTTTCTTGCGCAGTTTTCCACCCAAGGTCATCTGGATTCGATGTGGCAACAGCTCAACCAGCCAAATCGAAAAGATTCTGAAAGACCACCAGACGACTACCAGGACTTCTGTGACGACACTGTTCACTCATTCCTCATTCTCGGCCCTTCAGTGCATTGATTGAGAAGATGATCGCGGCAAACGCAAGTGGCGCCTCCGCGTGACGGGGAGGCGTGAGCCGCACGCCCGATCAGGCGCCTCAGGCTGTTTATCGCCGCGCACAAAGGTTCAGCGGCGCGCTGCTTTCCTGCCTCGAGCGATTTTTGTCAGCGCCTGCGTGTAGGCTTTGAGGGTTTCGGGTACCGCCTT
>DASSJE010000293.1:0-7653 GCA_035691365.1 Terriglobia bacterium
CGCCGCTCGCCGGATGAACCGCCCCCGAAGAACCAGGTGATCAACAATATTCCGCTCGAGGTTATGTGGACAGTCATTCCCATGATCCTCGTTGCTATCATGTATTTCTGGGGCGCCGAAATTTTTGTCAGGAATTCGCAGCCACCTCCGAATGCCACGGAGATCTTTGTAATCGGGAAGCAGTGGATGTGGCACATTGAACATACAAACGGCAAGCGGGAAATCAATTCGCTGCATATTCCGGAGGGAGTGCCGATCAAACTCACGATGACCTCCCAGGATGTCATCCACGACTTTTTCGTCCCCGCTTTCCGGGTCAAAAATGACGTGCTGCCCGACCGTTACACCACAGAATGGTTTGAAGCGACCAAGGTGGGCAAATACCATTTCTTCTGCAACCAGTATTGCGGCATGGGCCATTCTCTGATGCGCGGGTGGGTCTACGTGATGAGCCCGGAGGACTACGAGAAGTGGCTGAACAGCGGGGTTACAGGAGAAACGATGGCGGAGCAGGGAGAGAAACTCTATCATCAGTACGGGTGCATCACCTGCCATGGCACCGGAAAAGGCCCGGCTTTCGTGGGGTTGTACGGAAAACCCGTCAAGCTGGACGACGGACAGACCGTGATCGCCAATGACGCCTACATCCGGGAGTCTATCCTGTTCCCCTCCGCACAGATTGTGAACGGATATCCGGCAATTATGCCTACATTCAAAGGACAAGTTACCGAAGAACAGGTTCTGCAGCTCACGGCCTACATCAAATCGCTGGGCTCGAAAGAAAGGAATACGGGGACACCATGAGCAGTTCAGAAGTTGCCATTACGCCACGCGTTCATTATTTGAACGTCGATTATGGCATTAAATCCTGGCTACTGACCACCGATCATAAACGGATCGCCTGGATGTACCTGATGTCGATCACGTTCTTTTTTGCGATCGGGGGCGTGGCTGCCACGCTGATGCGTCTGAATCTGGTTGAGCCTCAGGGCTTGCTGGTGGAGCCGGAGACCTACAACAAGCTGTTCAGCATGCACGGGATTGTGATGGTCTTCTTTTTCCTCGTTCCGTCCATTCCTGCCGTGCTGGGCAACTTCCTGATTCCCATGATGCTCGGCGCGAGGGACGTTGCCTTCCCCCGCTTGAACCTGTTGAGCTGGTACGTCTTTATGACGGGCGGGTCGTTTGTCCTTTACGCCCTGATCGCCGGTGGCGTGGATACCGGCTGGACGTTCTATACGCCGCTGAGCAGCATGTACCTGAACACGCACGTCATGGCTGCGGCATCCGGCATTTTCATTGCCGGTTTCTCTTCCATCCTGACCGGCTTGAACTTTGTGGTTACCATTCACAAGATGCGTGCGCCGGGGCTGACGTGGTTCCGCCTGCCTCTGTTTATCTGGGCCATGTATGCCACCAGCATCATCTTTATTATTGCCACGCCCGTCATCGCCATTTCCCTTGCCCTCATCGTCGTCGAGCGGTTTTTCCACGTCGGCATTTTTGATCCGGCCCTCGGCGGCGACCCGATCCTGTTCCAACACCTATTCTGGTTCTACTCCCACCCGGCTGTTTACGTCATGATCCTGCCCTCGATGGGAGTCATGAGCGAACTGGTCACCGCCTTCTCCAGAAAAAAGATCTTTGGCTACCACTTTGTCGCTTTTTCCAGCGTTGCGATCGCCGCCATCGGTTTCCTGGTTTGGGGGCATCATATGTTTGTCAGTGGCCAGTCCATTTATGCCGGTCTGGTCTTCTCCGCCCTCAGCTTCGCGGTGGCCATCCCGTCGGCGGTTAAGGTCTTTAACTGGACGGCAACTCTCTACAAGGGATCCATTTCATACGAAGCCCCAATGCTTTACGCCCTCGGTTTCATCGGGCTGTTTACGATCGGCGGGCTCACGGGCTTGTATCTGGCCGCCACAGCGATTGATCAGCACGTACACGCCACGTACTTCGTGATCGCGCATTTCCATTACATCATGGTGGGCGGCGCAGTCATGGGCTACATGGGAGGAATCCACTTCTGGTGGCCCAAGATGACCGGCCGCCTCTATCCGGACGGATGGGCAAGAGTCGCGGCCATTATCATCTTTGTGGGATTCAACCTCACGTTCTTCCCGCAATTTATTTTGGGTTACCTGGGAATGCCGCGCCGCTATGCGGTGTACCCTCCCGAGTTCCAAACGCTGAATGTCATTTCAACGGCGGGAGCTTCAATTCTGGGGCTTGGATATATTATTCCCCTGATTTATCTGGCATGGTCAGCGCGTTACGGCGCACCCGCGGGGCCCAATCCCTGGAAAGCGACGGGGTTGGAATGGACCACATCTTCTCCCCCACCGACCCACAACTTTGAAGAAACGCCTGTAGTAACCGAAGAGCCTTATGGCTACGATCGCATCGCGGAGGAAATACAAGTTGCATAACAGCGAAAGCGTCGTTTACGAACAGTTTGATGACCGGACGCAGCAGCATGAGGCTTCCAACCTCGGCATGTGGATATTCCTGGCCACCGAGATCATGTTCTTCGGCGGCGTCTTCACGGGATATACAGTCTATCGCAACCTTTTTATGACGGCCTTTGAAGCAGGAAGCCATCTACTGAACGCGCGGATAGGGGCTTTAAACACGATCGTCCTCATCGGCAGCAGCTTGACGATGGCCATGGCGGTCCATGCAGCTCAACTGGGCAAGCGCAAGCTTTTGATGATCTTTATCGTTTCGACCATGTGCCTGGGCGGCGTCTTCCTCTACATCAAGTTCGTGCTCGAGTGGCTGCACGAATATCACGACGGCCTTGCCCCCGGCCTGCATTGGACGTACGCGGGTCCGCAGTCCGGCCACGTTGCTCTGTTTTTTGTCTTTTACTTTATTTTGACGGGTATCCACGCAACCCACATGATCGTCGGAGAGGGCATAATGGCGGTCCTCCTCTATATGGCATGGCGGGGCAGGTTTTCCAAAGAGCGGTACAATCCCATCGAGATGTTCGGGCTGTACTGGCACTTTGTCGATATTGTATGGATTTTCCTGTTTCCACTTTTGTACTTACTTGGAGCACATTTCTGATGGCAGAACACATCGCACCCCGAAAGCTTTACATCTTTGTTTTCCTCGGCCTTCTGGTCATGACCGTGCTGACCTGGCAGATTGCCTACATTGACCTTGGCAAGTGGAATACAGTTGTGGCGCTGATCATCGCAATCTTTAAGGCTTCACTGGTGGTCACCTTCTTCATGCACCTCCGCTGGAGCCACTCGATGATCCGGCTGGTTCTGTTCGCTGCCATTTTCTGGCTGGCCATCATGATCACTCTGACCGTCGGAGACTTTTTCTCCCGTTCCAACGAGCAGCCGTGGCAGGCTTCCTATACCGTTTCGCAGCCCATGGTCTCCAGCGTAAAACGCTAAGGCGCAGCCGTAACTACTTTCATTATGACAAAATTGTGGCGAGGGCTTGCCCTCATCCCGGGGCGGATTTCTGCGGGGCAGGCTGCAGCAGAACGCACGGAAACTTGTGTAGCACTTCACTCAGATGCAGCAGGCCGCGCCCGCCCGCAATCCGTTTGGCCGATATCGCCCCCTGCGTAAAAATATTTCTCCAGTGGATTGGACAATCACGGGGAAGGACAAGTTTCAGGTCCGGCCAATTTTCATCGGATAGGAGCAACTTTCTCCGGGGAAAAGATCCAAGTCCCACGATCAGACGGGGCACGGCAATGATCGCCCAGTCGATTTTTCGCCGGCGGGCAAACGCCACCATCCGCGCGCGCTTCTGCCCTGCCCCGTCCAAAGGAATGTATTCGCCGGATGCAAAGAGTTCCTTATGGGCAAGCCGGAAATTGAGAGCCTTTCGGATCAGATACAGCTTGATCCTCCCATCCTGCCAGGTTGAAACGAGGTCGTTTAACAAATCCTCCCGAGCGCCTGCCTCCCGCGACTTGAGTTCTTCCATCATCCGGACCCTTTTCTCAAAATCCACAGGGCGCCGGTTGTCGGGATCGACCAGGCTGAAGTCCCACAGTTCGGTTCCCTGGTAAAAATCCGGCACGCCGGGTGATGTAATCTTCAGCAGGGTCTGTGAAAGTGAGTTGATGTGGCCGTAGAACGCAACGACTTTCCGCAACTCAAGAAAATCCTCCATAAACCGGCTCCGATTGCCGGAGCCGACAGACTTCCGAATAAACGTTTCAACAGCCCTTTCATATTTCAAATCCGGGTCGATCCAACTGGTGTGGACCTTGGCCTCCCGCAGGGCCTTTTCCATGCAAGCAATAAGCCGATCAAGAAAATTGTCTTCCTCGGCAGAGTCGAGCGGCCATGCGCCCAGCATGGTCTGATACAACAGGCACTCTTCGTTATAATCAGGGGCGCGTTGGCCGTTGAATTCCGTTTTGTGATGCCGGTTCCATTGGCTCCAACGGTGCAGGCGAGACAGCCACGCCCTGTCAATTTCGGAAAGCACATTCACGCGCGCCCGCACATCCTCACTGCGTTTGGTATCGTGCGTCGAGGCGGCATTCATGGTGTGACGCCAGCGGTCCAGCCGCGTCTGATTAAAAGCATGAAACGCCGGCACATCGTAAGGAGGTTTTTCGCGCTGCGAGTCGCCCCCCACTTCATTCAGGGAAATCAGGCTGTTATACACGTACGAGGCCGTATCTTCCAGTCCCTTCGCCATCACCGGGCTGGTAAACTGCTGCCAGCGCATGACGAATTCAAGCCAGAACTTTCGCTGGGCTGAAGCATACGGCGGAGGGTCAAGGAACAAAACCCGGCGCAGGAAATCCCAGGCCGCGTTGCTGACCTCATCGGGAGAAACGCGGCGTCGCGCAGTCTCCAGAGTCCACTCGATGTAGGCCCGGTCGCGATCGCTGATGCAAAAGCTTCTGACATACGTCCTGTAAACAGGCAGACACGCAGTGACCTCCACAAAGGCCCGGACAAGCTCCGGAAGCGAAATATCTCTCGCGTGGCGGGCCTGCGACGACAGCTTTGCCAGCAACCGAGTGAATGCCGCCAGTTCACCGGCAAAAAGCTGATAAATCACCTGCTTGTTTCGCCTGTAACAGACCTCTGCATAGGGAATCTCACAGGCCATATAGCCGCAAAAATCCTTGTCCAAACGGGCCAACCCGGCCGGGTCAACAAACAATCCGTTTACAGCGTTGAGAAAATCGTAACCGGTGGTCCCTGCCACGGGCCAATCCGCCGGCAGGGGTTCCTCCCGCCCCAGAATCTTCTCAACGATCAGATAGCGATTAGCAGCATTGCGGCGTTCCTCTTTCGCCGCAGTCGCAGCCCGCAGGCGCTCCAGATAACCGGCCGGATCCAGCAAGCCGTCCACGTGATCTACGCGGAGCCCGATCATTCCTTCTTTTCTGGCAAGTTCAACGATCAGGCGATGGCGGTCATCAAAAACTCGCGAGTCTTCAACCCTCAGCCCCACAAGTTCGTTGATGTCAAAAAAGCGCCGGTAATTAATCTCTTCCGACGCCATCTTCCAGTACGCCAACCGGTAAGCCTGCTCTGACAGAAGATGGTCCAGCGGTTCGAAGCTGCCTCCTTCGCCCTGTTTGCCATTAAAAAATCTCAGGGTGTCGTCCAAGCAGCGCTTTGCGCCTGCAGAATGCTGGTAGAGTTCCCACAAACGATGCTTGATCCATTCATGCGCCTCTCGCCGGTTCTCGATCTGCTTCCGGGAGGCGCCTTTCGGAGCCGGCAATCGCTTCACGGCATCCAGCACACGAGAAACTTCCTCAACCAAAGAAGAATCAACCTCCTGTGCAGCGCGGATTCGCGCCAGGCAGTACTCCAGAATCACGCGATAGGTAGTGGGATTGACTGGAAACCGGTGCTCATAGTAGCAGATATAAAAGCCATTTTCGTCCAGTTTAAGGCTTAATTCCTGATTTTCAAGCACCTTGCCATAGCGGTCGCCAAGCACCGGAATCAAAACTCGATTGTCCTGCAGAAACAGGCCTTTGCCTGCCGCCGGATGCCACTCAATATCAAAGTAACGCGCATATTCGGACGAAGGGCCGTTCTCCAACACATCCATCCACCAGGGATTCTCATGACTCGCGACCATGTGGTTGGGAACGATATCGAGCAAGAGTCCCATGCCGTAACTTTTCAGCTTACGGACCAGGTCATCAAACTCCTGCTCGGTTCCCAACTCCGAATTGATTCGCAAGGGATCAGCAACATCGTATCCGTGCGAGCTTCCCTTCCCGGCCTTAAAACGCGGTGAAACATAAAGGTGCGTGATGCCCAGGTCGTGAAAATACGGAACCAAATTTGTAGCGTCAACAAAACGGAAATTCAGATTGAACTGAATCCTATAGGTTGCTACCGGAACCGCCAGCAAACGCATCATCGCTAACCCACATAGACGCTCAGTTTGTTCCCCAGCGCAAGAAATACCTCGATCCACGACTTCGCGGACTCATCGCCCTCCGCTGCCCGCCTTTGGAACGCCTCGTACCGCTCCAGCAACACTTCATGAAACACGTTCTGTGGCTGCCAAAGTCTGACTTTAAACGGCAGACTGCCCGCGACATTTACAATGTCGTGGAAGGTTCCCAGCCGCTCGATATCGTCAGGATTCTCCAGAAAGGAAGTAGCTACGTGTTCCAGATTTCTTCGCGTCGAGAATTCCAGTGTGGCCTCATCGGTGGCAACTCCGGATCTCTCCATCTCTCCCAGCAAGGCCCGGATCTGCTCAACTTCCAATGTTTCCGACTCGAGAAGCCGCCGCAATTCAGCGTTTAATGTGAACTCAGCTGCGATCTGGAACCGTTTCGGCTGGTCCATCCCCAGCGAGGCGACAAAGCGCATTAGCGGAGCTCCGCGCTCATAAATCCTCCGGTAAGCTTCTTCCGCTTCCGCCAGGGCGGATTGCAAAATAAGCCTCAGAATGTGACGTTGCTGATCGCGGAACAACAGGTTGAGGGTGTTGGTCACCGACCCGAAGAGCTTCTCAACGGTCCGAAGCCTTTCTGCAAGGTCTCCGCGGTTAAAACTTTCGATGATCTCCTTGACCATGGCGGCATACGCATCTTCACCCAGGTATTTCCGCACGCCGCCGTTCAGGTTGTGATCTCCAAGATGGAGCACGCCAAAACTGATTTCTGCAGATTCCCAGGTAATTTCCGAAGTGATCCGGACATGTCCGAGCGCCAGCCGCGTGGTCCCCTCATTCAATACCTTGTAGTCCTTCCGATCGATGTTATAACAATAAATTCTTGTTTCGTGGTTGTAGGGCTCGAAGAGCGAGCTCACGGCATAGTGGGCCCCCACCTTCGGCAGGTCGATTGCGGCAGGGCGCACGAATTTGTCAAAGATCACCGCCCCGTTTTTGTGCGCCGGGATGTTGCTCTCGGCCTTCTCAAGCAACTGAATAAACTTGTCCTCATAGGGCTGATCGAGAATTTCTTCAGCCAGTTGGATCGCACGGCCTGCGTACTGGATCACCTGGACCGTCTCAATCCCCGAAATCTCGTCAAAAAACCAGCCACAACTTGTGTACATCAACATCAGGTGCCGCTGCAGTTCCATCAACTTGAGCGCCCGTGTGTTCTGCTCCGGGGTGAGCGATTGGGCAGCGTTGCGAGAGAGAAAACTCTCAACGCTTTCGCGCGAACGGTCG
>DASSJE010000294.1:0-18671 GCA_035691365.1 Terriglobia bacterium
AAGAGGCCCGGGCGGCCATCACGACAGCGGCGGCACGGGCGAATCCTGTGGTGAGGGTCGCGCCGGGAATTCCAAGCCCCTACCTGCTGGGTCTGGACCTGCTGTTCACCTGGCGCAGGGCAGGCAGACGCAAAGTGATGGTGGCGCAGGCCCGCGACCTCAGCACCGCGGCGCGCTACGCGGTGGCAGCGACGGCGTGGAAAGTCCGCAGCGGCCTGCGGACGGCTTATCTCAACTACTTCATGGCGCTCAGGCAGCAGGAACTTCTGGGGCACGAGGTTGAGCTTCACTCGCGGCAGGTCCAGTTGCTGAGGGCGCGATTCAAGGTTGGGTACGTGGCCCGCACGGATGTTTTGGGAGCGCGGCAGGGCCTGCTGGCCAGCCGGGTCGAACTGCGCCGGGCGGAAGGACGCATCCCGGGGACACGCGCCGCGCTGGCGGGCGCAATCGGAATTCCCGTGGCCGCGCTGCAGGGTGTCAAGTTCTCCTGGAGCGCGTTTGACCATCAGCCCGAGCCGGCGGCGGTTTCTCCTCAGCGTATCCAGCACGAGGCAGTGCTGAACCGGCTGGACGTGCGCCATGCCCTTGCGCAGTACCAGGCGGCGCAGGCAGCCCTGCAGCTTGAAATCGCGCGCCAGCATCCGAACTTTACGCTGGGGCCCGGCTACCAGTTCGAGGAAAAGCACAGTTTCTTCACTCTGTCCTTGTCGGGCATCCTGCCGGTCTTCAATCGCAATCAGGGCCCTATTGCGGAAGCTGAAGCGCGGCGGAAGGAAGCTGCCGCCCGGTTTCTGGCCGCGCAATCGAGCGCCATTGCCGAGAGCGAGCAGGCCCTGGCGCAGTACCAGGCGGCGGTTGCGGAACTGCAGGAGGCCAGGAGATCTCTCGCCGAGGTGCGCAATGTGCAGGAGCCAATGGTGCTGCAGCAGGTGAAGTTTGGAGAGTCCGGCCAGGTTTTCCTGAACAGCGTCCGGCTGCAGGGTGTGGCAGCGGTCGCCACCCAGCTTGTAGCGATGGAGCACCTGCAGGCGGCGCTGGGGCAGCTCGAGGATGCCGTCCAGCGCCCGCTTGAAACGGGCGAGGCTTCGCCGCCGGATTTCAAACCTGAAAAACCAGGAAAGGAGATGCCATGAAGGGCAATAAGTTTTGGAGGATTGTTGCGGCTGCAATCGCGCTTGTTGCCGCGCTCGCCCTGGTGCGGACATTCGCGCAGGAGCACAAGGAAGATCGCGGGCGGGAGCCGAAGGAAGCGGCCCAGAGAGAATCTCCAGCTTCGCGCGTGACTGTCGTGAACGGGAGAACGGTGGTCCGGCTAAGCGCCCAAGAACAATCGCAAGCCGGGATTGAGACCACGATCCTGAAAGCGGTGCGCGAGCGGAACCAGCTCGAAGTTCCCGCCACGGTGCTTGACGTGCAAGGCCTGGTGGCGATGGCATCGGGATATGCCACGGCGCAGGCCAATCTGCGGAAAGCTCAAAACAACCTGAGGGTTTCGCAGGCTGAATACAACCGGCTGAAGGCGCTCCAGGCAAGCCAGAACATCTCCGTCAGGGCCTTTCAGGCGGCCGAGGGCGTATTCCAGAATGATCAGGCCAGCGTGGTCTCAGCGCGGCAGGATGTGGCTTACGATATGGCGGCATTGCGGCAGACCTGGGGGAATACCATCGCAAAAAGGGCCGCCGGCAATTCTCCAGCCCTCAATCGCATTTTGAATCGCGAGGACGTGCTCATCCAGGTCACTCTGCCGGAGGGCGGCGCAGCCGCGGCGCCGGGTGAAATTTCTCTCGAATTACTCAACCAGCAGCGCCTGATAGCGAAGCTGGTGTCGCGATTTCCGCGCGTTGATCCCCGAATTCAAGGCCCCAGCTTCATTTATGTCACTAAGCAGCAGGGCGAGCTGGCGCCGGGGCTCAATCTGGCCGCGCACCTCGCGACAGGCCCACGGCTTTCCGGTGTGATCATTCCGCGTTCCGCCGTCGTCTGGATGAATGGGGATTCCTGGGTTTATTTGCAAACCGCTTCCGGTAAGTTTACGCGTGTTGCCGTTTCGACGGACCGTTCTGTTGCCGGAGGATTTTTTGTCTCAGGAGGATTCGCGCCCGGCGACCGGGTTGTGCGCACCGGAGCGCAGGCCCTGCTTTCGGAAGAGTTCCGGCCGCAAACAGGCGCTGGAGAAGAAGACACGGATTGATTTCGGGGACCCATTCATGCTGAGAGCCATTGTTGGTTTTTCACTCCGCTTCAAGGGAGTCATCATTGGGCTGGCGTGCGCGCTGGTGGCTTATGGCGCGTATTCGTTCAGCCGTGCCAGCTTTGATGTCTTTCCGGAGTTCGCGCCGCCGGAAGTGTCCATTCAAACGGAAGCTCCGGGGCTGGCGCCCCAGCAGGTGGAGGTCCTGGTCACCACTCCTATCGAAAATGCCATCAATGGAGTTCCATCCATTCAGTCGATGCGGTCACGCTCGATCCAGGGTCTTTCAGTTGTTACAGTGGTGTTCGATTCCGGGACTGACATTTACCGGGACCGCCAGGTGATCGCGGAACGGCTCTCCACAGTGGCCAGCCAGTTGCCCTCCGGCGTGCATGCCCCGCTGATGGCGCCGTTGACCTCGTCAACCGGCACCGTGACGGTGGTGGGTCTGACGTCAAAGGGAAAATCACTGATGGAAGTTCGCACCGTTGCCGGCTGGACCGTCAGGCCGCGCCTGCTGGCGGTCCCCGGCGTGGCGGCAGTGGACATTTTCGGTGGCGAGGTCAAGCAACTTCAAATCCAATTTCAGCCGCAAAGTCTGATCCGGTTCGGGCTCTCGGTGGGTGACGTGCTCGCGGCCGCGCGGCAGGCGACCGGCGTTCGCGGGGCGGGTTTTGTGGAGACAGCCAACCAGCGGATCGTGCTGCAGACGGAAGGGCAATCCGTCGACTCCAGCCAGCTTGCCAGCACCGTAGTGGCGCACCACGACGGCGCAAATGTGACCTTGGGTGACGTTGCTCGCGTGGCGGCTGCGCCCGCCCCGGACATCGGCGCATCGACCATCAGAGGCGATCCCGGTGTCATTCTGGTGGTGGAATCCCAATACGGGGCCAACACTCTGGAAGTAACGCAGGGCGTCGATGCGGCCCTCCGTCAACTGGGTCCCAGCCTGAACAAGGAGGGAATTGCTCTTCATCCCGATGTTTTCCGCGCCGCAGATTTTATCTATACTTCGCTTAAAAACATCCGCAATTCGCTGCTGATTGGCGCGGCGCTGGTTGTGCTGGTTCTGTTCCTGTTTCTTTTTAACTTCCGGACTGCGGCCATCTCCTGCACGGCGATACCCGTCTCTCTTCTCGCCGCGGTGGTGGTCCTTGAAAGAATGGGCCTGAGCCTCAACACCATGACGCTGGGCGGGCTTTCGATTGCCATCGGCGTGGTCGTCGATGACGCGGTGATTGACGTTGAAAACATCTATCGCCGGCTGAGGGAGAACCGGACTTTACAGAATCCGCGCTCAGCTTTTCGCGTTGCCCTGGACGCCTCGCTGGAAGTGCGAAGCCCGGTGGTCTATGCCACCTTCGCGATTATCCTGGTTTTCCTCCCTATTCTGACCATGTCCGGCGTGGCAGGGCGCATCTTCGCGCCCCTTGGGATCGCCTTCATCTGGGCCACCCTGGTGTCACTTGTGGTGGCCATGACTCTTACGCCCGCTCTGTGTCTATGGCTGCTCGGCAACCGCGAGCTTCCGCCCCAGGAGCCGCCCATTCTCCGCTGGGGGAAGAAAACCTATCGCAAAATCCTGCTGGGGGTTGAAAAGGCGCCGCGGGCAACGATGGGGGCTGTTCTGATTGTCATACTTGTCGGCGCCAGCGGCCTGTATTTCTTGAGCGTTGCCTTTCTGCCGCATTTGCGGGAGGGCAACCTGACGGTCCACATGGACGCCGTGCCCGGGACTTCGCTAGAGGAATCCGTTCGCCTGGGAGACCGGGTGACGGCGGCTCTTTTGAAAATCCCCTATGTCCGTTCAGTAGCGCAGCGGGTGGGAAGGGCGGAGCTTTCAGCAGACACTCTCGGGACTCACCAGAGCGAATTTGAGGTGAGCCTCAATGCGCGCAACGGGGCCGAAGTGGCCGCAGCCCAGGCGGCAGTCCGCAAAACCATCAGCCAGTTTCCGGGCGCGTCTTTCTCGGCCAACAGCTTTTTGACGGAGCGAATTGACGAGATACTTTCCGGCTATCGCGCCGAAGTCGTAGTCAGCATGTTTGGAAACAATCTGAATGATCTCGACCGCGGAGCGCAAAGGATTGCGCAGACCCTGGAAGACATCTCCGGAGCTTCGGAAGTCATGATCCAATCGCCGCCGGGCATGCCGCTCACCATCGTTCGCCTGCGCAAAAATGAACTGGCGCGGTGGGGGTTCGATCCCGTTCACGTTCTCGATGTCGTGCGGACGGCCTTCGGAGGAGACATTGTGGGCCAAACCTACCAGGGAAACCGCGTGTTTGATGTTTCGGTCATTCTTTCGCCCGACGACCGGCAATCGATCAGCGAAATAGGCGCGCTTCCGGTCCGCAGCCCGGCAGGAAACTATGTTACGCTGAGCCAACTCGCGGACGTTCACGAAGCTTCAGGGCGGTACGTGATTCTGCACGATGGAGCGCGGCGCGTCCAGGCAATCACTTGCAATGTCATAGGTCGTTCGGTGGCTGGATTTGTTCAGGAGGCGCGGAAACGCATAACGAAGCTTTCTCTCCCGCCGGACACGTACCTGGAATTCGGGGGAACAGCCATTGCCCAGCAGCGATCGAGAAATGAGTTGCTGCTCTACTCTCTGCTGGCAGCCGCAGGCATCGTAATGTTGCTGTCCGTGACGATGCGCAATTACCGCAACCTCCTGCTCGTGCTTGCCGACTTGCCGTTTGCTCTGGTGGGCGGGATTGTTGCAGCGTGGATCACCGGAGGCACTCTGTCGCTGGGAGCGCTGGTTGGTTTCGTCACCCTTTTCGGCATCACCCTGCGCAACTCGATGCTGCTGATTGACCATTGCCAGCACCTCGTGGAGATGGAAGGTGCTGGATGGGGCCTGGAAACCGCCCTGCGCGGAGCCTCAGAACGCCTGGCGCCTATTTTGATGACGGCGCTTGTGACCGGGCTCGGGCTATTGCCCCTGGCGCTGGGCAGCGGCGACCCCGGCCGTGAAATCGAAGGCCCGATGGCCATTGTGATCCTGGGCGGTCTTTTTACTTCCACTCTGCTGAACCTGCTGGTGCTGCCCACGCTGTCATTACGCTTTGGAAAGTTTGAAAAGCCCACCGGAGATGCGGAATGACGGGAGAAATCCGAAGCGGAAAGTCAGCAGCGCGCCGGCGTGTACAAGCCGGCACCTTAATACGCTTCTGCGCCCCATAAGGGCCTTGCGTGAGTTCAGGGTGGGGAATTCTGGCCATTCCGCCAGTAAGATGGGCTTGCGTTGGAGCGGGTGGCGAAGGCAGGAGTGACCCTCTTACGCGTTGAGGATTTAGCGTGGCAGCTCACTTTACCCGACAGGTAGTCTCAAATAACCTAGATTGGCACAATATGTTGTATAATACCCCCTCTACCAAACTACTCTTATCGCATTCTGTCTATTTGGCGGAGCAACGGAGCAAACCAGGAACATGCAGAATCCCCGTCCCATTGTTGTTCTTGATTTCGGATCGCAATATACGCAATTGATCGCGCGGCGCATTCGCGAGATGCACGTTTATTCGGTGATTGTTCCGTGCCACCTGCCGTTTGACGACCTCGTCAAGATGAACCCGCAGGCGGTGATTCTTTCCGGCGGCCCGTCTTCTGTTTACGACCCGGAATCGCCCACCTGCGATGACCGTGTTTTCCAGCTTGGCGTGCCCATCCTGGGCATCTGCTACGGGTTACAACTGATGTCCTACAAGCTGGGAGGCAAAGTGGAGCCGGCCTCGAGGCGCGAATACGGTTTTGCCCAGCTTCAGATTACTCCGCCCAGCGAGCTCCTTGCAGGGTTTGAATCGCCGTTGCGCGTGTGGAACAGCCACGGTGATCACGTGGCGGAGGTCCCGCCGGGCTTTCGGGTGGTGGGCCGGACGGAAAACGCCATTTCAGCCATCGAGAATGTGAAAACTCGAATGTACGCCGTGGAATTCCACCCGGAAGTCCGGCATACCGCCTCGGGGACGGAGATTCTTCGGCGATTTGTGGAAGAGGTCTGCGGGGCAGAGGCCAACTGGTATCCGCAATCGCTGATTGAAGAGACGGTGAGCCGCGTGAGGGCACAGGTAGGCAAGGAGCGCGCGCTGTGCGCACTTTCGGGCGGGGTGGATTCCGCCGTGGCCGCCACGCTGGTAAGCCGGGCCATCGGGGACCAATTAACTTGCGTGTTTGTGAATAATGGACTGCTGAGAAAAAGCGAGTTTGAAGAGGTGACCGCGGCGCTCAAAACCCAGGGCCACCTGAACGTGCGCGCGGTGGATTATTCCGACCGTTTCCTGAAGCGTCTCGAGGGCGTTACGGATCCCGAGAAGAAACGGAAGATCATCGGAGAGGAGTTTATCCGGGTGTTTGAGCAGGAGGCGAGAGCCTTGGGCGAACCGCGCTTTCTGGTGCAGGGAACCCTTTACCCGGACGTCATCGAGTCAGTGTCAGTGAAGGGGCCGGCGGCTACTATCAAGAGCCACCACAACGTCGGAGGGCTCCCCACGGACCTGAAATTCCAGTTGATTGAGCCGCTGCGCGAGATGTTCAAGGATGAGGTCAGGGAGGTAGGCCGTGAACTCGGGCTCGGCGAAGACGTCATTAGCCGTCAACCGTTTCCGGGGCCCGGGCTGGCCGTGAGGATCCTGGGCGCAGTCACGCCCGAGCGGCTGCACGTTGTCCGTGAAGCAGACGCAATCGTGGAGCAGGAAATACGCGCAGCACAGCTCTACAATGAACTGTGGCAGTCATTCGCGATTCTGCTGCCCGTATCGAGTGTGGGAGTGATGGGGGATGCCAGGACGTACGCATCCACTATCGCCCTGCGTGCCGTGACATCAGAAGATGGCATGACGGCCGACTGGGCGAAACTCCCCCCGAACATCCTCGAACGGATTGCCACCCGCATCGTGAACGAAGTGAAGGAAGTGAACCGAGTTGTCTACGACATTACTTCGAAGCCCCCGGGAACCATCGAGTGGGAATGAGTGCTTCCCCCTCCAAACAGCCCTCGCGCGTCCCATGGATCCCCGACAGAAGAATCGTTCTGGCGTTAACGATTCGCTAATTTCTGCGCCATGTATAGCAGAAGCCGTCGATCGCGGTCGTTAATGCTACCCAGCAGGCGCTTAACCTTCTGGTAAAACCGCGAATCACGGTCTGCCGGAATCTCCATGGCCAGCTCGTCGGTACTCTTGCGCTGGGTCAGATTAGGGAGGTCCGGTGGTCTTTCCCCCTCATAAAACAACTGATAGAGGGGGATCTCCATGGCTGCGGCCAAACGCTCCAGGGTTTCGAGGGAAGGCACTGTATGCCCATTCTCGACCCGGGAGATGTAGCAGCGCAGGAGTCCCGTTCGTTTCTCAATGTCGCCCTGGGAGAGCTTGCGTTCTTCACGCAGCTTCCTCAGACGAATTCCTATAATCATGGCGGGATTATGGCACATGGTGTAAGATAAGTCAATAGAAAATTCCGTTACTGCCCCGTCACGGGGCCCGATTTTGTTCCCGGTCCTGTAACCCCGCTCGCGTTATCTTCGTCAAAAAACACAGGAAAGAGCTACTATGGTTGCTGAATGGGACACTCTCGACCAGACCCCAGCCAGGAAGCTGATTGGATCCGCCGTTGCCAATTTGGGGAGAGCGAAGCCTTTGCTCCGCTGGTGGACGTCTATCAGCGGAGGGTCTTCTCCATTGTGTATCACCTGGTCCGGCGCAGGAACGACGTGGAAGATATTGTTCAGGAAATTTTTATGAAAGCTTTCGCGGCCATCGGGAGTTACAATTCACAGTCGTCATTCGGCACGTGGCTCAATCGAATTGCCGTTAACCATTGTTATGATTATCTCCGCCGGCAACGCTCTTCCAAGGTCACTTATTTCTGGGAGATGTCAGAAGAAGGGCAGCGGCAGATTGAGGAAAACACTCACGGCCCCAAAGATGGCGGTCTCAACAGCGAGGAAAAGCTGGCACTGGGCGACCTTGCCGGCAAGTTGCTGGCTCGCGCCCCGGCGGAAGACAGGGTGATTCTGACACTGAAGGAAATTGAAGACAGGTCCGTGGAAGAAATTTCTGAGATTCTGAGTTTGAAAGTGAGCACGGTTAAAGTACGATTACATCGCGCAAGAAAGCGAATGGTCAGAGATTTTGAAACCTGGCAGAAGGGACGGTGAACCATGCGTTGTGACGCTGTCCGGCAGATTGTAGAAGAAGGCATGGCCAGGACGCCTGCGGTCCAGGTCCATATCGAATCCTGTTCAGACTGCAAAGAGTATCTGAGCAAGTGGGAGATGCTCCAGGCAGGACTTGCAGCGATGAGAGAAGATGAGCCCCCGGAGCCCAGTATTGGTTTCACATCCCGGCTCATGCGGCGCCTGGAAAATGCTCCATCGGAATTTCAGTTCGGGCAGCAACTCATCGAGCAGATTGGCAGGCGCGTTGTCTACGCGACGCTCATGGTGGCGTTGATGCTGGGGCTGATCCTGGCGCTGCCATCTTCGGGGCCGCTCCGGAGTTCCGGAATTTCGCAGTCCGTCTTTGTCCAGACTCAAATGGCGACGCTGGCCAATGAGCAGATCATGGGCGTGGACGGTATCGATACCGGCGACGCGCAGGATTCAACCTCGACCGGCAACGGCGGCACGGAGGCAACAGGTTCCAGATGAAGCGGCGATTCTACGTCTATTTCCTGCTGATATTCGTGCTGGGCATTGTCATCGGCGCCGCTGGAATGTACTGCTTCGGCTGGTATACGGGACAGTGGCACCGGAGATTCAGCCACCACAGGGTGGTTGATTATCTTCAGAAGGAGCTCTCGCTGTCGCCGTCCCAGACAGAGCAACTTCAGCAGATTGTCAACAACATGGAGAATAAGGAGTCGCAACTGCGCGACCAGATCGAACCGCAGTTCCAGGCTATCCGTGAAGAAACCCGCGCCGAAACAAGAAAAATTCTGAACGCGCAGCAAGTCAAGAAGTTCAACGAGATGGTCAAGCGATGGGATGCGAACAGAAACAGGGCCCGGCACCGCACGCCGCCATCGTCCCAAAAGTAAGCACGGGCCGGCTGAACAGACCCGCGAACTCTTCGCTGGACCCAGAAAAAGCGCCCCTCCAGACCCGCCTGAAACTAACCACAGAAGTACATATCGCTGACCTCCCGCATGCTCGATGTTTGCGTGTTAACATAGTTTTTCTGCTATTGGCCGCGTGCGCTACGCGCCAGGAAGGCGCGGACCGAGTGGGCTGCGTTGCCCCATACCCCTGAACACAGAGGCTGCCACGATGCATTTGATTTGGCTGTTAATTATCGGAATCCTTGCCGGTTGGCTGGCCGGCCACTTCACCCGAGGGCGCGGATTCGGGTTGTTAGGCGACATGGTGGTCGGGGTTATCGGGGCATGGCTTGGAGGCTCCATCCTGCGCGTGTTCGGACTTTACTCGTTTGGATTTATCGGGTCGCTGGTGACGGCGCTGATCGGCGCTGTCATTCTTCTTACCTTGATTCGTGTCATCAAGAACGCCTGACCTGCCGCGCAAACCTTTGGATGAAAGTGCGGTGACCGGCGCAGAATCCGGGCTTGGGAGAACACACAGGTTCCCGCGGTTCAAGACGCAGTTACTCGCCCGTGAGCCACAGCGATGGCAGCCATGTTGACAATCTCTTCCACTGCCGCGCCGCGCTGCAGCACGTGGACGGGCTTCGACATGCCCACCAGGATGGGCCCGAGCGCTTCCGCGCCGCCGATGCGCAGCATCAGTTTGTAAGCGATGTTGGCCGAGCCGAGATCGGGAAAGATCAGGACGTTCGCGCCGCCCCGCAGCGTCGAAAAGGGATAATCTTCCTGCAGAATTTCCGGCACTACGGCTGTGTCCGCCATCATCTCCCCATCCACCATCATTTCAGGGTGGGACTTTTTCAACAGCTCTGCAGCCATGCGCATCTTCTCCGCCAGGGGATGGCGCGTGCTGCCGAAGTTTGAAAATGAGAGCATCGCCACTCGCGGCTCAAAGTTGAAGTCGCGCGCCACTTCCGCAGCCAGCACGGCAATCTCCGCCAGGTCTTCGGCCGTAGGTTCGATGTTCACTGTAGTGTCGGAAAAGAAATAGACCTGTTGCCTGGTGACAATGACATAAACGCCCGAAACGCGCCGCACGCCCTCGCGCAGTCGGATGATCTGCAGCGCCGGCCGAATTGTTTCCGGGTAGTGCTGCGCCACGCCGGCCAGGAAACCCTCAGCGTCTTCCATGTGGACCATCATGGCGCCGTAATAGTTCGGATTGATCAACTGGTCGCGCGCCTCGCTGAGAGTGACACCGTGGCGCTGGCGAAGCCGGAAGAACTCCTCAACGTAAGCGTTCAGACGCGGCGACTGCTCCGGTTCAATGATTTCAGGCTCAAAGTGCTGGATGCCGAGATCGGCCAACCGTGACTTGATCACGTGCTGGCGGCCCAGCAGAATCGGACGGCCAATCTTTTCCTCGTTAATCTGATAGGCTGCCCGAATGATCTTTTCCCGCTCGCCCTCGGAAAAAACAATGCGCCTGGGGGCGGCTTTGGCGCGCTGCCGGAGGCCCTGCATTACTTCGTAGGTGCGTCCCAGGCGGCGCGAGAGGGCGTTCCGGTATACTTCAAGTTCTACTTTAACTCTTGCCGCTCCGGTTTGCATCGCCGCTTCTGCTACGGCAGCCGACTCCCAGATCAGCACACGCGGGTCAAAGGGCTTGGGGATGATGTACTCCGGTCCGAAATTAAGCCGCCGCAAGCCGTACGCGCGCAGCACGGCGTCTGGCACGTCTTCCCGAGCGAGCGCGGCGAGCGCCCGTGTGGCCGCAATCTCCATTTCTGTGTTGATGGTGCGGGCGCGGACGTCGAGCGCGCCACGGAAGATGAAAGGGAAGCCGAGAACGTTGTTCACCTGGTTGGGATAGTCGGAGCGGCCCGTGGCCAGGATGGCGTCCGGGCGTGCCGCCTTGGCCTCTTCGTAGCTGATTTCCGGCACCGGATTGGCCATGGCGAAGATAATGGGCCGATCGGCCATCGAGCGCACCATTTCAGGCGTCACGACTTTGCCGACGGAAAGACCGACGAACACGTCGGCATCCGGAACAACTTCCTTGAGCGTTCGTTTCGAGGTTTTCACGGCCAAGCGCGAATTGTAAGGGTTCATGCCTTTTTCGCGGCCTTCGTAAATGACCCCGTCGATGTCACACATCACAATGTTTTCCCTGCGCACGCCAAGGCGCACATAATGCTCAGCGCAAGCGATACCCGCGGCGCCAGCTCCGCTAAACACGACGCGTACTTTGGCGATATCCTTCCCAGCAATCTCCAACGCGTTCAGCAATGCTGCGCCGGATATGATGGCTGTTCCGTGCTGGTCATCGTGCATCACGGGAATCGACATGGTGCGGCGCAAGGTCTCCTCGATCTCAAAGCATTCGGGCGCCTTGATGTCTTCCAGGTTAATGCCGCCGAAAGTCGGTCCCAGCATCTGACAAAACTTGATGATCTCCTTGGGATCTTTGGAGTCAATCTCAAGATCGAACACGTCAATGTCGGCAAAGCGCTTGAAGAGGACGCCCTTGCCTTCCATTACGGGTTTCCCGGCCGCCGGTCCGATATCACCCAGGCCCAGTACCGCCGTGCCATTTGAAACCACGGCCACCAGGTTTCCGCGCGCCGTGTATTCAAAGCTGAGGTCGGCCGCCTTCGCGATTTCGAGACAAGGCACGGCCACGCCAGGCGTGTACGCCAGGCTCAGGTCCCACTGCGTGCGGCAGGGTTTGGTGGCCACAACCTCGATCTTGCCCTTGCGTCCTTTGCGGTGGTAATCGAGAGCGTCCTGTTGATGAATTTCCATCTGGAGCCTCCCAGGGAGATGCGGGCAGGGTAGTTAGAAAACGGCCGAACACAAATTGCGGAAATGATTTCCGCATCAAGCGAGTCTTCCGTCGCAGCGGAAGAGGGAAATCAGTCCTCACTTTTGGCCAAGGGCAGTCCATGCGGCGGTCACTAAGCGGAGTGGCCGCCACACCCAAGTATACATCGGTGCTCAGACGATTGTTCTGGACTGGCGAACTGAAGCTGTCAAGGCAGGGAACTGCGCTGGATCGCGCAATTCCCCTTCAGTCCAACCCAAGCGGACAAAGAATTTTCCGCGCTTTGGCTTGTGTTTACCACTGGCCGAAGCGGAAAACGAGTCCGGCTGAGACGCGCACGTCGTTTTGTGAGTTGTTAGTAAATTGGGCTCGCATGTAGTCCAACTGGACAAGACGCAGCCAGATATGCCGGGTGGCTTGGACATTGAGCCCGCCGCCGAAGGCCATGCCGAAGGCGTTTTCGCTGACCCGCCCGGTAAAGGTTTCTGCAGTGCCATTCACCGTTCCGACCAGAGCGTGCACATAGGGGTGAATTCTGGGTAATGCGAACGTAAAGCGGGGGCCGTAGAGCTCGGTGAAGCGGGGAACATAATAAGGGTTGCCGCCGAATTGAAGGGTTGGGTTGACGCCGTAGTGGTTGCTGTAATCCGCCTCGACTCCGAAGGGGCCGAGGAGGTGCAGGTAAGCGCCGCCTTGCCAGCCGTTGGAACTGGATCCCATGTTGGATGGTGTCCCGCTCAGTGACAGGTGGGAATACCCGCCATAAAGTTCGATCTGGCTGTAGGCCTTCGGAGCTGACGCAAGCGCCAGGAAAACAAAGATGGATGCAATGGTGAGCAGTTTTCGCATAAGGGGATATTCTCCTTCATCTTGAGCATTTGAAAATCAACCCTACAATGCCAGCGATAAAGTCCCCCCCTGGTACCTTCAAGCTATGATGTAATAAACACACGCCCGGTTGCAACGGAGCGGCGTATTTTGACCATCTGTTTAACCCTTGAGATTGCCGTAAATCTAAGAAAGCAATTGATAGAACATAGTGTTATCGGGCTTAACAGCATGTCAGGGAAACCATACTTGAACGAAGATGGAAGAGCGGAGGTGGCTATAGCAGAACTCGCGGCTAAAATGGGATATCGTCGTCGGTAATTTCACCCTCGGGTGGCGGCTCGGGGCCGGAGTCGGCAGGCTCCTCCGGAGCCTGCGGCCGGGATGCCGCCGGACGCGGGCCACCGGCGGCAGCGCGCTCGGCATCAGAGCGGGAGCCCAGCATCTGCATGTTGCGGGCAACGATTTCAACCGTAGTGCGCTTGTTGCCAGACTGGTCTTCCCACTCCCGGCTGCGGATGCTGCCTTCAATGTAGACCAACTTGCCTTTGGTGAGGTATTCGCCGCAGATTTCAGCCAGCTTGTTCCAGGCAACCACTTTATGCCATTCGGTGTGCTGCTGCTGTTCGCCATTGCGGCTCTTGAAGGATTCGTCCGTAGCAACGGAGAAGTTAGCCACTGGCGCCCCACCGGATGTGTAGCGGACTTCGGGGTCGCGGCCAACGCGCCCAATCAGGATTACCTTATTTACGGTGCCAGCCATACATACCTCATTTTTGCTATCAGAAGTAGCCGCCTTACACAAGCACCGCCGCTACCCCCTGCGCCGGGCATGGATGATGATGCCCAGCTGCTTCAACCGCTGGGCCGCAAGATCGGACTCGTTGGCCTGAGGATGCTGCTCCACCAGGGCACGCAGTTCGCGGATTCCGGCAGCTTTATTGCCGCCAGCGAGCAGGGCATAACCCTTCTTGAGGCGCGCGGAAAGCGTTTTGTCGCCGTCGGGATAACGCTCGATGCACTTGTCATAGGCTTCGATTGCGTGCTTGTAATCCCCGTTGTTGTAGTAGCTCTCACCAATATAATACTGCGCGCTGGAGGCCCGTGCCGTCGTCCCATAGGTCTGGAGGAACTCCTGGAAGCCCTGGATGGCCAGTGCATACTGGCCGCTGTTGAAGCTGCTCATCGCCGAGTTGTACAGGGAATTCGGGTCCGGGACATTGGCTGCGGCGGCCCCGGGGCCTGTGGGCGCAGCACCGGCGCCTGCTCCGTTTGTATCGCCAGGCTGCGCGAGGGGAACCCCGGGCGTCCCGGCAGCAGGCGGCGGAGAATTCAAAGTCTGAAGGACCTTCTGGGTCTGAGCAAGCTGCTCACTGAGCTTGGTGATCTGCGCCTGGGTCTGGTCCAGACTGGAACTGAGGGCCTGGACCTGACCAGACATGGAATCCATCTTGTTCGATGAAGCGGCAAGGTTCTGCTCAGTATTCTTCTGCAGCTCAGCCATCTGGTCCTTCATCTGGGTGACGTCATGCACCGTTTGTTGAAGTAAAGTGTGCAGGATTGCGGTTTGCGTGCTGACTGTATTCTGAAGGGCCTGGACGCTCTGCTGCAACGTGTCCAGTTGTTGCATCATCTGGATAATCTCGCGGCTCACGCCAAAAGCCGGGGAAGCGGAGACCACTGACAGCAAAGCAATCGAAAAAAAAGTCAAGGCATACTTTTTCAATGTCAGTTCAACCTCCGGCATTAAGATTCAAACACTTGTCAGTCTATCCTTCCGCTATTGACCAGGTCAACTGGCTTGCCGGATGGGGAAAAACATAGCCGGCAGGGGTTGACCCGCCGGCTGATTGTAAAGCTCGCGGCAATATTGGAAACCCGTCCGCCTGTGTAGCGTGCCGTGGAGCGGTAGCAAGGCCAGCTAAGAAAAAAACAGAGAACCGGAAGCCCCGTTCTCCTTTCGTAAAAGAGCTCGGGACTCCCGGTATGCCCGCGATTACTCGCTGCCCATCACCAGGTGGGCGCGCCGGTTCTTCTGCCAGCAATCTTCGTTGCTGTCAGTGCAGAACGGGCGGTCTTTGCCGTATGAGATGGTCGTGATCCGGGACGCGGAAATGCCCAGGTTCACGAGGAAGGACTTGGCGGCATTAGCCCTGCGGTCGCCCAAGCCCAGGTTGTACTCCTCGCTGCCTCTCTCGTCGCAATGGCCCTCGATGGTGAAATTGATGCTCGGATGTTCTTTGAGGAAACTGGCATCGGCTGTCAGTGCCTGCTGAGCGTCCGAACGAACGTCAGACTTGTTATAGTCAAAAAACGCATCCTTGATGTTCTGCTCGAACAGAGTCTGCTCAGACACTGCCGGCGGAGCGGCTGGTGGCGGTGGCGGCGCAGACGTTACGGTGACTCGGGCGGTGGACGTGGCTTCTCCGCCAGGGCCTTTTGCCGTTAACGTATAGGTGGTTGACTCGGTTGGAGAAACGCTGGTTGAGCCGCTGGATTGAACGGCGCCAACGCCTGGCTGCAGGTCAAGACTTGTGGCATTTTCTGATGTCCAGCTCAAAGTGACTGACTGCCCGCTCTGGATGGTGCTGGGGACGGCTGTCAGATTGACGGTCGGCTGTTCCGGCGCCGCCGCAGGGGCCGGGGGCGGTGGTGGCGGCGCCACCGCCTTCTTGTGGCACGAGGCCGCCAGCATTAGGACTCCGAGAGTCCCGACGAGAAGCGCGAGATTGCGTCTCTTCTGTCGCATTTTGAATCCTCCTTGATCGCTAAGCACTTTCGCTTTTTCGATGAATCTCATGATGGTGAGATCAGCCAAGATGTCCTAAAAGTCGTTCACTCAACTTAATTACTTAAATCTACAAGTACCCAAAAGATTATGAAGTACATTAAAGCTTTGAATCCTAGCACCAAACAAAATCAAAAAACAACCCCATATTTTCGACAAAATGCCCTTGGCACATAAAAGAGTTTATTGAAAGTGGCTGAAAGTGCCTTCGAGGGAAGTTCGGTAGCGAAGGATGTTTAGATGGGCTTCTCCACGATCTTCTGTCCTGCTCTGAGATGCATCGTCACCCTGCAAGCTTCCTGAATACACACCAACACTTCGCGCCCCCAAGCCCCTGGCCTAGGTCATCACCCTCGTAAAAATGGCTTGATTTTGCTACCTGGACCAATTGGGGTTCCAGTTGCTCCCCTTTGTCGTCAACTGGTGCGGATTGGAACCGTCCGCCAGCATGGTCCAGATCTGGCGTGTGCCAGTACGGGTGGACTCAAACACGATGTGCCGCCCGTCCGGCGCCCAGGTCGGATGCTCATTACGTCCCGCGTTCTGGGTCAATTGCACAATGCGTCCCGTGGCAATCTCAATCACGTAAACGTCCCAGTGCCCGGTTTCCCTGACACTCCAGGAAAAAGCCATAAAAAGGCCGTTAGGGGACCATGCTGGAGCTTCTGCGTCGCCTCCCGCCGTGATGAGACGGCGCAAATTCGTGCCATCCGAATTAATAATGTAAATTTGCGGGGCCCCACTGCGGTCAGATACGAAGGCAATTTCGTTGCCGGTTTTTGGGTTCCAAACGGGCGAAATATTGACTCCAGGGCCAAAAGTGATCCGCTGGAGATGCATGCCATTTGAGTCGGAAACGTAGATTTCCGGAGCCCCGCTCATGCTGGAGCAAAAGGCGATCTTTTTGCCGTCCGGCGACCAGGCAGGGGTAGTGTTGAGCCCCTTGTAGGTGGGAAAAGAGATGCGGCGATTGGTAAGCAGTGAGTAGAGATAGATTTGGGGCCTTCCAGTGGCGTAGCTTGTGAAGGCAATTTCTGAATTATCCGGCGACCAGCGCGGAGTGAGGTTGAGGTTGGGATAGTTGGTGATCTGGTGCTGGTTGAAACCGTCGTAATCCATCACCCAGATTTCGGTGTGCCCGGTCCGTTTGCTGACATAAGCGATTTTTGTCAGGTTGATACCGGGAATCCCGCCGCCCAATGCCTGGATAATCTCATTTGCAAAGCGGTGTGCGGCGTCGCGGGCCGAAAGTTCGTTCAGGTCCGCCACGTACCTTTTGGCCAGGACATTTGGATTCTTGGGACTTTGAACATCGAAGAGGCGGGCCGTCACCACAAGACTGTTGTTCCGTTCTTCGGTGTAGCCGAAAGCCAGCATTTGCGCCGAAGCGGGCGGGTTGCTCCAACCGTTGAAATCAACGTCCTGGGGCTCCTGAGGAGTCTTCACGGGATAGAGGCTTTTACTAATGACCACAACAATGCCTGAGTTGTTCAGGTCATTCCAAAGGACCTGGTTGAAGTCATTCGTCAGGCCAACCAGTTTCGGGTCCGAAGAGCGGGCGGCAAAATCAGGGACCGCAATCCGGATGGTCGCCTGCCCCATATTGATCCCGGTACGGAACCAACCCTGACTTTTCGCCACCTTGGGAAAGCATAGAAAGGCGGCCAGAGGAATTGCTAAAAGAAAAAGATAGTTCAGGCGTCGATGTTTCATCATTAGAAAGATGCTGCACCCCTATGTATAGATGTTTCTGAAGCGGCTTCTTTGCCGAGAGACTGGAAGCTCAGCGCTTCAGATCAAAGTAAAAGTCCACTGAAACCTTGCTGCCTGAATAATCCGGTGGCAGCGGCGCAAGAGGGCTGGAAGCAAGAACCGCTCTCAATGCCGAACGGTCCACTTCCGCAATCCCGCTGGATTGCGTAACGTGGGGGTTGCTGACGCTTCCATCCTTGTTAATATCGAACTCAACGTAAACCCGCGGCGCGTTCAGAATGCTGGGGCTAATGGTGGAAAGCAGCCAGTTGCTGCTGACTCGGTTCCGCACAGCCTGAACATACCAGCCGAAACGGTCGCCAAAATCCTGCTGCCCAACCGCGATGCCCGCCTCTCCGGAAGAGGTGGTGACTGAACTGTAACTCATCTGCGGCTGTCCGCCCTGGCCGTAAGGCACGGCATTCGGGGGCGGCTCGATTTTTTCCTTCGCAATGCGCGGGTTCTTAAGAATCTTCTTGTGCTCAGGCTTGACGGCTTCCTTAAACTTGGGAATCTTTTGGGCCATCAGGTCCGGCGGTGGTTTGGGAACGGGCTCATTCTTGTAAAGGCCCGGATCCTCCACCTTCACGGTGTTCGGCGTCGTGATCTTAGGGGTGGGCAGGGGAATGCCGGGCAGGGTAGCGACAGCTTTTACACGGACTGCATTGCCTTTATTCAATGACTGGCCCCACCCGGTGCCAAGCTTTGATCCCAAAAGCGTATAACCAAGGGAGAAAAGAGTGATCGCCACATGGAAAATGATGGACGCCACCAGCGCGCCGCGAAGGCTGTCACGATGGTCGAAGGCTGGGAATAAGGCTGCATCCATAGCTGAATCGCTTTGCAGGACCGGTCGCTTCAGTTAATGGTTTCCCTTGGTATCCAGAGGTTCGGTCACAACGCTGGTATTAGTGATGTTGGCCTGCTCGAGCGCGTCGAGAACCTGCGCAAAGGCGCCGAATGTAACCGCCTGGTCGCAACGGATATAGACGGGCGATTTTTCAGCTCCTTTCAGACGGGTGTGAATGACGTCCCCCAGTTTATGGATGTTGACGGGGTCGTTGCCTACATAAATTGTCTGACGTTTGTCGATGGTCACCACCACCCGTTCCTGGTTGACCACCTTGACCGTCTTTGTCTTGGGCAAATCGACCTCTATCCCGGACTGCAACAGCGGAGCGGTAACCATGAAGATCACCAGCAGCACCAGCATCACATCCACGAAGGGTGTGACATTGATG
>DASSJE010000295.1:0-22156 GCA_035691365.1 Terriglobia bacterium
GACCAGACGCGAGTTAAACCCGAAAGGCAAGTTGGTGCGATAGCTCATGGACAGGAATAACAACCCGAACCGACCCCGGCGGGCTTTCCTGATCTTCCTGCTCATTGTGGTTCCAGTCCTCTTGTTCATCGGCTGGAGCCAGGCTTCGCTCAACCTTTCCTTCATTCATCCCAGGACAGCGCCCCAGACCATCCTCCTGGTAGTGTTTTCCGCACTCATCTTTCTGGCCTTCATTATCTTCGGCCTCATCCTGTTGCGCTATCTTGTAAAGCTTTATTTCGAAAGGCGCAGCCACAAGCTAGGTTCGCGCTTTAAGACCAAGATGGTGGTGGCGTTTCTGGCGCTCACCCTGGTTCCGGCATGCTTTCTGTTTGCCTTCTCTTACGGCCTGCTGAACCGCAGCATCGACAAGTGGTTTGGCATTCCCTTGGATGTCGTGCATACCGATGCCACGGAGGTGGTCAGGCAGCTCGCAATCCAGGCGGAAAACCGCTCACGGCAGCTGGCCGTCCACCTCACGACCAGCCCGCAACTTGCAGAGGCCGCCTCACTGGGCGATCATGCAGCCCTTAACCGCATTCTGCAACGCGAAGTGGCCGATTTAACTTCAGAATCCGCCATGTTTTTTGACCCGAACGGAAAGCTACTGGCCGCGGCGGGCCAGGTGAAGTTGCGTGGACCGGCAGTCCTGGAAATGTTGCCCAATCACAGCTTCAGAGGTTTGCCTGCCGGGGGCCTTTCGTTGCGCAAAAGGCTCACCGACGAGGATATTTTCCTGTCAGTCAGGCCGCTGAATTTTGCCCATGGGAGCACATCAGGCTTTGTAGTAGCCACAACTCGCCTGCCCCTGAATATCGCGCGCATTGCCGATCAGATTCAGAACGAAGCATTTAAATATGATCAGCTCAGCCGCCAGCGGAAGGCCGTACGGCGCGTCTACCTTCTCTCCTTGTCGTTACTCACCGTGCTCATTCTCTTTGTTGCTTCCTGGTTCGCGCTCTTTTTTTCCAAGCAGGTTACAGTCCCCATCCAGGCGCTTGCCAACGCCACGCACGAGGTTTCCAGCGGAAATCTCGACTATCGCATTCCCGCGCGAGCAGACGACGAACTGGGCAGCCTGATCCAGTCCTTCAACGAGATGACCCGGCAATTGAAGGAGAACCGCCTGGCTCTGGAACGCGCCGCACAGCAAATCCAGAAAGCCAACCAGGAACTGGAAGAGCGTGGCAACATCATGGAGGCCATTCTTGAAAACATTCCAACGGGCGTAGTTTCCTTCGATCCCCAGGGGCGTATCATGCGTACGAATTCCACAGCTGAGCGGATGTTCGGCCGGGACGCCATCGGGAGCGCCCACCGCATTGTCGATCTTTTCGCGCCCGACGAGGCCCGCGAAGTCGCCAGGCTGTTTCGCCGCGCCCAGCGCCAGGGAGTTGTGACCCGGCAGATGGAAATCGGTCTGGGAGGCCGGCGCGCTTTCGTGGCCCTGACGCTTTCTTCCATTCGAGCTCGCCACGGGGCCGTGGGCTCGCTGCTGGTGCTGGAGGACCTGACGGAGCTGCTCCAGGCCCAGAAAGCCGTGGCTTGGCAGGAAGTAGCCCAGCGCATTGCCCACGAAATCAAGAACCCTCTCACGCCCATTCAGCTATCCGCCGAACGCATTCGCCGGTGGCTCGCCCGGGCCGACCCGCAAGCCGTAGATAGCGATCTGATGACCGCGGTGGCACAGAGCTCGGCGCTGATTGAACGCGAAGTGGCAACCTTGAAAACTCTGGTCGACGAGTTTTCGCACTTCGCCCGTTTCCCTGCCTCCCGGCCGGTCTTTGCCGACCTCAATAATATTGTGTCAAAGGCGACGCAGGTGTTTGAAGGCCGGCTGGATGGGATTACTCTGCGATGCAATCTGGCCGACGACCTGCCGCCCATCCACGCCGATCCGGACCAGATGAAACGTGTCCTCGTGAACCTGATTGACAATGCTGCCGAAGCACTCGAACAGTCGCCGGCCAAAGAAATTTGGGTGCGCACATCGTTCGAGGCAGATCGGGACATGGTGGTCCTGTTGGTCGCAGACAGCGGGCCGGGAATCTCGCTGAAAAATAAGGAGCGCCTTTTCCTGCCTTTCTTTTCCACCAAGCGGCGGGGGACGGGGCTGGGCCTGGCCATTGTCAGCCGCATCATTTCGGAGCATAAGGGGACCATCCGGGTGGAGGAGAACCGACCGCTGGGCACAAAGTTTATAATTGAATTACCGATCGAGCATGCAGCGGCAGCGGCAACTCCAATCGTCCCGGGTACGAAACAGAAAGTCGCGCCGGAAGACGCGGTTTGAGAAACGCCAGAGAATATCTGCGAAAGTAGCCCAACAGATGGAGCGGATTTTGAAGAATTATTGGGTGCTGGTGGTCGATGACGAAGCCGGCATTCGCCAATCATTAACGGACGTCCTTCAGGACGAGGGCTATCGAGTCACAGCCGTCGGAAGCGGCGAGGACTGCCTGAGTTTTCTTGGCAGGAAAAAAGCCGACGTTGTATTGCTCGATGTCTGGCTGCCGGGCATCGACGGGCTCGAAACGCTGGCCAGAATTCGCGAGGGCGAAAATCCGCCCGTGGTGGTGATGATCTCCGGCCATGGCAACATCGAGACGGCCGTCCGCGCAACTAAAAAGGGCGCTTTCGATTTTATTGAAAAGCCGCTTTCCATTGAAAAGACGCTGCTGACCCTCAAGCACGCCACCGAGGAACTCTCCCTTGCCGACCAGAATCGCAAGTTGCGCCGCGAACTGGAAGGTGACTGCCGCATCATCGGAAACAGCGTGCCCATGAAGGCCCTGCGGCAGCAGCTTGGCCTTGCTGCCCCCACCAACGGCCGGGTGCTGGTTTACGGCGAAAGCGGGACCGGGAAAGAGCTGGTGGCCCATGCCCTGCACCACCTTAGCCTCCGCCGCGACAATCCGTTCGTCGAAGTCAACTGCGCCGCCATTCCGGAAGAATTGATTGAGAGCGAGCTGTTCGGCCACGTCAAAGGTTCCTTTACCGGGGCGGTGGAAGACAAAGTGGGAAAGTTTGAACAGGCCGATAAAGGCACTCTGTTTCTGGACGAAATCGGCGATATGAGTCTCCGCACGCAGTCCAAGGTGCTGCGCGTGATTGAGCAGCAAAGGTTCTCCCCGCTCGGCTCCAAAAAAGAGATGGCGGTGGACGTTCGCGTCGTGGCCGCCACCAACAAGAATCTTGAAGAAGAAATTCAAAGAGGAAATTTCCGCGAAGACCTTTTCTTCCGCCTTAACGTCATCCCGTTTTACGTTCCGCCGCTGCACGAACACGCGGAAGACATTCCGGAACTATTGAATTTCTTCCTGGAAACCTTTGCAGCAGCCTACGGCCGCAGGCCCAAGCATTTTTCCGAGCCGGCGTTGGAAGTCCTTCTCCACTACCGCTGGCCGGGCAACGTGCGCGAGCTGCGGAACCTGGTGGAGCGCATGGTCATTATGGTTTCAGGCGACCGCATCGAGCGCCGGCACCTTCCCCAATCCCTCACCAACCACCGAGGGCATTCCGCTCATTCCCGTGGCAGGGCGAGCGGGTTTTCCACCTTGCACGAGGCGCGCGCCGCATACGAACGCGATTATATCCTCCGCAAGCTCGACGAAAACCAGGGCAACGTCAGCCGCACGGCTGAGGTCCTGGGGCTCGAACGCAGCCACCTGTATCGCAAGATGAAAACACTGGGCATCAGTGCCACGGAGTAGTGCGCTTGCAATTTCAGCCCTTCAATTGAAAACACACGACGCACGCAATTCTCAAGGGTTTTACCAAGGGCCTTTCTCAAACGTATAATGACTGTCTATGCCTTCTTCAATAGAATCTGCAAGGGAAGCGGAAAGTGAAACGGAGCCTCAGTTCATCAATGCCTGGAAGTGACGTCATTCAAATCGCCGATTCCTCACTTGTACCTGGGGAAATTTGCAGCCTGATTCGTGAACGGATTGCCCCCCACTTTCCTGAATTTCTAAGGTGCAACTCCAGCGCTGAATTAAGGAGCCTGTCGTCATACCGTGCCCTTGAAGCCGACATCCATGGCGTTCTCGACGGGCTTTATAGCGGGAACTTCAGCCGCGGTGCGGCGCCCGCGCGCAGCCGGTACCGTTTTGTAGCCTGGAACCTGGAACGGGGCATCGAGTATCAGGGACAGCTTGACGCCTTTCGGGCGCATCCTTATCTGGCCGATGCGGACGTTTACCTGCTGACCGAAGCCGACATCGGCATGGCGCGCTCAGGCAACCGTGCCGTCGCGCAGGAGATCGCCCAGGATCTTGGGCTGCACTACAGCTTTGCCCCGTGTTATCTGAACCTTTCCAAAGGGGCCGGAATTGAGCGGAAGGCGGTGGGAGAAAATGAGCTTGGGCTGCACGGAAACGCCATCCTGAGCCGCTATCCCATCCGCAGCGCCCGCCCCGTTCACCTCAAGAATGGGATGGACAAGATGCGCGGCCGCGAGAAACGTCTGGGACGGCAAGCCGCCCTTGCTGCTGAAATAGAATTCCCTAACTATCGCGCCACAGCCGTGGCGGTCCATCTGGATGCCAATTCCAGCCAGACGCACCGCAGCAACCAGATGAGAGACATTGTGCAGCACCTCCCGGCAGGCCTGCCCGTCGTTCTGGGCGGCGACTGGAACACTTCCACCTACAATTCATCCCGCGCGTTCTATTCGATATTTGGTTTTTGGCTGAGGGTATTCATGGGCGCTGAGAATGTCATTACAAACCACTATCTGCACCCGGAAACCCGCTTTGAGCGCGACCTGTTCCGTTTGCTCGAAGCGCAGAGGTTTGAGTACCGCCAATCGAACCGCATGGGCGAACCCACCATTCAGTATGACGTTGATGATCCCAAAACGCGGTCGAACATGGGAGAATGGGTGCCCAACTGGTGCTTTGCCTTTATCCGCTGGGCCCTCAGGCGGCATAACGGCACATGCCCGCTGAAGCTCGACTGGTTTGCAACCCGCGGGGCCCGAGTTGAAAGTCCGGTCATCGTGCGCGACCTCCGAACGACTGACGGCCGGCCTCTTTCCGACCACGCCGCCATCGGTGTGGATATCGTCGTGGAATAGAAAGTTGCAGGAACTTCACGGGTAAGTCCCCTTTGCGGCCCGTCCCCCTCATCCTTCGTTGCGATAGTCCAGGCTTGTAAGCAGCGCTCTGGAATCGCGCCAATGCGGTTCCACCCTCACAAAAAGCTGGAGGAACACTTTTGGTGGAAAGACTTTTTCCAGTTCCTGCCGGGCTTCGGTGCCTATTTGCTTGATCAAGCTTCCCGCGGCCCCAATCACGATGGGCTTTTGAGTTTCCCTTTCCACCAGGATGGTGGCGTGGATTCGCGTGAGTGTATCGGACTCTTCAAACTTCTCGATCAGCACCGCGGTTGCGTGCGGCAATTCCTGGCGGGTATTGCGGATCACATGCTCGCGGATGATCTCTGCGGCAAGGAATCTTTCAGGCTGGTCGGTATAAGCATCGGTCGGAAAATACGGCGGGCCTTCCGGCAACCTTGCGATCACAGCTTCCAGCACCTCATCCAAATGCATGCCCTTCAGCGCGGAAATCGGGAAAATCTCCTCAAAGTTGTGCAGCTTGGAGTAGCGTTCGATCAGAGGCAACAGCCTGGGCTTGTGGACGCGGTCAATTTTGTTCAGCAGAAGGATGGCACGCGGAGCGTGGTCGGCGACCATTTGCACTGCGAACTCGTCTCCCTTGCCAAAGGGGGCTGAGGCGTCGACGATCAACAGCGCCAGGTCGCGCTCCTCCAGTGCCTCGCGCACAAAGGCCATCATCTGTTCGTTCAGCCTGGAAAGCGGCCGGTGGATGCCGGGCGTATCCATCAGAATCACTTGGGCGTCAGGCCGGTGAACGATTCCCAGGATGCGGTTGCGCGTGGTCTGCGCCACCGGAGTCACAATTGACACCTTCTCGCCCACCAGAGCGTTTACCAGAGTGCTCTTTCCCGCATTGGGCCTGCCCACAACCGCGACAAGTCCTGATTTAAATGGTATTTTGGGTTCCGGCATGAGTGGCTTGCGCTTCGGAATCTTGAACAGGGAGGATAAGCCGAACTTTCAGGACCGTGCGGTGGTTCACTTCCAGGACCTCAAAGGTCAGGCCGTTGGCCTCCACTTTTTCCTGGACGGCCGGCATATGTCCCAGCCTGGCCAGCACCAGCCCGGAGACGGTGGAGTAATCGCCGCTTTCGATCTCCAGGTCCAGTTGACCTGCGAGCTGGGCCAGTTCCGTATGCCCGGCCACCAGGTAAGTGTTGGCTGTTTCTTTCCTGATGTCACGCTCGTGGGGCTCAACTTCATCCCGGATTTCGCCCACCAACTCTTCCACCAGGTCCTCCACCGTCAAAAGGCCTGATACGCTGCCGTATTCGTCAATCACCATGGCCAATTGCATGGTGGTTTTCTGCAATTCCTTCAGCAGGTCACGGATGGGCTTGGTTTCAGGCACAAAGCGCACGGGCTTCAGCAAGCTTCGCAGCGTCGCGTATTTCTGGTCTTCCGGCGAAAGTTGTACGAGGTCGCGCACGCTCACGACTCCCTCAATCTGGTCGAGCACTTTGGTGTAAACGGGGTACCTGGTGTAACGCTTCTGGCGGAACAGAGTGCGAAGTTCATCAATGGGCGTGTCCATTTCCACTGCCGCAATCTCCGGGCGCGGTGTCATCACTTCCCGCGCGACCTTGTTGTTGAATTCCACAACGGATTGCAGCAATTCGCCTTCGCCCTTTTCAATCAGCCCCGTTTCCTCCCCGCTTTCGATCAGCTCTTTCAGGCCCTTCTGCGGCTTGGGCATTTCCGCCGCCTCATCCTCAGGCGATTCCAGCAGGCGGGCGATGGTAGTGGAAATCAGAATCGGGAAAGTTACCGGCAATGCCAGATAGACCGCCGTGCGCAACAGCGGCAGCCACTGCCGCAGAATAACTTCCGGTTCATCGTGGCGCGCCACCAGGACAAAAGGGATCAACTGGTCAAAGACCATGATGGTGGCCATCACCAGAATCAGCGAGGCGCTCAGGCTCTCCCACAACGCCCCGGAATGATAAAAAATGAACAGCGTAGTCACTCCAATGGAGTACAACGCCATGGCCACCCCGTGCAGGGCGGAAATTGAAACGCCCACCCGCTCACGGTCCGCGCGAATTCGCCGCGGGTCGTCTGTCTTGAACAGCGCCCGGGCGCCCATCGGAGTAAGGCGGCGCATCAAGAGGCGAAGGTAGGATGCCACTGAACTGGCAGCCACCAGCAGCCCAAGCGCGATGATCCCCGGAATGATGGCCATCTGTGGTTTTATCCAGCCTGCCCGGCGGAGTGTGCCCGCTGGCCGTCCGGCCCCACCGGCGGCGGGTTCAGCCTCTCCCTCAGGGAGAGTTCCAGGTTTTTCATTTCCCCATGGTCGGTTTCGTGGTCGTACCCCAGAAGGTGCAACACCCCGTGCAGAATCAGCATCCGGATTTCTTCCTCGGTTGAGTGGCACTCGGCCGTTGCGTTGCGGTCGGCCGTCGCCACAGAAATCACAACGTCGCCCAGGAAGTTCCGGAATTCCACACTGGCCGCCTCCTCTGGACCGCTTTCCCCCTCGCCTTCCCATGGAAATGACAGGACGTCCGTAGGTACTGCCCTGCCGCGATAGACAGAGTTCATCCTGCTTATTTCCTCATCGCTCACAAAGCAGACATTAAACTCTCTCGTTCCCAGGTCCAGAACGCTTTTCACCTGGTGTTCATATGCCCGCAGGGATGGCAGGTCCAGCGTAAACTGTCGTTGACGATTTATAATCATGGTTCAGCAATCCTCTGAAAGAGCTGGCCTTCAAATCCTGGCTCAAAACTGCAATGTTCCGGCGCGCTACGAGCCTCTGCGCGCACTTTCCGCCGCCGCTGCACGCGACTGGTCAAACGCCTCGTAAGCGCGAATTATGCGTTGTACGAGCTGGTGCCGCACCACATCGTGCTCGGTGAAGTAGACAAAGCTGATGCCCAGCACTCGGCTCACCACGTCCACAGCTTCCATCAGGCCCGACCGCCGGCCTTCCGGCAGGTCCACCTGCGTGATGTCGCCCGTAATCACCGCCTTGGAGTTAAACCCTAGCCGCGTCAGAAACATCTTCATCTGCTCGCTGGTGGTGTTCTGGGCCTCATCCAGAATCACAAATGCGTCGTTCAGGGTCCGGCCTCGCATAAAGGCGATGGGAGCGATTTCAATGGTCCCTTTTTCAATCAACCGCTCAGTCCGCTCGGGGTCCAGCACATCGTAGAGCGCGTCATAAAGCGGCCGCAGGTAGGGATCCACCTTTTCCTGCAGCGTTCCGGGCAGAAATCCCAGCCGTTCGCCCGCCTCGACGGCCGGCCGCGCCAGGATGATTCGCGTTACCGCACGCGTCAGCAAGGCGTCGACGGCCATGGCCACCGCCAGATACGTCTTGCCCGTCCCGGAGGGGCCAATGCCAAATACCATGTCATGCCGCTTGATGGCATCAACATAGAGCTTCTGGTTCAGGCTCTTCGGCGTAATAGTCTTTTTCCCCAGCGTTCGGGGACGGCCGGCTTCCGCCAGCCCCTTCAGCGTTACCGTCGGGTCCTGGGCAACAATCTTCAGAAAGGCCTGCAGTTCCGAACCGTCAAAGTGCACGCCGTTATCTACCAGCTCGGCGTACTCCTCAACCAGCCTTTGTGCGCGCGCCACATTAAGCTCCCCACCCTCAATTTTCAGGTGGTCAGCATTCAAGTGGATCGAAACCTGGAGGCATTGTTCCAGCAGCTTCAGATTGGCATCATATGGCCCGAAAAGTTCTTCAATACCTCTCTCGATCTTGACGCTTGCCTTCATACAAAGAGCCGAAAAAGCTCTTCCACACCTCCGGTTTAGATTGAACAGTGGGGAAACCCGGCAATTGGGTCGGAATCACTCACGTTGATATTTTGGGGAAAAGAACTCTTCCTACATTCATACGCTAGCAGAAAGATGGCCCACAGTCAATCTGACCCCCTAACAGGAAACCCGGGCGCGCCATATCCAGCGCAGGAATCTCTGCCGCCCCTGAAAAAACAGGTGATCCAGGGAAAATGAAGCTGCTCTTAAAATATTACTTGTATTTTGCAAGTAGTCGCAATACGCTTGTTCCCGGTGGTTGAAAACGCGAAACCCAAACACCGGTCGGAATGTCCGGTAAGCATCTCGCTGGAAGTTTTTGGCGACCGCTGGTCGCTACTGATCATTCGCGACCTGATGGTCCGAGGTTACCGTACCTTCAAGGAATTCGAGCACTCCGGCGAGGGTATTGCCACCAACATTTTGGCCCACCGCCTGAAGAAATTGCAGGCCGCGGGCATCATCGATACCGAATACGATCTAACGGACCGCCGCAAGCTGAAATACCGGCTGACTCAAAAGGGCATCGACCTGGCACCGGTCCTCTTGGAAATACTCATCTGGGGCGCGCGGCACGAGCAGACCGGAGCGCCCCGCCGGATGATCGAGCATATGGAGGCAAATCGCGAAGCAGTGCTCGCCGAGGTCAGGCGGTGCTGGCAGGAGCGTGACCCAAGGCCGTTCCTGCCGTCGTTCACCTCCGGCGGCCGCGTCTAGGGCAGGCATCAGGCACGCGATTGTCGCCTCACAACGGATTTAAGCAGAGGGCATTTCCCATCATTTAAAATTGAAAGGGGCGAACTATGCAAATGAATCCCTATCTTCTCTTCACCGGACAATGTGAAGAAGCTTTTAAATTCTACGAAAAGCTGCTGGGCGGAAAAATAGAGTTCATGATGAGCCATGCGAACACTCCCGCCGAAAGCCATGTGCCGCCCGAGTGGCGCGACAAGATTATGCACGTCCGCATGAGCACACCCGGCGGAGTCCTGATGGGGTCTGACGCGCCTCCGGGCCGCCAAGCGAAACCGCAGGGATTTTCTGTTTCAGTCAGCGTGGACGATCCGGCGGAAGCCGATCGCATCTTCAACGCCCTGGCCGACGGCGCAAAGGCAGTCAGCATGCCCATTCAGGAAACCTTCTGGGCCAGGCGCTTCGGCATGGTTACTGACCGTTTCGGCATTCCGTGGATGGTCAATTGTGAGAAGGAGGTTTGAGATGGCAACCAATAGGGGTGCAGCCAATAACCTCGAGAAGGGGCATCCTGCGATGAAGACGCCCCCAATCGTCTCGCAGCAGGAGTGGGAGACGGCATGGCAGCAGCTCCTCGTGAAGGAAAAGGCCTTGACCCATGCTCGGGACGCGCTTGCCGCCGAACGCCGGCGGATGCCGTGGATGGCGGTCGAGAAGAAATACGAGTTCGAAGGACCCAAGGGCAAGGTTACCCTTCTCGATCTGTTCGAGGGCCGCAAACAGCTGATCCTTTATCTCGCTTTCTTCGAGCCCGGCGTGTTCGGCTGGCCTGATCATGCCTGCCGCGGCTGCTCGCTGGGGGCCGATCAGGTTTCCCACCTGGCGCATCTGCACGCCCGCGACACGACGCTCGCATACGCCTCACGAGCGCCACAGGCCGACATCGCACGCTTGAAAGAACGGATGGGCTGGAAGTTCCCCTGGTACACCTTCAACGACAGCTTCGACAAAGACTTCGGCGTCGATGAATGGCATGGGCACAACGTCTTCTACCGCGACGGTGACAAGGTATTTCGCACCTACTTCATCAACAACCGCGGCGACGAGGCGCTGGGGACCATCTGGGGCTATCTCGATATCACGCCGCTCGGCCGCCAGGAGACCTGGGAGGATTCGCCGGAAGGTTATCCCCAGACTGCGCCCTACAAGTGGTGGAACTGGCACGATAACTATAACGCCGAGCCCTCACCTCACCCGAAGTGGGTCGATATCATCACCGACCCCTACGCAGCCGCCGCTCGAAGGAAGGAAGAAGAATCGAAGGCCTGACCGCGAGTGGCAAAGTATCGACCGTGCCCAACCGGGAAAGCTTGCAGAGCCGAACAGATCGACATAATTGCTGAACGATTCTGCTTTCCGCGGATGGTCAACTGCGAAAAAGATCAGTACGCCCGGGGTCCTGAGATCCGGCGTGCAAATTTTCTCAATGAAAAAATTATCCGGTCTGTCGATTTTGCACAACCACGCGCGTCGTATCAGCAGATGGGACGCCATGAAAAACCGAACTAACGCGGAAAGCCGCCCCATATCACGGTGAAAAGGAGAAATCGGGATGCGTGTGATGGTATTCGTAAAAGCCAACAAAGAGTCTGAAGCAGGCGTGCTGCCAGACCCGAAGATTCTTGAGGCTATGGGAAAGTACAATGAGGAGTTGGTGAAGGCCGGCGTGATGCTGGCCGGCGAAGGGCTGGCTCCCAGCTCAAAAGGCAAACGGGTCAGGTTTGAAGGCGATAAGCGCACCGTCATCGACGGTCCGTTCGCTGAGACAAAAGAACTTGTCGCGGGTTTCTGGATCTGGAAGGTCAAGTCAATGGATGACGCTGTGAAATGGCTGAAGCGCGCTCCGATTGGCGGAGGCATGGAGATCGAAATTCGGCCGATCATGGAATTCGAGGATTTCGGCGAGCAACTATCGCCCGAACTCGTCGAGCAGGAAAAGCGCCTGCGCGCGCAGACAGAACAGCTTGCGAAAAGCACCAGGAAGTGAGATGTATGGCTTAGCGGGGGTTTATTACTTTCACGCTCCGGGGCACCTGGTGTAGCGGGAAAATTGCAATCCACAAGATTCAAAAAGGAGGAATGCATGAGTGGAGTACGGCTGTTGGTGGGCACTGTGAAGGGCGCGTTCGTCATTGAATCGGACGGGACGCGCAAGAAGTGGAAGGTCAAGGGTCCGCATTTCGCCGGCTGGGAGATCTATCACATGAAAGGCTCGCCGGCCGATCCCACCCGGATTTACTGCTCGCAATCGAGCGGCTGGTTTGGGCAGGTGCTCCAGCGCTCAAACGACGGCGGCAAAACATGGGAAGCGCCAGGCGGCGGTATAACCAAATCGTCGCAGGGTTGGCCACAGGGCGAGAGCAACCGGTTTGTCTACGACACGTCTTCGGAGACCGGCAAGCCGCTCACCACGCACCAGTGGTATGACGGGACGCAGCACCCCTGGGAATTCAAGCGCGTCTGGCATCTGGAGCCTTCGCTCACCGACCCCGACACCGCCTACGCCGGCGTCGAGGATGCCGCCATATTCCGCACGGTTGATGGCGGACACTCCTGGCAGGAGCTCTCCGGCCTGCGCGGACACGGCACCGGTCCCAAATGGCAGCCGGGCGCCGGCGGCATGTGCCTCCACACCATCTTGCTGGACCCTGCCGACCCCAAACGAATCTTTGTGGCCATCTCCGCCGCAGGCGCCTTCCGCTCGGACGACGGCGGCAAAAACTGGAAACCCATCAACAAAGGATTGCGGTCACAATTTCTTCCCGATCAGGACGCCGAAGTCGGCCACTGCGTGCACCGGATCGCCCAGCACGCGGGCCAGCCCAACGTGCTCTTCATGCAGAAACACTGGGACGTGATGCGCAGCAATGACGCCGGAGACAACTGGCACGAGGTCAGCGGCAACCTGCCCACCGATTTCGGTTTCGTGATCGATGTCGATGCCAACAACCCGGAGACCGTTTTCGTGGTTCCCATCAAGAGCGATTCGGAACACTATCCTCTCAAGGGACAGTTGCGCGTTTACCGCAGCAAATCGGGCGGCAATGAATGGGAGTCGTTAACCAAAGGCCTGCCGCAGCGCAATTGCTACGTCAACGTGCTGCGCGATTCGATGACGGTGGACAAGCTCGACCCTTGCGGCATCTATTTTGGCACCACCAGCGGCCAGGTCTATGGCTCGGCCGACGGCGGCGACACCTGGAAGCCCGTCGTCGAACATCTGCCTCGCGTGCTCTCAGTGGAGGCGCAGACGCTGGCGTGAGTCCTCTACATTTTCAATTTGTTACCGCTTGTCACGGGCAGGATATTGACTGTTGAGGCTGGTGTGGACTATATTCCACAGTATGGAGACCATCCAAGTCGTACTGGATTCTGAGCTGCTCAAAGCCACCGATAGTGCCGCCAGGCGGGCACGATTGAATCGTTCTGAATTCATTCGCAAGGCGCTTCGCGAGCACCTGAAGCGAGTTTCAACGCTGGAGTTGGAAGCTCGAGACCGGAGAGGATACAAGCAGCTTCCCGACAACCCTGCTGAGGCGGAGGATTGGGAGAAAGTGGCTGCGTGGCCGGAGCCATAGCTCGCGGTGATATCAGGCTGTATCACTTCGCCCCGCCGGATAAGCAAAGGCCCGTGCTGGTGCTGACGCGCCAGAGTGCCGTTGGCTATCTGGCGAAGGTTACGGTGGCGCCGATTACGTCGAGCATCCGAGGCGTGCCTTCTGAGGTCCAGTTGAGCGAAGCAGACGGATTGAAATACCCGTGTGCCGTAAACTTACACAACATCATTACTGTATCGAAAATCCATTTGGGCCCATGTATTGCAACTCTCAGCCCGGAGCGGCTGAGAGAAGTCTGTAAAGCCCTTGGGTTTGCCTTGGGCTGTGGATCGTGACACACAGGCATGGAAACCGCACCGGCAATTTAAGGAATCTCCATGATTCGAGTCATACTTCCCTTTCATCTTCGGACCTTGGCCAAAGTCGATGACGAGGTCACGCTCGACATTCAGGGGCCGGTGACGCAGCAATCACTGCTCGATGCGCTGGAGTCGAAACATCCCGTCTTGCGCGGTACTATTCGTGACCACGATACGTGTAAGCGGCGGCCGTTCATCCGTTTCTTTGCCTGCGAGGAGGACCTGTCGCACGAGCCCCCCGACGCTCCTCTGCCCGAAGCCGTCGCCAGCGGCAAGGAGCCCTTCTGCGTGATTGGCGCCATCGCCGGCGGATAATCGGCGCACCGCGGTATGGTTTGAAAGAGCCTCCAAAAGACCTCTCGCAAAGCCGCCAGGACGCGAAGAGAAAACCCGCAGCGGAATCGCGGCTGCCTGGGGCAATGGGATGCGTTTGCACCTGACGCCGGGGGTCATGTTCATGTGGCATTTCTTTATCTCCTTTGCGCCTTGGCGCCTCGGCGTGGGGATGCTCTTGCTCTTTAATATTCAACCCTCACCAGCCACAGCCCGCTTGCCGGCGCGGTCGGGCCTGCTTTGCTTCGGTCACGCGCCTCAAGAATCCCGGGAATGTCTCCCGGCGCGAGCTTTCCGCCGCCGACTTCGAGCAGCGTGCCCACAATGTTGCGGACCATGTGGTGCAGAAATCCCGAGCCGCGGATTTCATAGACGAGCATCTGCGATTCCTTTCGCAGGCTGATGCGAGAATGAGAAACCCGCCGGAAATTTGAATCTTCACGCTGTTCTTTTTGCTTGCGCGCGGGATCGCTTCCCGCAAACGAAGTGAAGTCATGCTCGCCTTCCAATACACGTGCCGCGCGTGCCATCTGGCGGACATCGAGCGGGTAAGGATGGTGATAGACGTAGCGCGCCAGAAAAGGAGAGCAGATCGGCGCCTGCAGAACGCGGTAGCGGTATATTTTTGATTTCGCGCTGTGACGCGCGTGGAAATCGGCGGGCACATCCTCAGCTTTTCGCACCCGGATGGCCGCCGGCAGGATATCGTTCAGCGCCTTCACGAGGCTCGCGCAAGGAATTGTACACTCCGTCCTGAAATTCGCCACTTGCCCCGCGGCGTGAACCCCGGCATCCGTGCGTCCTGATCCGTAGAGCGTAACCGCGTCGCCGGTGATTTTCGCGATGCGCGTTTCCAGCGCCTCCTGAATCGTGGGCGCGTTCGGCTGGCGCTGCCAGCCGTGGAAGTCCGTGCCGTCGTAGGCGATGATGAGCCGAATGTTCCGCATGCTCACACAGAGTATGGCGACTGTGCGCTCATGCGCAACCCCATACCGCTTCTGGGTTCAATGGGTGTGGCTGCGGGGGTGGCCAGGGTTGAGGGGTCTGCATAACCGGATTGAGGCTGGATCCGGTTACTCGGCCTTTGCCTCCAGCATCAGATGCTTCTGGAATTGGGCATTCCAGGTGGCTACGGGGCCGCGGACCGTTCCCAACGTCTCCCCGGTTTCGTAATTGACCAGGCGATAAGATCGCTTCCCCAATCCTCTCAATTGAAGCTTGCCGCTCCACTGGGAAGCGTAGAAGGCGTAGAACATGTTTCCGTCTTTACGGATGGCGTGGGCTTCCGGTTTATCGAAACCGATGTCATACAACGTTCCCATGTACTGGCCTCGCGGGAGCATTTCCGCCTTATAAATTTTGATCCATTTGCCCCAGATCTTTGCCTTCGCAGGCGTCAAATCCAGGCTGCGTCGCCTTCGCCGACTGACCGGGCCCGATCCCACCGGCCAGGTGAAATTCGTGCCCACCACGCCGCCCACTCCAACCGTCGAGGCGAAATCGTCGCCGCCATCGCTCATGTCCACGTGGTCGCCAAAGTAGGCGATGGAATCGCCCATCAGGGCCTTGAGCGTCTTTCCCTTCAGGCGCACCTGCCAGGAACTCCTGGGATCGGAGGCCACCGACATGTTCATGAAGGGCATGGTGTAGAAAGAGTATCCGGTGCCGCAGGGGCAGAACTCCACCAGCGCGCCGGGCTTGACTTCAAGCGCCGTGTCGTAGATGGCCTTGAAGAACTGAGGCATGGCTTCCACCGACGCATTGGGCGAGGCGTGATGGTGCGCCGGGTTGTAGCATTGCGGCGCCGCGTTCATGAATTGGCCGTCGAGCTTCAACCCATCGAAGCCCCAATCCACCAGGATTTTCCTGACCAGGGCCTTGTGATACTCCACCACGCCAGGATCTGCAGGACAGAGATACCAGGCGTTCCAGTACGAAATCTTGTGCTTGGAGCCATCGGCATTGAGCAGCAGATAGTCCGGGTGGTTGGTGATGAGTTTTGTATCCGGCGAAACCGATAAAGGCGCCCACCAGAGTTGAGCTTTAAAACCCTCAGCGTGAATTCGGTCCACCATCGCTTTCATGTCCCGGTCGCCATTGGGGTACTTCTGCGGGTTCAGGAACCAGTCACCCTCGGCGGTCTGCCATCCGTCATCGAGCGTCACCCAGCGGAAGCCGAGCTTTTTCACCATCGGCAAAGCGTTGTAAACCTGCTGCGGGGTGCAAGTCCTGCCAAAACCCCAGGCGCACCAGATGGGACCGAAGGCGTCGTCAGGCGAAGGCTTGAATTCCACGCCTTCTTTGATCATCGCCCGCCGGTATTCCCTGAGGCTGCGGAAATAGTCGCCCTGATGAACCGTAACGAAAGTCCTGAAGGTCTTGATGGTTTCTCCGGGCTTCAGTTCGCGATTCATTTGGAAATGCACGGCCAGTGTGGCATGCGATGCGTCCGGCATGGCGACGGGAAGAGAGACCAGCTTGGGACTCAATTCCAGATGACCTACGGCGATGCCCACACCTCGCCGCCAAATGTCCACTACCGGCGTTCCGCCTCCGTAATCGGGCGCGTTCATGCCCAGAAAATTCTCCTGGCTGAAGCCTGCCTTCAACGGAAGCACCCAGTCCGGCCGCTTCTCATAAGAACCGCTCTGGTATGACCAGAATGCCGGCGCGCCGCCCTGCCCCGATGAAACCGAGTAGGCCTGGTTCGTCCAACCGCCAATCGAGAGAGCGGAGTTGCCGGTGTTGGTGTACTCCACTTCGAAGACAGCCGTCTGCGGAAAATTGTCATAGGTTGTCACGGCAACGGTTTTCTCGAGTGATGGCGCGGTACCGGTGATGGTAGTGCGCCGTCCGGCGCCCAGCACGTCATTGGCGCGCGCACGCTTCACGTTCTGCAACGCGAAGTCAGCCACGTCTTTTCCCGCAACCGTCACCGTCTCCGAGGGCGCGAAGCCGCCGATCGCGATTTCCCTGCCCCCGAATTTCGCGATCACACGACTGTGCAGATTTTCGTTGAACTCGATGCGGATGTTTCTGCCATCCACCCGAGTGGTTTGCAACCGGGGCCCGCTGGACGCGCTCACCAGCCACACTGCAAGCCCCACCACAACCAGTTTTAAGGATTTCGTATGCATGACCCAACAAAATACCCCGGGCCGTGTGTGATTGCAACTATGAATTGGTTTCCCAGCCCGCCGTTCAACGGCGCAACAAGGCAGCAAGCGGTTGGGGCCGTGAAGGGACTAACTCCGCCGACAACAGCTACGGACCAGAAATCGCCGGGATTTTGCATCATATTGTAATACAAGGAGTTAAAGAAATGCGCAAAAGTTTTTATTATTTACTTGACAGTAACTTAAATCTATATTACTTATAGGTAAACAGGGCCGATAGTCCGGCCCGCCGGGGAGGAACTTGTGGTGAGGTCGACATCCCAATAGGACGCTGGAATCTACAGGAACTCCACCGGCTGAGAGTACCTTAAAGCATTAATTTGATTTTTTGCAGGTGGTTTGGTTCGGTCGACAATCGGCCAAGCCAACGAGGCCCCCCTCCCGCGGCGGACGGAACACTAGTTCCGTCCGCTGCACCTCGTTTCTTCCGCACCTGGATGTTCGACCCTTGAAAACGACCAAAACATAAGGTTCCTGAATGTGCTGGGCAATAGCAAGCCTCCTGTGCGCTTGCGCCAGTGCTCGTGCGGGGCTCGGAAAACCGACAAACCGCCCTGCGACGGTGAATGCCTCCTTCCGTCTTTCCCCAAATTGCGCCGGAGCCTTCCCCTTGACAATCTAGGGGAGCAGCGTTAAGGTTCTCTATTCGACCGTGAAGGATTTTGTTTGCCCCGCGCCGTGCCGTAAGGCTTCCGTAACCGGCAAGCGTCTGGAGCATGTTGGCTGGGGCGTGAGCACATTGCCAGAACGGCCCGGCGGATGGTACATTGGGCATCTGACACCATCAAGACCCGCCCTTCCGCGGCAATCCCTGTTTGCCTGCGGCAAAGGCGGCTGACAACCGCAACGGGAGCAGACCATCACCACTCAACTGCACAGAATCAGCCTGACGTTTTTTCGATCAAGCCGGGTTTTTCTCCCCCCTCTATGAAACTGAACATCTGAAGAGTTCGTATGTAATGGAGTAGACCCTGTAAATCTAAGACTTTATCCCGGAGTGAGAGGTTACGAGATGAAACTGGAAAAAGTGAACTGGGTTGCCGCGCTGGCAGCTCTTGTCATTTCATTTTCGGCGGCAGTCTTGCCTGGCAGTCTTTATGCTCAGCAGACGGGCTCCCAGCAAGAACCGGCCCAGGGCGAATTCAAGTATAGCGAGGGCCCGTCCATATTCGGTGCCTACTCCTATCCGAATGTTCCCCGCCCGTCATTGGCCAACTCACCTGCTTTGAACCAGTTGATCCAGAACGACAAGCTTGAACTCTCACTCGATTCGGCGATTCAACTGGCGCTCCAGAATAACCTGGACATCAACGTCGCGCGTTACGAGCTTCCGCTCGCGCGGCTTGACATCCTCCGGGCAAAGAGCGGCGGGGCGACGCGCGGCGTGCAGGGTAGTTTCATTTCACAAGCGCTTTTCGCGGGTGCACTCGGAGCAACTTCCAACGCCAACCTGGGCGGCGGCGGGACAGGAGGCGGCGGTTTTCAGGGCGGGGGTGTTACTGAAACGAACTTCGTAGGCTGCTGCGATGCCTTCACCGGCTTCAGCTTCGGCTGGAACAATGCCTCGACGCCGCTGAATTTTGAATCGCTCACTGGCGTCCCGATTGAAGGCAGCCACACGGCCAGCTACTCCACTTTCTTTGGGAAAGGCTGGCTGACGGGGACAAGTTTTCTGGCCGCTGTCAGCGGTCAGCGGAACAGCACTACCTCGACCAGCGCTCTGTTCAATCCTTCGATCCCAACCACCCTGACAGTGGGACTCAACCAGCATCTGCTGAACGGATTCGGGCGCCGGGCAAACGCCGTCTTCATCCGCATTGCCAGAAACAACATGAATGTCGCGGACAGCGTTTTCCGCCAGCAGGTTATCATCACGATTTCTGCGGTGCTGAACGCGTACTATACCCTGCTGGCAGACCGCGACCAGGTTCGCGTGGCACAATCCGCCGTCGATTACTCCCAGAAGCTGGTGGAGGATGACAAGAAGCAGGTGCAGATTGGCACCCTGGCCCCACTGGACGTGGTCCAGGCCGAATCAGAGCTTGCCAGCGACCAGCAGCAACTGATTGTGGCCCAGACCACCTACCTGCAACAGCAGGAGGTTATCAAAACACTGATATCAAAAAGGGTGACCCCCACACTCGCGAGCGTTCAACTTGACGCCACGGACAATCTGCCGGAACCCAAGCCGGGTGACATTCCTCCGCTGCAGGAGGCACTGGCCACAGCGGTCAAGAAACGGCCGGAGATCGAGCAGGACCGACTCAACCTGCGCAACCAGGATTTCACCATTCAGTCCAACCGCAACGGCCTGCTCCCCACCCTGGACGCCTTTGCCACTTATCAGTCCAACGGACTGGCCGGCGTTCCCTTTGTGGGCCTTGCCACTGCCGGACCGGGAGGGCTGGGCGACTCGCTGGGGCAGGTTTTCGGCGGGAAATATCCCAGCTATTCGGTCGGCCTCACCTTCCGGGTCCCGATCCACAATCGCAACCAGCAAGCCAACGCCGCTCAGGCTGTGGTTGAACTGCATCGGATGCAGGCCAGCATGCAGCGCGACGAAAACACCATCGAGCAGTCCGTTCGCAACGCGGAAATCGCCGTCACGCAGGCAAAAGCCCAGATTGAGGCTGCGATCAAAGCCAGGGACTACGCCCAGCAGGCTCTGGACGCTGAGAATAAAAAACTGCGGCTGGGCGTTTCGACTACTTTGAACGTCATTCTCCTGCAACGGGACCTCATCACCGCCGAGGGGAACCTGGCAAAGGCGCGCCAGGCTTATGCGCAATCCCTCGTCCAGTACCATCAGGCCACGGGCACCATCCTGGACGCCCACAACGTTGTGTTGACTAATCCAGGCCAGGGCGTGTACACCCGCGAGAAGAACATTCCGGGCGCTCCAGCAATCCCGGCCGGCCAGCCTTAGGAGGCTATTGAGATACCCTGGGAGAAGGCGTAACGGCGGGTTTACCCCGCCGCAAAGCCATTCTATTCGACCTGGCCAGGAGGCGTAATGCCGCCGCTACAACCTTTCCCGAAGATGCTGCGCGATCTGGATTTTTGCTTGCCGTCCCTGGTAGCGGCCCCTAATTACCTGAAAGTAATAGCCTTTTTAAAACCGTCCGGATTGGCGGCAAGGTGCGAGTTGCCGGAAACCATTACGCGAACCCGGGCCTGTTACCGCCGACACCGGTTTCAGACAGGCGTCCTGTTATGAGTTGATTACAAGCTGCCAAGGCCGCCCTGGTGAAGCCATTTCCCAATTTTGCGCTCTCCAAAAGCCACCCTGATTTCCCCCACGACGAACCGCCAAATCATCCCGCGAAAATTTATGTGGCTTGTAATTGATTTTTTAGTAACCATCGCGGCTCACTTAGGTGTAAATTATCTGTTGTTTCAAGGGCTGGTGGAGCTTGCTGCTCTGAATCAGAACACGGCCCTCCGGTATTAAAAGCAGGGTCATTGCAACCATTGCGAAGTCAGGTGGGGATAGAGTTGGATCGAAGCCAATGGGGGATTGGCGCCAGGATGCTCAAAAATCACATGGCAGGTGTAGTGAATAGAAGGAGGACGTAAGATGGTCGATAATGATCCCACCAATGTACAGGCAGCTTTTGAGATCCTGCTGGAAGAGATGGAGACAGAGATTGAGTTCATCAACCAGTCAGGAGCAAAGGCATTTGCTGCACGCAACTACGATGCGGCGCGGGCCGTTCTCGAGCGTGCTGACCAGGCGACGGCCTTGCGCGAAAAACTTTCCGCGCTTCGCCTCGAATGGGAAAAGTTTGCCCCCGCCTCTAAGGCCAACGGCGCGAGCGCCAAAAAGAACGGAAGTCACGATCCCAGCCGGCTTCAGCGGGGGATTCGAACCCGCGAGACCGCTTATTTCCAGCCCATCCTCCAGGTGCTGAACCAGATGGGCGGCGTGGGCGACATGGCTGAAGTTCTGGAACGCCTTCCCAAGCTGATGAAAGGAACTCTGCGGGACATCGATTTTGAACCCTTGACTCCCAACTCTGAAGTGCCGCGCTGGTGGAACACGGCGCAGTGGGCGCAGAGTTCGATGGTTCAGGCGGGCCTTTTGAAGGCTGATTCCCCGCGTGGTGTTTGGGAAATGACGGAAGCCGGACACAAGCTGATTGCCGAGTTTGTTTCCTGATCGTTTGGACTGGCGCCCGGTCCAGCGCCAGCCAGACAAGCTGGGGAACGCCGGTTCCCCACTGCGCGCAGGGTCCGCCGGTTATTGCGGGGCTGTTCCGCCCTCGAATTAACCGCCGCGAATAAAGCTTCTCCCTGAATATTCCTGAAGGTGCTTTCTGCCAAGGGACACGTGTGCGTTCCTCCTGACCGGCTTCCACCGCAGCAGGTGTTTCTTTTCCATCGCCACTTCGTGTAGAGTATGGGGCATTTCAGGAGGACATGATGATGGGCAACCGCCACGGAATTGTCCGCTGCGTACAATACTTCTTACTGCCGGCGCTGGCGCTGCTTTTTTCCCACGCCGTCGCCGCCCGCGCCTCGGACCAGGTCACCATCGCTTCCGGCACGCTCCAGGGCAAAACCGTTGCCGGCTCGAACGTTCGCGCGTTTCTGGGAATTCCTTTTGCCGCGCCGCCGCTGGGCAGGCTACGCTGGCGGCCGCCGCAGCCGGTCCATCCCTGGCAGGGCGTCCGCGAGGCCGATGCTTTCGGCCCGCGCTGCATGCAGCTCAGGGTTTTTTCCGACATGGTCTTCCGCGACAAGGGCCCCAGCGAGGACTGCCTTTACCTCAACGTCTGGACACCCGCAAAATCATCCTCCGAGCGTTTGCCCGTGATGTTTTGGATTTACGGCGGCGGCTTCCAGGCGGGAGCAACTTCCGAGCCACGACAGGAAGGCATGAATTTGGCGAAGAAAGGCGTCGTTGTGGTCAGCGCCAACTACCGCCTGAATATATTCGGCTTCTTTGCCTATCCCGGCCTCGCGGAGGAATCGCCCCATCACGCTGACGGCAATTATGGATTGATGGACCAGATTGCCGCCCTGCGCTGGGTGCGGCAGAACATC
>DASSJE010000296.1:0-6212 GCA_035691365.1 Terriglobia bacterium
GACCTTCTGGAGGATTGGCAGGCGACGTTTCGTCCCCGCTTCGAGGGTATTCGGGTCCTCGGCACGCGTTGGTCGCCACAGGCATACGCTCTCAGGGATTTTCTGGCCCGCAACCAGACGCCCTACCGGTGGCTCGATGTGGAGACGGTGGAAAGCGATCCCGAAGTTCGGCAACTTCTTGAGGCCCTTGGCAGCGACGTGTCCGGCCTGCCGAGAGTGTTCTTCCCCGACGGGACCTCTTTGGCCGCTCCCGGCCCCACGGACGTGGCCGAGAAGCTGGGTTTGCGCGTGCGGCCTGAAATGGCATTCTACGATCTGGTGATTGTTGGCGGCGGCCCGTCCGGCCTGGCGGCAGCGGTATATGGAGCTTCGGAAGGCCTGCGCACGGTGATGATTGAAATGGAAGCGCCAGGGGGCCAGGCAGGGATGAGCTCCCGGATTGAAAACTATCTGGGCTTTCCTTCGGGACTGAGCGGTGGCGACCTGGCCCGGCGCGCCGTCGCGCAGGCCCGGCGATTCGGAGTGGAAATTCTTTCGCCGCAGCATGTCGTCGGAGCCCGCGCGGAAGGCTCGGCGCGAATGGTCAAACTGGCGGACGGAAGCGACCTGAGCTGTAAAGCGTTGCTGATCGCGACGGGCGTTTCCTATCGGAGGCTCGATGTGCCCGGCGCGGAGCAATTGCAGGGACGCGGGGTCTACTATGGATCGGCGATGACCGAGGCCCTGTCCTGCAAGGACGAAGAAGTCTACATCGTCGGCGGCGCGAATTCCGCCGGGCAGGCCGCCATGTATTTCTCAAAGTACGCCAAACGGGTTGTGATGGTAGTCCGAGGGCCGTCACTTTCCTTAACCATGTCGCAGTATCTGATTGACCAGATCAAACGGACGCCGCATATTGAAGTCGTCACCGGCTCCCGCATTGCGGAAGTCCACGGCACGGAACGCCTGGAAGCAATCTCGATCCATTGCGGGGACAGCAATGAGACCAGCCGTGTTCCTGCGTCTTCACTTTATGTATTCATTGGGGCCGAGCCCCATACGGACTGGCTCGCCGGGGTTGTGGAACGCGACGTCCGCGGCTTTATCCTGACCGGTGCTGACCTTGCGCGCAACGGAAAATATCCTCGCGGCTGGCCGCTCGATCGACAGCCGTACTGGATGGAGACGAGTGTGCCTGGCATCTTCGCGGCAGGGGACGTGCGCCACGGTTCTGTGAAGCGGGTCGCCTCCGGCGTGGGCGAAGGCTCCATTGCGGTTCAGTTCATCCATCAATACTTGAGTGCGGTCTGATATGACAGAAAATTTGAACACGAGCAATACTGAGCGACTGGCCGGCGATTTGCGAAAGATCAATATCTTCTCCGACCTGCCCGACGAGGGCCTCGCCTGGCTGGCGGAAAAGTGTGAAGAAATACACTTGCGGCCGGGCGAGATTTTCATCCGTGAAGGTGATCCTGCGGAAAAGCTGCTCATCATACTTGAAGGAGAAGTCCGTTTTGTCATGAGCGGCGGGCCCGATGCGCCCGTCTACAGGATCCCTGCAGGGCAGGTCACCGGCCTGCTGCCATACTCGCGGATGACAGAGGCGCGTGGGATCGGCCAGGCCGTTTTGCCAACTCACGGGCTGTTGCTTCATAAGAAGTTTTTCCCTGAGCTTTTGCAGCGCATGCCGCAGCTTGGACAGCGCTTTGTGGGCCTTCTGGCAGACCGCATTCGCGAGACCACCCGAATTGAAACCCAGCGCGATAAGATGGCGGCCCTGGGCAAGCTTTCAGCCGGTTTAGCGCATGAGTTAAACAATCCCGCCGCGGCGGCGCAAAGAGCTACGGCGAATCTGAGGGAAGCCCTGGAGACTGTTCGCGATGCCAGCATCAGGCTCGCCCGGCATGCCCTTTCCGCGGAACAACGCGAGACCATCCTGCGCTTTGAGCGCGAAGCAGGTGAATTTGTGCCGGCGGTTCCCGTAGATCCGCTGGCCCAAAGCGATCGCGAAGAACAGATCGCCAACTGGCTTGAAAGGCGCCGGGTGCCGGACGCCTGGAAGATTGCTCCGGTGCTGGCTGACGTCGGGGTGGAAGCGCAAAGGCTGGAAAGCCTGGCGGGAGAAGTGGGTGACAATGTCCTGAATGATGCCCTGATTCGCATCGCTTCTCTCATCAGCGTTGAAAGGCTGATTGGCGAGATCGAGCACAGCACCAGGCGCATTTCCGACCTCGTGCGGGCGGTCAAGGAGTATTCCCATATGGACCGCGCGGCCATGGAGAATACCGACGTGCACCAGGGTCTGGAGAATACGCTGACCATGCTGAGCCACCAGTTGAAGCGCGGAATCAACGTGGTGCGCGAATATGATAAGAATCTCCCGCTGATTTGCGCTCACGGCGGCGAACTCAACCAGATATGGACCAACCTGATCGACAACGCCATCGAAGCCATGCACGGGCAGGGTGAACTTCGCGTGCGGACCGTCCGCGAAATCGACAAGATTCTGGTGGAGATTTGCGACAATGGGCCGGGCATTCCGGCCGATGTTTTGCCTCACATTTTTGACCCTTTTTTCACGACCAAAAGCGTAGGCGAGGGTACTGGCCTAGGGCTGGACACGGCCTGCCGGATCGCGAAGAACCATCATGGCGACATTCGTGTAACCTCGCGGCCGGGTGACACGCGGTTCCAGGTCTATTTGCCCATCACGCAGCCCAAAGGCCCCGTGATCGGCCAGTGATAATGAGCTAGGGAACTGTGGGGCCATTCTCACTTGCCCGATCAAACAACAAGCTGCAAACCGGTGAGGGATGTGCCAAGTCACGCGATTGTCGTTTGGCGCCAATCCCAGGTGGTCCTTCAAATTTCGTTTCAGCTCACGTATTGAAGGATTAGCAGGGTTTCATCATCATGGCGAGGTTCGCTGCCGCGAAAAGTTTCGACTGCAGACAGAAGGTCGCGGCATATATCAGCGGGCGAGCCAGGCTTCAAAGCGCAAACGATTTTCAATAAACCACTCTGTCCGAGCTCCTCACCGGAAGGGTCTCTGGCTTCTGTAATGCCGTCAGTGTATAGGACCATGACGTCGCCCGCGCGCAAGCGCACTGCCGTCTGGCGATAGGCTGTGCCGGGAATCAGGCCGAGCGGCAGGCCTCCGATCTCCACGGCGTAGGGAGTGCAATCCTGCAATAGTTCCCACGATTTCTCACCCGCACGATACCAAAGAGGGGGAGGATGGCCGGCGCTGCTGAACAGCAGTTCTTCGGCTTCGAGGTAAAAGCCCAGCACGGAGGCCGTAGCGAACAGTCCTTCACGAGACACGCGCGCAAAAGCTTCATTCAATTCCTGCATCAGGGCAAACTGGTCCCAGTTGTTGGTGTGATGCTGGAAAACTCTTCGAAGGTCCTCTGCTACCGCACTGGCATGGCTGCCATGTCCGGCCACGTCTGCAACCACGATGCGTGAGATCTGACCCTTGCTGCAGACGGACAGGTAGTGGACATCGCCCCCGCCCAGGCCCGTCTCGATTGGAGCAGAGTGGATCCATCCTGAAAGGCCCGGCAATTCCACCGCGTGGTTGGCGTTGCCATTGCCGCCCCACAATTCAAAGCAGGCCAGCCTTGCCTCGGAATTCATTACTGTCTGCCTGTGTTCATTCATATGATGACCTTTTGGCGCCTCAGCTTTCATGGCCTGCGGGGAAGGTGGGAGGAAAAGTATGAGTCAAGCCCGGACTCAACCTCGTTGAGGCCCTGTTCCAGATTGTGGTCGAGCGCGGCCACGACGTCCGTGATCCCTTTGCCTTGCACCGGCTCCGTCCTCGAGTAGAAATGGGTCCATACAGACTTGTGGATTCTGCGGTCGACCAGCTCAACCTCCAGTGTAACTTTCGCCGTAATCGCGCCGCCGTTGTCAACTTCTTCAAAGTTGTATAGCCGGCCGCGCAGTAAAAAGTTACCCTGCGTTGACCCGCCAAGCTGGGTCACAGACTGGTACTTTCCCGAGCCACGAAGCCGCCGCATCAGCAGCGTCTTCACCAGTTGGGCGGGTGGTTCGGCCCACAGGTGGTATTGGTAGGCGCCGATTTCGTAACGGCCCGAGCGATAGACGATGGGCTGGTCCTGCAGAATTTCCGGAGCGCTGATGGGGCCTATCAGCAGTGCAACAGGGAAGGCGTGCTCCGTCGGCTGGGGCGACGATGGTATCGATAGGGTGAAGTATTTGACAGGCCGCCCACCGAGGCAGCCGCTGAGGGTTGCCATGGCCAGTGTAACCACGCTAAGTCGGATCATTCGACGCATCAGTTTTTGTGTCCCCTCCTATTTCCCACCGGGCTTGCGTTCTTTCGCTCTGTCGGCGCGAATCAAGGTGTACGGCTGGCGTTCCAGTTTTTCAGTCAGATCCTTCAACTCTTGCGTGGCCACCCGGACGTTCGCCATGATTTCGTCAATGTTGTCAGAGTTGTAATTTAAGGTATGATTCAGCTGCTCCATAACGCTAGAAGCAGAGAGGAGCGTTTCCCTCAGTTGTTGGACGGAGGCCCGCAGGTCCTTCCGATTTTCCAGCACCGTTGCATTGATGTGGTCCATCGCGTCATTCGCGCTCGCCATCGTTCTCTTAAGGTTATCGAGCAGGGGCTTGAACTGCGCACTGGCTGTCTGGACGTTGTCCAGTGTGGCTGAAACTTTGGGGCGGTCTTCGGCAAGCATCGAGTGGACCTCGCCCAGTGAGGCGCTGATGGTCGAGCGGTTTTTATCACTCAGCAGGTCGTTGGCGCGGGCCACCGTCACCTGCAGTTCGTCGAGGCGCTGGTCCAGCTTCTCAAGTGTCTGTTGGACCAGGGGCTGGAGGCCGGCAATCGTCTCCGCAAGATCGTTAAAGTTGAAGCTGGGGGCCGATTTTATGACGCTTCCGGGCGGAGCTTTCGGAGCCCGGCGCGAGCCGGTGCTCAATTCCAGGTAGTTGTCGCCCAGCGGGCTCAGGCTGGTGATCTTCGCCATGCTGTCTGTTTTTAGCGGAATGTCCTCGCCGACGTTGAAGTCAACCTCGATGCGGGTTGAATCCTCAGGGTCGATGTGGACCGCCTGCACCGAGCCTGCATTCATGCCGCCGAACCGAACTGCAGCTCCCGGCTGCAGGCCGGCTGCAAATTTGAAGAAGGCTCGGTGGGGGATATTGCCGCCGCTGAAGACCCCTTTCACGGCAAGCACGGCCGCAATCAGAAGCCCAGCGGCAATCAGAACAAAAAGGCCCACCCACACCTGCTCCGACCGCGTGTGTCGCGAATTCAAGCTTGATCTCCTTCTCCCGATCCGCAGGAACCGGGTTCGACCCCGGCGTTGCCGGCGGACGTGCGCGTCAATTCCTGGCCTTTATGTCACGGGTCAGCATCTGTAGATAATTCAGTTCGTCCTCAACCTGCGGCTCCGCCACGCGGTCGAGAAACTGCCGCACCCTCGGCTGGGTGCAGGTTTTGATCTCTTCTTTGCTGCCGATGGCCAGCACGTTGCCGCGGTCGATTAATAATATCCGGTCTGCAATCAGAAAGGCGCTGGCCAGTTCGTGCGTCACAACCACGATGGACATCGAATAGGCCTTTTTCAGTTCCAGAATCAACTCGTCGATACCGGCTGCAATGATGGGATCCAGCCCCGCCGAAGGCTCGTCAAACAGCAACATGTCGGGGTCCATGGCCAGCGCCCGCGCCACAGCGGCCCGCTTCTTCATGCCCCCGCTCAGTTCGGAAGGCATATAGTCCTCAAAGCTCGCCAACCCCACCTGTTCCAGCTTGATTCGCACCATAATCTCGATGGTGGAATCTTCGAGGCGCGTGTGCTCGCGCAGCGGAAGCGCCACGTTCTCGCCTACGGTCATGGAGCCAAAAAGAGCGCCGCCCTGGAAGGAAACACCCATCTTCTTGCGAATCTCGTCCAGCTCGTGCTCCGATGCGGCGGCAATATTCACCCCTTTAATCCAGACCTCTCCGGCGCTGGGCTTTTCGAGACCCACCAGGGTTCGCAAAAGGGTGCTTTTCCCCGAACCGGACCCGCCCAGGATCACCAGCGTCTCTCCACGCCGGACGTCGAAGCTGATCCCGTGAAGGACCTCGCGCTCGCTGTAGCTGACGCGCAGGTTAACGACCGAGATGACCGGAACCGCTCCGGCAGGTTCATTCATGGTGGCTTGAGTGCCTCCCGGGAATCATGCTCATCCGTGGTTCGTCAGAT
>DASSJE010000297.1:0-3688 GCA_035691365.1 Terriglobia bacterium
GCTTCGCCGCAGGAACTCTGAACCGCGACCAGGCCCGCCAGGAACGCAATCCCCAAAGTAAACCACGCACCCGATTTTTCCGGTTCGTCCCCCCGACCAAAGATTTCAAGCTGACGTTGCAGTTCAGCAAGGGCAACGTGAAGCGCGAACAGGTGATCGCCACTTTGCGCCGCGTGCTGGAAGAGCTCGAAAACCAGAACTGATCTGTAACTGGGGGCCAAAAAACGCCCTGGCCCGTGCTTTATCGTTAAGGTAGGGATGACACCCGGATCGCCTCCCCGTAGTCGATTTGTCGCTCACGTCGGCCAGGCATGTTTATCTCCCGCCCCGGAGTGTGCCTGAGAAATTGTGGCAGCAACCGTTTTGGACCCGCCAGGAAGTGAAGGACGATAAAATGGATAATCCTGGCCATCTGCAGAATCGAGCCGGCGGCCGATTGTTCGTGTATGGCACGCTCCGCAAAGGTTTCCGCTCCCACGGCTTGCTGCTGCGGTGCCGCCCCCGTTTCCTTGGCAAAGGGCACGTTTGTGGCGAACTCTACGACTTCGGTGAATATCCCGGAGCAGCGGAAGGCAAAAGTGAGTGGGCGCGCGTGGAGGGCGAGCTTTATTGGCTGCCGCGGGCCGAAGTAGCCTTCAAGGTCCTGGACAGCTTCGAGGGATATGACCACACAAGGCCGGCATTGGATGGGTTCGAGCGCAAAGAAACCATTGTGTCAATGGCGAACGGTGACGAGATACGCGCCTGGATTTATTGGCTGTCACGCAAGCGCGCTTCCGGGCACCGGATTCCCTCCGGCAATTATGCGCAGCACCCCAAATGGGTGCCGAGGATCTGAGATTCTTAAACATGTAGACTGACGCCTCTTTTGGGAAAGGACAACAGGGAATGGACGACGTTCTTGACGTACTGGTGGTGGGCGCTGGCCCTACAGGCCTGGCCTGCGCGATTGAAGCCATTCGCGGCAATTTCAGCGTGCAGGTAGTGGAAAAGGGGTGTCTCGTGAACTCGCTTTTCAGCTATCCGCCTGGAATGACTTTTTTCACCACACGTGAACGCCTGGAAATTGGCGACATTCCATTCACCAGCGTCAACGTCAAGCCCACACGCGCTGAGGCGCTGGAATACTACCGCGGCGTTTCAGAACACTACCATGTCCCCATTCATTACCAGGAGCGGGTGGTGGGCGTGAGCGGGTCGGACGGGAATTTTGAAGTCCACGTCACTACTACAGATGGCGCACAAAAATGCTACCGCACCCGCAAGGTGATTATTGCCACCGGCTATTACGACATTCCAAATTTGATGGGCGTCCCTGGGGAAGATTTGCCGAAGGTTTCGCATTATTACGGCGAGGCGCATGCCTTTTACCAGCGAAAGGTGGCCGTGGTCGGCGGAGCCAACTCGGCCGCCATCGCGGCTCTCGACCTCTTCCGTCACGCGGCTGAGGTCACCCTCATCCACTGGGAGCCGGAACTCAGCCGGCACATTAAGTATTGGATTCGTCCGGACATTGAAAACCGTATCAAAGAAGGCTCCATCCGGGCCTGCATGGGATCTGCCGTCAAGGAGTTCTCGCCGGATGCCGTCTGGATCGAAAACGCCCAGGGTGAGCGCATCCGCATCGAGAATGATTATGTGTTTGCCCTGACCGGATACCATCCGGATTTTGATTTCCTGCGCCGCGTGGGAGTTGAAATTGATCCTAAAACGTCGCGGCCCAACTGCAATACCAAAACCCGCCAGAGCAATGTTGCCGGAGTTTACCTTGCCGGCGTGGTAATTTCCGGCCGGCATACCAACGAGATCTTCATAGAAAACGGCCGCTTCCACGGGAAGCAGATCATTACGGACATCCAGAAGAGTCTTGGTGAGCGACCTCCTCGACAGAATCCCGGCGAACGGCCTGAGCCTTCGCAACCGGCTTCAGAGTAGGCACGCTTTGCACCATATGAAAAACCGGGCAAGGGCATCGTGAGGATGCAAATCCTGGGCAGGGTGACATACCCCCCGCCGTGATGAAGCCCCGTCCTTGGGGCTCTCGCCGGGCGTGCTGGATGCCATAACCACCGGTCTGAATTTTTCTCCGCGATGTTGTTAAGATGTCTTTGGGGAATACATAACAAGGCATTGATTCGTCCAGCCGGGTTGCTTGTGCCGGAAACTCAGGAGGTTTGAATGGACTATCGCACTCTGCCCAATACGGGCTTGAAAGTCTCGCGCGTTTCATTTGGGACCATGACGCTCGGCTCCCAGGCGGACGAAAACGCCGGGCGTCGAATGATTGACCTTTGCCTGAATGCTGGAATCAATTTTATCGACACTGCAAACATTTATAACAAAGGTGTATCAGAAGCAATGATCGGAAAGCTGTTGAAGGGCAGGCGTGACAAGGTAGTTCTCGCCACCAAGGTGCGCGGAAAGATGGGCGATGCCGCGGACGAATCGGGCCTCTCTCGCGCGGCCATCCGGAAGGCCATTGATGCCAGCTTGCAGCGCCTTCAGACGGATTATGTCGACCTTTATTATCTCCATCAGCCGGACTACGATGTGCCGATTGAAGAAACTCTCGCCGCGATGGATGAGCTGGTGAAGGCAGGGAAGGTGCGTTACCCGGCCGTTTCGAACTATGCTGCGTGGCAGGTGGCGGAAATCCACTGCATCTCGCAGAAGAACGGATTCCAGCCGCCTTTCATCTCGCAGCCCATGTATAACATGCTGGCCCGCGCCATTGAAGATGAATACCTGCCTTTCTGCAAACGCTATGGCGTTGCCGTGATTCCATACAACCCACTTGCCGGCGGATTATTAACGGGCAAACAATTGCGCGAGAGCAATCCAATCGCCGGCTCGCGCTTTGACGGAAACAAGATGTACCTGGATCGCTATTGGCACGACGACGACTTTGCCGCTGTTGAAGAATTCAAGTCTGTTGCCAACGATGCCGGAAAGACGTTAGTGGAACTGGCGCTCCAATGGGTGCTGAGCCAGGACCAGGTTGATTCCGTCATCCTCGGCGCCTCGAAGCTTGAACAACTGGAAGAAAATCTGAAGGCGTGTTCGGCGCCGAAGCTTCCCGGCGATGTGCTTGAGCGCTGCGACGAGGTTTGGGGCAGGTTGCGCGGGGTCACGCCCAAATATAACCGCTGAATTTCATCGCGGACGGCAGTTGTTCAGGAATCGCCCGACTGGGTCATGCCTTTACCCATTTCGCCGGGTGGCTGCCCCGGTCCAGGTTCACCTTGCCTTGCTGCTCCAGTCGGTCCATGTGGCCCTTGATGGGAAACATGGCCAGGAAGACACCATCGTCAGGCCAGTCGCCAACGGCGGCGGCCACCGTATCGATCAGGTCCTTCATCGTCATTCCCGAACGGTTCGTCTCCAGGCTACGAAGGATCACCCGATCCACAAATTCAACCGTACGGCGCGACTCCGCAAGAAATTCCTTCACTTCCTCGCCGCGCATCACCGGCCAGTGGCCGGTATAAAGAACACTGATGGGCAGGTGTTCAAAGTGGCGAATGGTGGAAAGGTAAGTGTCCACGTGGTAGTAGGTGACGGGGATGGCCATTTCTCCCGTTGCCTTGGGGCAGCCGCGCCCCTGAACCGCATCGCCGGCAAACAATGCCCCGAACGTTCGATCATAAAGCGCCAGGTGGCCGTGCGAATGTCCTGGAACGTGAAGCAC
>DASSJE010000298.1:0-6454 GCA_035691365.1 Terriglobia bacterium
TGGGAGTAGTAAAGGCCATATTCTATCTCACCGACCGTGCCGACCATACACAGTGTCCCGATTTGCAGTTCCAGGAACGGCGCAGAGCCGGATGCTCCGGCGGAGTGCCGCTTTTTATGTGAAGTATCTTTCCGTCATATTCAGGAATTCCAGGGCGAAGTCGTCCAGCATGGTGCCAAACTGTTTCAGCCGCTGGACGTACTGATTGTAAGCAATCAGCGCCGGGATTGCTGCAAACAGCCCCGCCGCCGTCGTAATCAGCGCTTCGGAAATTCCGGGGGCCACGCTCCGCAGACTCGCGGTTCCTGCGTTGCCCAGGCCATGGAACGCGTCCATAATCCCCCACACGGTGCCAAACAGTCCGATGAAAGGCGCGGCTGCCGCAGTCGTTGCCAGCCACGGCATCCATCGCTCCATGCGCGAGAGTTCCTCCGTGGAACCGATCTGCAATGACCGCCGAACGGCTTCCAGGCTCCGGATGACCGGCTTGCCCGGGTTCTCGCTGACGGTTGCCTGGCTTTCAATCTCCCGGTAACCCGCCTGAAACACTTCCGGCAACGGGCTGCCCTTCAGCATCGAACACGAGGATCGAATCTCCGAGAGCTTTTTGCTCTGGCGGAAGATGTGAAGAAATTCCATCGATTCCTGCAGAGCACTCTTAAAGAGTCGATACTTGTGGAAGATGATGGCCCAGGAAAAAACAGAGAAGAAAAGAAGGATCAGGAGAACAAGGCGCGCGACAAGACCGGTGCTCGACAGGTATTGCCAGATTTCACCCTGAAAAAATACGAGTAGGGCTGCAACCAATCGACCTCCTTCGATGCCATGAATCGTGCAACACAACCATCACTCGAACCTAGCATACGGTGACAAAATCCGTCAATTGTCTGGTAGTCCAGGTTGATCATAATAAAGTAAGTGAACTGGGACCCGACGTATTTTCTCTTCGGCGAATCCGGGGTATCATCGGCTTTTCCCCGTTGGGAGTGGACCAGAGCCCGGCGCGAGTTAAGCCGGCTTTGAGTGTGAGACCTTATGCTCCTCGAAATCCGCATTCAGAATTATGCTGTCATTGACGACCTGACGGTAGAATTCCATCCGGGGCTGAACCTCCTTTCAGGCGAGACGGGCTCGGGCAAATCCATCGTTGTAGGTGCGCTGGGGCTGGCTCTGGGCGGCAGGGCAGCAACCGACGTCATCAGAACGGGCTGCGAAAGGGCAACAATTACAGCCGTTTTTCGATTACCGGAACAGCCCGCATGGCGGCAATGGGCTGAACAACTGGGGTTGGAAGAAATGGAAGGGGAAGAAGTTATTTTTCGCAGGTTGATCTATTCAAACGGCCGGAGCCGGTTGCTGCTGAACGACCAGGCCGTGACCGTTTCGGCGGTTAAAGCGCTTGCCGACCTTCTGGTGGAGGTTCACGGACAGAACGAGCAGATTACTCTGTTCTCTCCCGAATCTCAGCTTGAACTGCTGGACCGCTTTACCGGCGCAGAAGAGTTGCGTGGCCAGGTGGCGGAACTCCATGCGCATCGCAAAATAATTGAAACCGAACTCGAGAGCCTCAGCCAGAATGAGCAGGACCGCCTGCGGACAATTGACCTGCTGAGTTTTCAGCTCCGCGAACTTGAGCAGGGAGACCTCGAGCCGGGTGAGGATGAGCGTTTGAATGAAGAGAAGCACGTTCTCGCGCATCGTGAAAAAATCCAGTCAGCCGTTGCCGCCGCTTACGCCGCGTTGTACGACGACGAGAACTCCGCATGTGAAAAGGTGGGCATTGCAGGTCGCGCCATAGAGGACCTGCGGGCTTTCGATTCGTCTTTCGAGGCGCAGTCTGCAGTGCTTCGCGAGGCAAAAGCCCAGCTTGAAGAGGTGTCGTTGACTCTGAGGGACTACGTGAAAAACCTCGACGCAAGCCCGCATCGGCTGGAAGAAGTAGAAGACCGCCTGGCGCTTCTCGACCGAATCAAGCGAAAGTATGGAAAGACCATCGAAGAAGCCATCAACTACCGTGAGCGGATCCGGCAGCAGCTTTCGGGTTTTGAGAACTCCGACGAACGCCGGGAGGAACTGTCACGCGAGTTGAAACAATCAGCGGCAAGATACCGGAAAGCGGCCGAGCAGCTTTCGCAGAAGCGTCATGAAGCAGCAGGACGGCTGGAGACGCTCGTTCGAAAAGAACTCGCGGGGCTCAGCATGGAGAAGGCCCGGTTTGCTGTCCGGTTTGAAACTGCAGTTGAGGCAGAAGGCCCCGCCGCAGGACCAAACGGGATCGACAGCATCGAGTTCCTGATTTCACCCAATCCCGGTGAAGACCTTCGCCCGCTGGGCAGGATTGCTTCCGGCGGTGAACTTTCCCGCATCATGCTGGCTCTCAAGACGGTCCTGGGCACTGAGCGGCTGGCGGGCGGCAACGGCGCAAAGAAGGCAACGGGTCCCACTTTCATTTTTGACGAGGTCGATACCGGTATCGGCGGCCGGGTGGCGGAGACCGTGGGCCAGCGGCTCAAGCGCCTGGCGCAGACCGCCCAGGTGATCTGCGTCACGCACCTCGCGCAGATCGCATGTTTCGCCGATCATCATTATTACGTGGAAAAATATGAGCGCGGAGGGCGCTCACATACAAGTGTCCGGCATCTCTCGAATGATAAGGAACGCGCCGGCGAACTGGCACGAATGCTATCCGGATCGCGCGTGACAGACGCTGTTTTGAAGCACGCTGCCACGATGCTGAAACAGGCCGTGGTTTAAATTGAAGTTCATTTCCGGCCTCACGGCAGATAAAAAATCGGTGGAACAACATCGCTGCTATCCAAATCAACTCTCTCAAGATATACTGAACGAAGTGAGGTGGCATTTTCCCTGATGAGTAGTGAATTTTTTCCAATCTTGTCCGGCGGCGAACCACGGGTGGAAAGCGCGAAGGGCAGATGCGACCTTTCATCCGTACCCAGCTCCGAAGGCAAGCCTTTCTACATTGAAACCTTCGGCTGCCAGATGAACGTTCACGACTCCGAGAAGGTGGCTGGCGTCCTGATGGCGCGCGGTTATCGCCCCGTTTCGACCCCCGATGACGCTGAAATCATTTTTTACAACACCTGCAGCATTCGCGAGAAGGCGGCGCAAAAAGTTTTTTCCCGGCTGGGCACATTCCGCAAAAAGCGCGCCGGAGAGGAAAAAATCTTCGGCGTGCTGGGCTGCGTGGCCCAGCAGGAAGCGGAGCATATCTTTGAACGCGCTCCCCACGTCAGCCTGGTTTGCGGTTCAGCGAGTTATCCGAAGCTTCCGGAATTGCTGACAGAACTGGAAACAGGTCACCGCCGGGTTATAGGGCTGAACCTCAAGACCGAAGACTGTTTTGAAACCGAGATGACGCGGCGCGATAATCGCTTCCGCGCCTACATCACCATTATTGAAGGATGCGACAAAGCCTGCAGCTATTGCGTGGTTCCCGGGACGCGGGGCCCGGAGCGAAGCCGGCCCTCCAACAAGGTCCTTGCTGAGACCCGCCGGCTGGCGGATGAGGGCTTTACGGAAATTCAACTTCTGGGTCAGACCGTTAATTCCTACCGTGATCCTTCACCGGCGCGAATGAGCTTTGCGGAGTTGCTCTCGCGCGTGGCGGAAACCCCCGGCCTTCGGCGCGTACGGTTCACCACTTCACATCCGCGCGATTTTTCGCGGGATATCGTCGAGGCCATTGACAGCCATCCAGTATTGTGTGACCAGGTCCATCTTCCCGTTCAGTCCGGGTCGGATTCCGTCCTGGCGCGGATGCGGCGCACTTATTCCCGGGAAGAGTATCTTGAAAAAATCGATTGCATCCGCGGCGCAAAGCGTGCTATTAGCATTTCAACGGACATCATCGTGGGTTTCTGCGGTGAGACGCTGGACGACTTTGAACAGACCCTCAGCCTTCTCGGCGAAGTTGGCTACGATCAGGTTTTCTCCTTCAAGTATTCGCCTCGCCCCAGAACTCCAGCAGGCAACATGGAAGATTCCGTGCCTGAAGAGGAAAAGGGGCGGCGACTGATGATTCTTCAAGCCAGGCAGCGCGAAATACAGACCCAAAGAAACCAGGACTGCCTGGGACGGCATTACGAAGTGCTGGTGGAAGGCTTCCAACCGCGGTTGGGTCAAGCCGTGGGGAGGGCCACCAGCAATAAGATTATCAACTTTCCCGGTGAACCTACGTGGGCAGGGCAATATATGACGGTTAAAGTGACAGCGTCGGGACCCAACAGCCTGGTCGGGGAGCGGGTAACACAGACTGCCTCCGGCCACGCATAATTCTGAATGCTTTTCAGCCATGAGCAGGCGGGCTGCAGACGGCAAGCCTGCAGGAAGGATGCGCTAATGGAAGTCGAGGTCAAAATCCGAGGACTGATGATGGACCCTGTCACCAATATGCCGATCGTTATCCTCAAAGACATTGAGGGTGCGTCCGTACTTCCGATCTGGGTGGGAATTTACGAGGCCAACGCCATTGCGCTTGAAATCGAAAAGGTGACGACGCCCCGTCCCATGACCCACGATCTATTGAAAAACCTTCTGCTAGGCCTGGAGACGCGGGTCAGAAAAGTAGTGGTCAACGAACTCAAAGACGATACCTTTTATGCTCTGATCTGGCTCGAGAAGAATGGGGAAACCTTTTCGGTCGATTCACGCCCCAGCGATGCCCTGGCCCTTGCTTTGCGCGTAGATTGTCCGATCTTCGTCGAGGATGAAGTACTGAAGAATTCCAAGGTGACCGGCAGCGGCACTGACAAAGTCAGCAATGATGAGCTGCGAAAGTGGCTGGAAAATCTTAACGACGAAGACATCGGTCGTTATAAAATGTAGCACCTGACGGCAGTTCGGGCCGGCCTCTCGCGGGAACCGGCGCCTGATGATCCCAACCTGCCTCAAGCGGAGTCAAGGAGTGGCAAGAGTTATAGCCGTTGCCAACCAGAAGGGGGGGGTTGGCAAAACCACAACCGCAATCAATCTGGCTGCTGCATTGGCATTGCACAATCAGCGGACCCTTCTGATTGACCTCGATCCTCAGGCCAACAGCACTTTAACCTTTATCAACCCAGCCGAAGTGGACGGTTCCATTTATGATGTCCTGACGGATGGAGCTCGGAAGTTGCCGGAGGTGGTGAAGCCGACGCGATGGATGAATCTGTCGCTGGTTCCATCCCGGATTGCTCTGGCCAAGCTTGAAGCGCAGCTCGTGGGGCAGTTTGACGCGCCGTTCCGACTGAAGGATGCCATCGCGCTTTGCCGCGATAACTTTGACATGATCGTGATTGACACTCCGCCGGCCCTTGGAATCATTACTGTGAACGCGCTTGTGGCTGCTTCGTTTCTGATTGTCCCCATCCAGGCCTCCTACTATGCGCTCGAGGGCACCGACGATCTGCTGGAAACTCTGGAGCGAATCCGCGCCCGGCCGAATCCTGAACTCCAGTTGCTGGGAGTACTGATCACGCTTTATGACAAGCGCACCAACCTGGCCCGGGACATTCGCAAGCAGGTAAGGGAAGTTTTCGGACCCAAGGTATTCAATACGGTGATTGCGAAAAACGTCCGGCTGGAGGAAAGTCCGGCCTATCGGGAAACCATTTTCAGCTTTGCTCCCCAATCATCGGGCGCAGAAGAGTACGCCAGCCTGGCGAAGGAGGTACTACAACGTGTCGGTTAGACGGGCAGGATTACCATTAGCAATCCAGATGCGCCACAACTCGCATTACGTCGAAGACATTATTTCACGGAGTGGAGCGGCCATCGGGCGGATGATCGCCATCGAAGAGGTCCAGCCCTATGCCGACCAGCCGCGCAAGGAGAGGGGCGACCTGACGGGCCTCGCGGACTCGGTGCGAGAGAAGGGTGTGCTGGAGCCGCTGCTGGTTCGCAAGCATCCGGAGTCCGGCAAGTTCCTGATTATTTCCGGTGAACGGCGCTACTTTGCAGCACGCATGGCCGGGCTTGCGGAAGTCCCTTGCATCGAAAAGAATGCCGACGACGTTGAAACTCTGGAACTGGCATTGATTGAAAATATGCAGCGCAAGGACCTGACCCCGTTTGAAGAAGCGGACGGCGTCCAGGCGCTCGCAGACCGGTTTGGCCTGACCCACGAGGAAATCGCGGGGAAGATCGGAAAATCGCGTTCCTCAGTCACCGAACTGTTGACCGTTCGCATCATCCCTGATGAAATCAAGGCCGCGTGCATCGAAAGCGGGGTCAGTTCAAAATCGCAACTTCTGCAGGTGGCCCGCCAGCCGACCGAAGCGAAAATGCGTGAGGTGGTCCGGCGCTTCGCCGCAGGAACTCTGAACCGCGACCAGGCTCGCCAGGAACGTAATCCCCAAAGTAAACCACGGAACCGATTTTTCCGGTTTGTTCCCCCGACCAAAGATTTCAAGCTGACGCTGCAGTTCAGCAAGGGCAACGTGAAGCGCGAACAGGT
>DASSJE010000299.1:0-15205 GCA_035691365.1 Terriglobia bacterium
CGCCAAAGATGCGCCGCGCCGCGCGGGTGACCCGCCCGTGCTGGTGGCCGACCCCACGAGAGCCCGGCAGGTGCTCGACTGGCGCCCGCGGTGCTCAGACCTGGACACCATCATCCAGAGCGCCTGGAAATGGCACTCGTCCCGGGCCTCAAAACCCGCATAGCGTGTTCTTTGTCGTAACAAGTTGGGGCGGCTGCAGATTTCGAAAAGCACGGTTCCGGATTGCCGCGGCTGGTGCCGTATGCTAACGTGCGGTGCGGGGAGCCAGTCCATCTCACAACAGGGGGAAGATGGCCATGCCAAACATCCTGGTAACGGGAACCAGTTCGGGTATCGGTTTTGCGACGGCCCTGGGGTTGGGCAGGGCCGGCCATATCGTTTATGCCACCATGCGAAACCCTGCCCGCGCGCCGCAACTGGCAGAAGCGGCGGCAAGAGAGAAACTGCCGGTCAAGGTTATGGTGATGGACGTGGATTCGGATTCGTCGGTTGCCGGCGCTGTAAAGGAAATTCATGCGCAGGGCGGGCAGATCGATGTACTGGTGAATAACGCTGGAGCGGGAGTGTTTGGGGCGGTCGAGGAACTTCCCCTGGAAACCTTCCGCGCCGTCATGGAGACGAATTACTTCGGGGCGCTGCGCTGCATCCAAGCTGTTCTGCCGGAAATGCGTGAGAGAGCGAGTGGGTGCATCATCAACGTCAGTTCGGTTTCAGGCCGCGCTGCGAATTCGCCTCTCGCTGCCTACACGGCCTCCAAGCATGCGCTCGAGGCCATGAGCGAGGCGCTGGCCCAGGAAGCCAAACCTTTCAACATCCGGGTTACCATTGTCGAGCCCGGCATTATCGATACGCCGATGGCCAGGCGCGCCGAACTTCCGCTGGAAAGCACAAGATACCGGCAGGTTCGCCGTTACGGCGCGTTGTTCCGCGCGTCTTTCAAAAGTGAATCTCCGCGGCCGCCTGGCATTGTGGCGGAGGCGATCCGGGAAATCATCGAGAGCGGGACGTGGAAGCTGCGCCATCCCGTGGGCCCGGGTTCGGTGGCGGCCATCGAACTCCGAAAAACCCTGAACGACGAGGAGTGGGTGGAAAGAGGGGCGCTTGATGACGACGCATGGTATGCGCGCGTAGAACGGGAGTTTGGCCTTGACGTCCGGCCGAAGAGATGATCGTGGCACGAGCGTAGGGCAGGTTTCCGGCTGCTGGAACGTGTTCCTATTCCACCGTGACGCTTTTGGCCAGGTTGCGGGGTTTGTCCACGTCGCAGCCGCGAAGCACCGCGCAGTGATAGGCAAAAAGCTGGAGCGGGATCACGGTGAGCAGCGGCGCGACAAGATCGATGCTGGGCGGAACGTAAATAATGTCATCCACTAAGTGGCCCAGCTTGTTGTTGCCCTCGGTTGTGACGGCAATGATGTGGCCTTCGCGCGCGCGGATTTCCTGCACGTTTGAGATGGTCTTATCATACGAATTGTCTTCAGGCACAATGGCCATGGTGGGAAACGTTGGATCGATGAGGGCGATGGGCCCGTGCTTCATTTCTCCCGCCGCGTAGCCCTCGGCATGAATGTAGGCGATCTCCTTCAGCTTCAGCGCTCCCTCGAGCGCGACGGGGTACTGGTACTTCCTGCCGATGTAGAGGAAATGCCGGGACTGGCAATATTTCTGCGCAAGCTCGCGGATGTGGTCAGACTGGGCGACGATCTTCCGAACTTGTTCAGGGACCCTTTCGAGCGCGCGGATGATCCCCGAGCCTTCCTCATAAGAAAGGTCGCGGCTGCGGCCTACCAGCAGCGCCATCAGCATCAGAATGGTGACCTGTGAAATGAATGATTTGGTGGACGCCACGCCGATCTCTGCTCCCGCATGGCAATAAACCCCGGCATGCGTGTCGCGGGCGATGGAACTGCCAACTACATTCACAAGGCCCAAGACCAGGGCTCCCTTGCGCCTCGCTTCGCGCAGCGCCGCCAGTGTGTCCGCCGTCTCTCCCGACTGGCTGATGGCCAGAACCACGGTGTTCTGGCGGATGTTCAGCTTCCGGTATCGGAACTCGGACGCCAGCTCGGTTTCAACGGTGAGGTCGGTGAGCGCTTCAAAAGCGTACCGGCCCAGGAGGCCTGCATAGTAGCTGGTTCCGCAGCTCACAATAATCAGATGGCGCGCCTGTTCGAGGCGGTCGAGGACCGATTCCAGGCCGCCGAGCTTGGCCACACCTTCGGAATGGTTCAGGCGGCCGCGCAGCGCGTTTTCCACGGCCTCAGGCTGTTCGGAAATTTCCTTGAGCATGTAATGCGGGAACTCGCCACGGTCCAGCGCCTCCAACCCGACATCAATCACTGTTGCACTTCGGTCAACGGGGCGGTTTTGGAGCGTGCTGATGTAAAACTCCCCGGGCTCGAGCCGGGCGACCTCATTGTCTTCGAGATAAACGACCTGGTCCGTGTGCTGGGCAAGCGCGGAGGTGTCTGACGCCGCCAGCGTCTCTCCCTTGCCGACACCCAGAACAATAGGGCTGCCACGCCGGGCCATAATGATCTGATTCGGATGCGATGCATGGATGACCGCAAGGCCGTAGGTCCCTTCGACCCGGAGAAGGGCTTTCCGCACCGCCTCCTCAAGATCGCCCTGATAATCGCTCTCGATCAGGTGCGTCAGCACTTCCGTGTCTGTCTCGGAGCTGAATTTGTGCCCGTCTGCCTGCAGCATCTTTTTCAACTGAAGGTAATTCTCAATAATTCCATTGTGGACCAGGAACATTTTGCCGGAACAGTCGCTATGCGGATGCGCGTTGGCTACCGTCGGTTTGCCGTGGGTGGCCCAGCGGGTATGCGCGATTCCAACTCCTCCCGCAGGCTTTTCTTCCCACACCTTCTGCTCAAGGACCTCGACCTTCCCTACCGACTTCGCAAGGTAAGGATGCGGGCCGAGTATAGCGATTCCACTGGAATCGTAACCGCGATATTCAAGTCTTTTCAGCCCCTCAACCAGGACCTCGCTGACGGGCTGATGGCCAACATAAGCGACAATTCCGCACATAGCAAACCTCAGTTCAAAATTATCGGAGTGTCAGCAGTGCTGCCCGGCAACCCGATCCGTGATGATGAGCGCGATAAAGAAAGCTGCGGCAAGAAGTTGGATTCGCGCCGCGCCGTGGTCTTCTCATGTCAAAAAAATTGTGCAAAAAATTAAAATTTTTTGTTCAAGTTTGCAACCATTCCAGCAACCCGGACATCGAAGAAAGTAATTCAACTCTGTGACTACCTGGGGAAGTGGCTTCACTTGGATGGTCCAAGGGGCCACTTCCTCCTTCCTTTTGTTGAACCACAACAGAAAAAATTCCTGTCTGACTGAATTTCGCCGCCATCACCATCCATCTGTTCCAACCCGGTATTATGCTCAAAAATTCTATCCGGCACATTCGCTTCCGGCTTCTCTCCCTATTTCAATTAACCGGAGCTTTACCTGTGACCCGCTGCCAAACTTCCGTGTGATCCAGCCCTCAAGATCGTCTCTGAGAGAGTGCAAGTTGACTCTGAATCCTGCCTCAATCCATCCGTCCGAGACAGGCAGGACATCGTCAAAGGCGCTGCGGCCCGTAAAATTTCTCATGCAGAAGCTGTCCAGCCAGCCAATGGGGCATGGCCTTGCCTCGCCCGGCTCCAGAACCTCGACATGGATCTTTCTGGCAAACATGCTGGCTCTCCCATCTTTACACAATTACTTTCCCGTAGCGCTGATTTTGGTCCAGACGATGAAATCTTTCTGCGAGGGCCCGCGATGGGACTTCGTTCCACATTCAACAGGACAACCAGAAAAGGTTCCACCCTGGACGGCTTTAACGCCGAAAGATAGAAAACCAACGCTTCTTTTGGGCCGACTGCCTGGGGCCCATGGGTTGAGGTGCCGCGGGCAAGGCTGTCCCATGAATCACTGCCGAGGGGTTTGCCTCAAGCAGAAGCTCGGCAACGTCCGTGCCGCGGGCGGAGGCAACTTTCTTGTAGCAGGCGGAGAGGTTAGGAGGACGGTGAGTGAGGTCATGAGCGTCTGAGGCAAAGAAATGAATGAGATTCCGCTCCAGCCATTCTTCCGAGAGATCACGGGATCTTGATCCAAACCCTCCCACAAAAGACATTGCAGTAATCTGGACCAGGCACCCTCGTTGTGCCCAGTGGTAAAGCAATTCAGGCTTGCGCTGGATCACAGGGTTACGTTCCGGGTGAGTGAGAATGGGAACGAAGCCCGCCACCTCGATTTCATAAAAGACGTTGTCCATCTGCTCGGGAATAAAGTGGTCAGGAAATTCCACAAGCAGGTACTGCGTCTTATTAATGGAGAAATCAGACCCGTTCTGAGCGAGTTTGCGGAGATTATCGTATGAGAGGTGGAAGTCACAGCCGAGAAGCAGCTTGGGAGTTTCTCCCACAGCCGACTGAAGCTCCTGAAGTTTGGCGTGATTGGCCTGAGGGTCGAAAGCGTACTTGTAATTACAGTGTGGCGTGGCAACGAGGTCTGTGACGCCGTCCTTTGCCGCCATCTGGCACATGGCGACTGCGACGTCGAAAGACTTCGCTCCGTCATCGATTCCCGGCAGCGGATGGCAGTGGATATCAACCATACAATTGCTTCCCAGTCTCTTATATTTACGGTCCGCCCCTGCAGGGACTGCCGCGCAACTGATGCTCTCCTGGCTCCGATTACTATGGGCTGTTTCACTTTACCGCATCCCCCCGCAGAAAGGTCAAGTTCATCGCCCCGGATCGGGTGAGATTTACGGGTGGGGCGGCCGATAGGGGAGAACGCTGGGACGGTCCTCGACGAATCCTTCTGACAGGGCTGATTTTATCCGTAATTTGGTATTTTCATATTCAATATTCCAAATACAATATTTTCAATGCTCCAAAAGGAATATAATATCGGTTATCAGTTACTTAATGGTACCATCCTTGTTATCTTATAATAAAGAACTTATCGGGATTTTCGGTAATCAGGCTCCTTTTGCGCCTTTTGGCCATTCTCGTGCCATTACCTCGGCAGAGCTCGCCCTGGTTTACCTCTTTTGAGGAATTTCAGGAGCAAGCTCGGAGATTAGACCCAAGACCCGACGCTTAGGGGGAAACAAAGTTTCCCCCTTTTTTTTTTTGCCTTTCTGACCCCCTAACTCTTGCGTCTGTTCTCAAATAAAGCTATCCCTCCCGGGGCTTCATGGCCTTAAACTCTCTGGAGCGCAGAACCTAGCGCCCAGAGAGCGCTGTCTTGAAATTCTTCGCAACGCATTGCCGAATAAGTATCCTTCGATTAGGATGGTAATTTCTTAAGCCTATGGCAGAAATTTCAATTGACGGGTACATCAAGCAGAAGGTCCAGGCCGTCCAGGACTTCACTTTTCTGTTTGCCAACTCCGTTGCAAACCTATTCAGCTCACCACGCTACATCGTCGACACCATCACCCAGATGGACGTGATCGGCGTGGGCTCGCTTCCCATCGTTTTGCTGACGGGGACCTTTACAGGTGGAGTCCTGGCATTACAGACCTACCGGACGCTCAGCGCATTCGGCGAAGTTTCAATCCTGGGGCAGGTTGTTTCTCTCTCAGTCGTACGCGAACTGGGACCGGTCCTCACGGCGTTGATGGTCGCAGGAAGGAATAGCTCCGGCATCGCTTCGGAACTCGGTTCCATGCTGGTCAGTGAGCAAGTGGATGCGATGAGGGCTTTGGGGACGGACCCGGTGCGCAAGCTGGTTACCCCGCGGCTGTTTGCTGCCGTCATTACGCTCCCGCTCCTTACCATCCTTGCCGATTTCTTCGGGATGCTGGGCGGGTATTTTGTGAGTGTGACCGCAGTCCATCTGACTTCCGTGGAGTACTGGAGTTACGCTTACCAGGCGCTCACTTTTGAGGATGTAACTCAGGGTTTGATGAAGCCCTTTTTCTTTGCCGCGATCATTGCCTTAGTGGGATGCTACTTCGGGCTCACTACGCGGGGCGGCACTGAGGGTGTTGGACGCTCCACGACCCAAGCCGTCGTCGTTGCCTCAGTGCTGATTCTGGTGGTGGACTTTTTCTTAACAAAGTTCCTGATCGCGGTTGGTTTCTTTTGAGGCTCCTTGGGCGATTCTTGTATTCCGAAATCCCTTCCCCGGTTCGGGAACTGAACGTCTATCGTTCGAGGGCGCTCCTATTCATCGGGCATTGTCTTGCTGGGGCCTGATATGAACTCCTCGGCCGCAATCGAATTCCAGAATGTTTGGCTTTACTTTGATGAGAAGCCAGCGCTGTCCGATGTCTCCTTCCGCGTGGAGCGCGGAGAAACGCTGATTTTGCTCGGTGCCACCGGCTCCGGCAAGTCTGTGATTTTGAAGCTCGCCCTTGGATTGTTGAAGGCCGATGAAGGAAAGGTGTTTGTGGAGGGCCGCGATCTGGGGCCGCTTCCTGAAAGGGAAATGCGCGACATTCGCCAGCGCATGGGGATCGTGTTTCAGGAAGGCGCTCTGTTTGACTCTCTTTCCGTTTATGAAAACGTTGCCTATCGCCTGCGCGAACAGGGCATGAAGGATGAAACGGAGATGGAGCGCCGGGCGCGGGAAGTTCTAAGTTTCGTTGAGCTTGAAGCCGCCATCGAAAAAATGCCCGCAGAATTGTCGGGAGGCATGAAGCGCCGTGTATCAATCGCGCGGGCAATTGTAAATGACCCGCACATTATGCTCTATGATTCCCCCACTGGCGGGCTTGACCCGGTCACAGCGCAAACCATCAACATCCTGATTCTCAAGCTGCGCGATGTCCAGGGAGTGAGTTCCATTGTGGTGACGCACAGGCTTCAGGACGCGTTCTGGCTGGCAAAATTTGAATACTCCAAAGATACGGCGGGACTTGTGCCGATCAGCAGCAACGGCGCGAGCGGACCCAAAAGCTCCACGCGGTTCCTGGTGCTTCGAGAGGGGTCGATATATTTTCTTGGGACGCCGAGTGAGGTGGTTTCCACGCGGGATCCCTACCTTCAGCGGTTTCTGCGGTAAGGACGCCCGATCCCCGGAGGTGGACTAGAATAAGAGGTCTCGGAGTGATTCTGGAAGGGAGGACTTATGCCTCAGCGTAAACAACTCACCTGGACCCAGCTCCGGGTTGGAGCGCTCATCATTTCCGCTCTCATCGTGTTTGCCGTTGGAGTTTTTTTCATCAGCGGCAAGGTGGGGCTGTGGACGAGCAAATACGACCTGAACACCTACTTCTCTGGGGCTGAAAGCCTGCGTGATGGTGCGCAGGTGAGGCTTGCAGGGATCGTGGTAGGGAACGTAAGCGGCATCAAGCTTTCTCCCTATAACGAGCCCAGCAAAGCGGTCCAGATTGACATGAAGGTCGCGAAAAACTACCAGGATCAGATCCGCACCGACTCGGTGGCTACCATTGAAACCGTGGGTTTGCTGGGAGAAGCTTATGTCGACATCAGCCGGGGTGGCCCTGGCGCCAAACCCATCCCTGACGGCGGAACAGTCCAGAGCCACGAAGAAGCTGACATGAAGCAAATTGTGCAGAATGCCAACGATGTGGTCTCTAATCTTCGAGTGCTGAGCAGCACCTTGAACGACATCACCAAACAGATCCAGCACGGCCAGGGCTCCATTGGAAGACTCATCTATGATGAGAAGTTTTATAACAATCTGAACGAGACCGCTACGGATGCCCAGAAGCTCATGACGCAGCTTGAGGCAGGCCACGGAACGCTCGGAAAGCTTTTGACCGATGAGACGTTCTACGACCGCACAGTAGCAGCGGTTAACAAAATCAATCAATTGCTCGACGAGGTTCAACACGGCGACGGAAGTGCTGCAAAGTTCATCAACGATCCGTCCGTCTATAACAACCTGGATCAGGCCACCAAACGGGCAAACAGCCTGATGGCCAGCATAAACGAGAGCAAGGGCACGCTCGGGAAACTGATCAAGGACCCGAGCCTCTACAACAACCTCAATGAAACCGTGCAGCACGTTAATGTGATCACGGAACGGATTGACCGCGGCCAGGGAACCCTGGGCAGGCTCTCGACTGACCCTTCCATGTATAACAATCTTCTGGCCGCTTCCCAGTCGCTCAGGCAGTTCCTCACCGAATTCCGGACCAATCCCAGAAGGTATCTAACCGTGCGAGTGCATCTCTTCTGATTCGGCGGAAAGGCGGTAGCAACAGGCGGCTGGCTGCTGGCACCTGCAGATGTTCTGCGATAACATAGCGGCAGTCAGCCTTTGGACTACCGTTGGGGTGGCCGGAAAAAGCGAACAATGAAATGCCAGAGGGTCATGCCGGGCGCAGACCAATTCCCTAAGAGGATCCGCATGGCTACCCAGGCGAACAATGCTTCTGCAGCCTGTGCCAGAAGAATCGCGTGGGCGGTGTTGGGGAGCTTGCTGGCCCTATTTTCAGTGCTGCTCGCGCCAGCGGCGGAGAAAAACAAAGAACAGATTGATCTCCTGATCGCCCGGAACGAGATCCAGGACCCTTATTTTCGCCATTCCGTGGTTCTCATGCTGCCTGAAACGCAAACGCAGCTTGTGGTAGGGCTGATCATCAATAAACCCACTCGTCTGACCGTGGGAAAGTTGTTCCCTGACACGCCGGAACTTCGCGGCCAAGCGGAGCCGGTTTACTTTGGGGGTCCGGTGGATGTCCGCACGCCCAGCATAGTCTTCCAGTCCTCTTCGGCGCCCAAAGATGCGATCAGGCTTTATGGAGATGTTTACCTGACGTTCGATTCCGATCTGATCACCAAGGCCTTGCAGGGTCCTCAGAGTGGTTCCAGGGCACGCCTGTTCCTGGGTCGAGCACAGTGGGCGCCGGGCCAGCTCCAGAATGAAATCCAGCGTGGAAGCTGGTACAGAATCCAGGCGGATGGCAAGCTGGTCTTCAGCTCTCACCCGGAGAATCTGTGGCCGACGTTGCACGCCCGCGCCGCACCCAGCAAGTTCATCCGATACCGGCTCCCGCCGCGTAGCGGCCACCCTTCCGAGCGAAAAGCTGCTGCGATGTGACCATCACAATGAGAGCTCTCCGTTTTCTTCTGCCCGCCGCTACCGGGGGAGGAGTGCGATCGGCCACCATTAATCAGCCGGGACTCTTTCGCACCCTAAACTCTCGCCCCGCTCCGGCGGCGCCTGGGTTAAAATTGAAAGTCGCCTATGGCCAGAGAAACTCAAATGTTTCAAACTGAGGGGCAAACGCCCGACTCATCCGTCGGGCAGGTGTGGCAAAAGCTCAAAATCACGCTTGAAATGATCAAGGTGGAGCACTCGGTGTTTGCGCTGCCGTTTGCCCTGACCGGCGCCATGCTGGCCGCGCATGGGTGGCCATCCTGGCGGCAGGTCTTCTGGATTGTGGTTGCCATGGTGGGCGCGCGCAGCGCCGCGATGACCTTCAACCGCATCGCTGACCGCGAATTTGACGCCAGAAATCCCCGCACGCAAAAGCGGGCCCTGCCGGCTGGACACCTCTCGCTGCGTTTTGCCGTGGCTTTTACGGCGGTTTCAGCGGCGCTGCTGGTGCTGGCTGCCTGGGAACTGAATCCTCTGGCATTCAAATTGTCGCCCGTGGCGCTGGCGCTGCTGCTGCTTTATTCCTACACCAAGCGGTTTACGCTGCTGTCGCACATTGTACTGGGGGCTTGCCTGGGGCTTTCGCCGGTGGCAGCCTGGATTGCGCTACGCGGGGATGTAAGCTGGGCCGTTGTCATCCTGGGCGCGGCAGTAACGCTTTGGGTGGCGGGATTTGACATCATCTATGCCTGCCAGGACGTGGACTTCGATCACGCCATGGACCTTCACTCGATCCCGAAAAAGTTCGGCATCGCGGCGGCCCTTTACGCCTCTGCAGCGCTCCACGTGCTGATGCTGGCGCTGCTGGTGTTGGTGGCGCAGATGTCCGGCCTGGGATGGATTGCGCTGGCTGGCCTAGGGGCGGTGGCGGCGCTGCTGGCCTACGAACACCTGCTGGTGAAACCTTCCGACCTCTCCCGCGTGAACGCCGCGTTTTTTACAATCAATGGCTACATCAGCGTTCTGTTCTTCCTCACCTGGGCGGCGGCCATTCTCGCCCGCTAAACGCAGCCAGGCAGTGGAGCGACTGCTACAGCGCAATATGCTTGTATTCGGCGATTATTGCGTGCGGTAGGGGGTGGCCATTTCACGGAAGACGAGGGAGTCGAAGATGGCCAGGACGTGCTTGCGGTAGCTGAGAACGCGTTCGACCATAGGTTTGGCGGTCGGGTCGCGATGCGCCTGGCGCTTCCAGCGCTCGAGAACGTGGGGCGGGACGTCGATGTCCTCCCTCAATTTCTGGAGCGGCTGCCCGCGCAGGAACAGGCCATAGAAGAAGGCGGCTTCCTGCCGGGGCTCTGCGAATCTGGCGTCGTCCAGTTGCATATCGTTCAAGCGCCTCTCGGAATTCCAATGCAAAATTCCTCATGGCACATCCAAAAGCTCAATCAGCCTTATCAAATCTCGAAATCTTATCTTAACCCCATTGTCAAGGCCAGAGCCTGATTTTGGGCCGTATCTTTCGCTGCCGCGACGAGTCGATTCCGCCCTCAGTGTTCCCACCCCAATTGCCTAACAACAGGCTAGCACAGACTTCCGGAATTTTACGGCGGCCAATGCCTTCTTTTTCACCGGCAGGAACGTCTGCCTTAGCCTGTTTGCATCGCAAGGCAAGGGGACGTAGAATACTAATTTCGGCTGTGAGCCGGTAAATCTTAACCACCGGGTTTATTGTGTTGAACCTACGCCTGGAAGACGCAAACTTGCAACCCATTGCCGACAAAGTTTTTGCCGGCGAGCGCCTGGACTTTGACGATGGCGTCACCCTTTACAATTCAAGCGACTTGCTGGCCTTCGGCGCGTTGGCGCACCATGTCCGTGAAAAACTGCACGGCAAGCGCACGCACTTCAATGTAAATCGCCACATCAATCCCACCAACGTGTGCGTCGCAAGTTGCAAGCTGTGCGCTTTTGGCCGCAAGCCGGACGCTCCGGGCTCCTATACGATGGCCCTTGAAGAAGCTTTCCAAACGGCAGGCGAGAAGTGGACGGAAGCAGTTACAGAATTTCATATTGTCGGCGGCCTGCATCCCGATTTGCCCTTTCAGTATTACGTCGATCTTATCCGCGGGCTGAAGGAGCGATTTCCATCAGTCCACCTGAAGGCTTTCACGGCGGTTGAGATCGCCTATTACGCCCACATCACACGGATGACCGTGCGGGAAATCCTGGAGCGGTTTAAGGATGCCGGCTTGGGATCGCTTCCGGGTGGCGGGGCGGAAATATTTGCTCCTGCCGTGCGCCGCGTGGTCTGCGACCATAAGATCGGCGCCCACATGTGGCTGAAGGTGCACCGGACGGCGCACGAGTTGGGCCTGCACTCCACAGCGACCATGCTTTACGGCCACATCGAGAGTTCCGAAGATCGCGTGGACCATCTGATCCAGCTCCGAAATCTGCAGGACCAGACCAAAGGTTTCCAGACGTTTATCCCGCTGGCCTTCCACCCTGCCAACACGGAGCTCGGCAAGATGGTGGAGTGGGACGAGACCTCCGGGTTCATGGATTTGAAGAACATTGCCGTTTCACGCCTGATGCTCGACAACTTTCCCCACATCAAGGCCTACTGGATCATGATGTCGCCCCGCGTCGCCCAGATTGCTCTCCGCTTTGGCGCCGACGATCTCGATGGAACGGTGGCGGAGGAAAAGATCTATCATGATGCCGGCGCCAGGACCCCCCAGGTGATGACCCGCCAACAGATTATCTGGTTGATCAAAGAGGCCGGCTTTGAACCCTTTGAGCGCGATACCCTTTATCGCCCAGTCATGCGTACTGAAACCAGCGTCAGCGTGCAGGTTTAGACGGTCATACTTCCGGGCAGGAAACCGCCGTTATTCCGCCTGCCGGCGGCGGAAGTGCCGCGCCACCTCATAACTGAGCAACGCAAAAACCGGCAGATATTCCAGAATCTGCATCAGCGGCGAGCTTGAAAATGGTCCGCCCGCGGCATAAGCGATGACCGGTGAATAGCCCAAAACGCAGGTGACCGTTAGCAGGAGCAGCGCGGGGCTGGGACAGAAGCACAGAAAGGGAACGATCCAGGTGAAATACCAGGGGAACGCGTTCGATGACAGAAAGAGCAATCCGGCCAGCGTGACAAGAGCAACTCGGAAAATATCCATCCTGGCCTTCAGGGCGTACGCGATCAGGAGCAGAAGGAGTATGCCCGCCACAAGCTGCGCCTGACGGACGGAGTTTCCTGCGGCTAAAAGCAGCCTGAACAGACTGTCATTGGCCTCCCATTTGGCAGTGAAATCCGAGAGGCCCCGGAACAGGTGGCCCCCGGCGCCCACAAACGGCAGATATCCCAGCAATATGAAGCCTCCGAAAATGGCGGCGTAGGACCACCGGGACCGCCTGAGGAAGGCAGGCAACAGGAAGACCGGGAAGAGCTTCGACAGGGCTGAAATGGCTAGAAACCCGATTGACAGGAGGCCCCGACCGCCTATAATTAGAAAATAGATCGCCGCCAGTAGTGTCAGGATTGCCAGCGAGTCATTATGTCCTGAGGCTGAGAAGGCAATCAGAACTGCTGGGTTCCATGCATAGATGAGAACGTGCTGGAGCGGGCGATCTGCTGCGGAAAGAATCAACAGCAGCAGGGCGACGGTTGCAAGATCGAGGGCGGTGAATAGCCGCTTGTAGCCTGCAATTGTCCTGACCCAGGTGAAAGCCACTTCGGCGACAGGAGGATAGAGTGTCGGAGTGGTTTTACCCGTTTCGATAGGGTGCCGAGGATCCTGAGCCCATCTGAGAGCGGGCATGGCAGGATAAACAGTGTAAGGATTTATGTGGGCGCGCACGACGCGCCCTTCCCATTGATAGCGGTAAACATCTTCCGAGAGCGTAGGGCTCAACGGTAAGAGCAAAAGGCGGAAGGCAACTGTCGTGCCAAGTATCACGAAGAGAGCCGAAGGCCCGCTCTTGTGCCGGAGGGCGATAAAAACGCCGGCGAGGTACAAGACGCCAGCCACTAGCATGAGCCCAATGAATTCCGGTACGTGGTTCTTGAGGGGTTGGCAACGGTCCACATTGTAAAAGATGCCCCCCAGGGCCAGGGCGATGGTTAGAAGGCTGAAGGTGGCTGCATAGCCCGGCCCCAAGAGGGTTGGCTTTGTTTCCTGATCTAGTGATTTTGCGCTCCGCGCATCAGAACTCAGGGAGCGAACGTTGTCTGCGTCGGTTGAGGACTGACTCCGAGGTTCCATGATCCATATACTCCTGGGCATTCTGGTAGCTCCCGCGAACCCGGTCGCGCACTATGTCTATCTGCTTTTCCATCGCGATCCCTTCCAGGGGATCTATCAGCCCAACGCTTTTGATCTTTCGATTGAGATCCCTTATTTTCTGGTCCTGAGCATCCTTTCGGTTTACGGCGTCCACCGCTATTGTCTCACTTATTACTATCTGAAGAACCGCAGGAAGAAACCCCGGCCCTTGAAGCAGTTTGAAAAACTGCCTCGTGTTACGGTGCAGTTGCCTATCTACAACGAGCAATACGTAGTGGAACGTCTCATCGACGCCGCAATCAACCTGGATTATCCCCACGAACTGCTGGAAATTCAGCTCCTCGACGATTCCACTGATGAAACCCGCTTTCTCTGCGCGCGGCTGGTTGAACGATATGCCAGCGCCGGTTATCCCATCCAGTACATCCACAGGGAAAACCGCCTGGGCTTCAAGGCGGGCGCACTTGCTGAGGGCATGGAGAAATGCACCGGCGAGATGATAGCCGTTTTTGACGCCGATTTTGTCCCTCCGCCTTCCATCCTGAAACAGATGGTCCACTATTTTACCGACCCGAAAGTGGGAATGGTGCAGGGGCGCTGGACCTGGATCAACCGTGAGTACTCTGCGCTGACAGAAGTGGAAGCCATCATGCTGGACGGGCACTTCGTAGTGGAGCATGGCGGCAGAAGTTCATCGGGAAGATTTTTCAATTTCAACGGTACGGCAGGGATGTGGCGCCGGGCAACGATTGAAGACGCCGGCGGGTGGGAACATGATACGCTAACCGAAGACACCGACCTGAGCTATCGCGCGCAACTGAAGGGATGGAAATTCATTTACGATTCAGACATCGTTTGCCCTTCAGAACTGCCCGTGGAAATGAACAGCTTCAAGACGCAGCAGGCGCGGTGGGCGAAAGGGCTGATCCAGGTTGGGAAGAAGATCCTTCCGGTGGTCTGGCGCAGCGACCAGCCTCTGTACATCAAAATGGAAGCGACTTTTCATCTGACGGCCAACGTGGCCTACCCGCTGATGATCCTGTTTTCTCTGGTGCTCCTCCCGGCCATGATCGTCCGCTTTTATCAGGGCTGGTTCCAGATGATGTACCTTGACCTGCCATTGTTTATTCTCTCGACCTGTACGGTGTCTGGCTTTTACGTTGTTTCCCAGCGGGCGCTCTATCCCAGGGAGTGGATGCGCCGCCTTCTCTATCTGCCTTTCCTGATGGCCATAGGCATCGGGCTGGCGGTGACCAACTGTAAGGCGGTGGTAGAAGCGCTGGCTGGAATGCAGTCAAGCTTTGTCCGCACCCCCAAGTACCGGGTAGAACGCAATGAAGAAGGATGGGAGCGCAAAATTTACGTGCGGCGGCGGATTGGCTGGATCCCAGTTGCCGAACTTTTGCTCGGGGGCTACTTTCTGTATGCCACGGCTTATTCTTTTTCAGCGCAGAATTTCCTCACCACGCCTTTCCTGATGCTTTTCCTCGTGGGTTATTCTTACATGGGAACCATGTCGCTTCTGCAAACACCGTTGAGGCGATTGTGGTTCAGCCTTCCTGCATTCATTCGGGTCCTCGCCCGGGACATCTCACCCGCTCCTTTGGAAGGCTAAGGGTAAAAGGCATCGCGCATCATTTAACGCCTCTTCCGCGTTCGGCCGCTTCTATAGGGCCTAGTTGGATGGCCCACCAGGATGGCAACAATCCCATACTTAAACTGATGGATGGCAGGTATTCGGTTAACCGTGGCGTTGCGAGAATCCTTCTGCCAGTGAAAGACACGGTGAAAGCCGGGCCGGGCACAGAAATTCTGGGGTGATCAGCGGGTGGCGCGCTGCTTCAAAAAAATAAGAAGCTCTATTAAACCGTAGAACGCCACGCAAA
>DASSJE010000300.1:0-5897 GCA_035691365.1 Terriglobia bacterium
AACCAGAGTGAGACGCATTTTCTAACCGGGTGAGGGCCGCCACGAGAAATACAAAATGAAATCCTTCTCAGGAGGCAGGAAGATTGGGGCGGGCGGGGTCGGCGCCCCAGGCAGCAACGCACGGTGATGATCGAGTGCAAAATCCCCGTCAGGTTTCGGCTAGGCTGGATGGAGCTGTGGCATTGCAATGTCCCAGGCACTACAATGCAAGCTCGTGTGGATTTGATTTCTCGAACCATGTTTCGGAGGCAGACGCAATGCTGAAAGAAGCCGAGGCGCAGAAGTTTGCAGAGGAATGGGTGCAGGCCTGGAATGCGCATGACCTTGAGGCCATCCTTTCACACTACGCTCCGGACGTGGTGCTCACTTCACCCGTTGCCGCGGAACTCCTGAATGATGCATCGGGCACCGTAAAAGGAAAGGATGCCCTGCGCGCTTATTTTAGCCGGGGACTTGAAGTGCACCGGAACCTGGCCTTCGACCTCCGAGAAGTACTGGTGGGGATCTCCAGCGTGGTCCTTTATTACCAGAACCAGAAGGGCACCATGACTGGCGAATTCATGGAACTCGACGCGAACAAGAAAGTCGTGAGAGTTGTCGCAAATTACGGCGGTGCGAAAAAACAGATCCTCCCTTCATAATTCACCATCTGGCCGGCTTGCATTTGGGCGGCGGAGCGTGTATACATTGCTTTCCCCTTTCTGGCAACTTCCGGCGAACGCGCCCCCCGGCAATGGGCATCACGATCCCACCTGTGGCCCGGTGAAGCAAATCCGCTGGTTCGGCCGGGGGCGGTTACATTGTGATGGCGAAGGGAATCAACGCCCCGGCGCGGGATGGAAAAACAGGCTGAAAACGTACTGCATGATTATGCATTACATCGCATAATTATTAATCCTGGCCTCAGGGCGGATGGCGAATACGGGGGCGGAAAGCGATGAAATCCATTTCAAGAAGGACGCTGATGGCGCGGACAGGAAGGGCCGCAGCAGCAGCGCTGGGGCTGCCACTGCTTTCAGAAGGCGCCGGCCAGACAACAGGGCGCGAGCTGAAAATTGTTGTGGCCGGCGCGCACCCTGACGATCCGGAATCCTCCGCCGGAGGCACCATGGCGCGTTACGCCGATCTGGGGCATGAAGTGGTGGCGCTTTACCTGACGCGCGGCGAAGCCGGCATCCCGGGCAAGAGCCACCAGGAGGCGGCGCGCATCCGCACGGCCGAGGCGGAAAAAGCCTGTGCCATTCTTAAGGCCCGGCCGGTGTTTGCGGGGCAGATTGACGGCTCGAGCGAAGTGACCAAGGCAACCTATGGGGAGTTTGGAAAACTCCTCGCCGCTGAAAAGCCGGACCTGGTGTTTGCGCCCTGGCCCGTGGATACCCACCGTGACCATCGCGCGACGTCGCTGCTGGTTTATGACGCGTGGTTGAGGATGAATCAGAGTTTTGAACTCTATTACACGGAGGTGGAGTCGGGCATGCAGACGCAGACCTTCCGGCCCACGCGCCTGGTGGACATCACCACCACGGAGGCCCGCAAGCGCGCGGCCTGCTATGCCCACGCCAGCCAGAACCCGGACGATTTCTACAGCCTGCACGTATTGATGAACCGCTTTCGCGGCTCCGAACTGGGTGTGAAATACGCCGAGGCTTTTGTGCGCCACGCGCAGGACGGACGGGAACGGTTGCCAATGGTCTTCTGAAGCGCCGCGCGGCGGGTTAGAATAGGAAGGAATGAAAACACTTCGGAATCCCAACGACAGGATTGAAATCCTGAACCGCCTGAGGACTGTGCGCCCGACGAGCCAGCGGCGCTGGGGAGTGATGACCCCGCACCAGATGTTGTGCCACCTGAGCGACGCCTTCCGCTCGTGCCTGGGCGAAAGGGAAGTGCGCCCGGCCAGCCGCTGGATTCCCCGGACTCCCTTCCGCTGGGCGGCGCTGTGGCTGCCGATGCCCTGGCCGCACGGTGTGAAGGGACCTGCCGAATGGGACCCCCGGACCGGCGGCAGCCAGCCGAAAGAATTTGAGGCTGACAGGAGGGAACTGAAGAAACTGATCGAGCGCTACTCGAAACCGCCCAGGGGCTTTGAATGGCCGACGCATCCCTTCTTTGGGCGGATGTCACAGGCTGACTGGATGCGTCTGGGATACTTGCACGTTGACCACCACCTGCGGCAGTTCGGAGTATAAAGGAGAAGGACGGTGACGACCCGGAGTTATTTCATGGGTCTGCGGTTTGTCATTGCCTGCTGATGCTATGCGGAACTAAATGACCCCTCACCCGTCCCGCGCTGCGGAATACCCTCCCCCCTCGGAGAGGGCTTAGGAGGCGGCTTTGCCAGTGGCGGCGAAGTTGGCACCGCCGTTACAGGCAAGCAATGGTTGGAATCATGAAGCTGAAGAAGCGGCAGATTACGTCTTCAATAGTTGTGTTCGCGGCAGCTATTGTCCTGGCAGGTACGTCCGCGCGCGAGCTAATTGGCGCGACTGCGTTACAGGCGGAGACGTCGCCGCCCGGCAATGACCAGACCATCCGGGTGGGCATTGTTCAGATGAACGCGCGAGTTCTCGACAAATCCTACAACCTGAAGCAGGCGGAAGAAGGGATCCGGCTGGCTGCGGCCCAAGGCGCGAAGATCGTCGTGACGCCGGAGGGCGCTGTACAGGGTTATCCCAGGGTGGACCTGCATCCGGGAGAATCGATGAACGACGACCGGCTGATCGCTGAACGCAAAAGGATTCTGGCGGCGGCGGAGCCAATTCCCGGCCCATCCACCGAGCGATTTGCAGAACTGGCCCAAAAGTATGGCGTCTGGATCGTTTTCGGCATGGATGAGAACCGGGGCGGCCGGTTGTTCAACACCGCCGTTCTGATGAATCCCGCGGGCAAGATTGAGGGCACGTACAGAAAAGTCCACCTGCAGAACTGGATGGTTGCTTCCGGGGTGCAGCACGGCGACGGCTTTCCGGTATGGGACATCGACGTGGACGGCGTGCGCGTGAAGGTCGGCATTGAGATCTGCTACGACGTGCAGCACCCCGAATCAACTCTGGAACTCGCCCTGGGCGGCGCGGAAGTTGTCTTTATCCCTTACTGCACTGAAGATTTTTCGCGCCCGCTGCTGATCCATCTGTTTGAGACCACGGCGCTCGAAAACAGGCTCTACATCGTGCGCGCGAACTACGCCGAGCCCCGCAATACGGGGACCAGCTCGATTATTAATTACGAGGGCCGGGCCGTCGGCCAGCTCGGCGACCGCGCGGGAGTCCTGCTGGGCGACCTGGATATTATGGCGCTGAGAAAGGTCCGCGCCGCGTGGAATCCCGTCTACGGCCTGCCGAACCGCTACCCCGCCGCTTATAAACGTCTGCGCGGAAGCGCCGCGGACAATCCTGAGCCGTAGGGCGGCCGGCCAGGATCATCACAAAAGCATTTCAAATCGGGCGTGCGGTGGAGATTTGCTTGACAACGGCCTGCCGCGCGGTTGTACTGGTGTATCATCATTCATTTCATTTCTGTGGTTGCGCGGGAGGTGCGCTCGTGTTGCAAAAGAAGAGAGTTCCAATGGGTGACGCCGGGCACAACAGCCGAAACCCTTTACGGTTTGTTGTTCCCGTCTTCCTGATTTTTCTTGCCTTCACCGCCGGCGCCGTGGTTCCATCATTTGCCGCCGCCGCGGAAGGCAAACCGCTGGCCCTCACTCCACCCATGGGCTGGAATGACTGGGCGCATTACCAGTGCGGCTTCACGGCCGATACCATTCTGGATAACGCCAAGGCCCTGGTTTCCACGGGCCTCGCCCGCCTGGGCTATGACACCGTAACCATCGATGACTGCTGGATGCAGAAAGACCGCGATGCGAATGGCAACCTGCAGCCGGACCCGAAACGCTTCCCGAACGGCATGAAGCCTGTGGCCGATGCCATCCACGGCATGGGGCTGAAGTTCGGCATCTATGAAGACTCCGGCTCTGAAACATGCGGCCGGTTTGCAGGCAGCGGCCAGCCGGAGGGCGGTGGGCAAGCCCACTTTCTTGAGGATGCGCGGCTGTTCGCCTCCTGGGGTGTTGATTACCTCAAGCTGGACGGTTGCAACGTTTACGTACAGCCCGGCGAGAACGAGGAACAAGCCTATCGCATGGCCTATGCAGCCGAGCACGCGGCGCTGCAGCAGGTGGGCCGGCCCATCGCCTTCTCGGAATCGGCGCCTGCCTATTTCCAGGGCACTCCGGAATGGTACGACGTGCTGAGCTGGGTGGGAGAGTACGGCCAGTTGTGGCGTGAAGGCACCGACATCTCGAACTATCACGCGCACCCGATTCCCGCGCAATTCCGCCGCAGGTTCCCCCAGCTCACACGCTACCAGAGCATGGTGTGGAACTATTCCTACAACCTGCCGCTCGGCCGCTTCCAGAAACCCGGCACCTGGAATGATGCGGACTTCATCATCGCCGGCGACATCGGCATGAGCCTGCCGGAAAGCCGCACACAGATGACCCTGTGGTCCATGATGTCCGCGCCGCTGATTCTGAGTTCGGACGTGGCGAAACTCAGCCCCGAGGCCATCGCCGTTGTGGGCAACAAGGACGTGATCGCGATTGACCAGGACCCGCTGGGCAAAATGGCGACGCTGGTGCGGCGCACTCCGCAGATAGACGTACTTTTCAAACGCCTTTCCAGCGGCGATGACGCCGTGGCGGTGATGAACCACGGCGACGCGCCGGTGAACGTTGAAGTGACGCCTGCCGAGCTGGGCTTTGCGGCATCAGGATGCCAACTGGACGCAAAGGACCTGTGGAACGGTAAGGAGCAATCGGGAGCAACTTCTCTGCAGGCCGAAGTGGCGCCGCACGACGCCGCACTGTGGCGCGTGCATCCTTCTTCGCAATGCGGTGAACCGGGGCACACGGGAACCATCACCATGATCTCCGCGACTCGGCGGCAGCACAGTATCGACGGTTACACCCGCTGCCTGGCCGCTCCGGGAACCGTGGAGCCTTGCGCCGGCACCGATTTGGAACGATGGGCGGTGACCCCTGAAGGCGCTCTGCAATCTTCCGGCGGTGAATGCCTGGCCGTCGTGAACGGCAAACCTGTGATGCAGGCCTGCCGTTCCGTGAGCGCACAGCAGTGGCGCTACACGCTGAAAGGGAACCTTGTCAACAACGGCAGCCTGCAGTGCCTCACTGCCGCCGGGCCGGAAAGCCAGCCGCAGAGCATCGAGATGCAGGTCTGCGGCCACAACGTGGCAACGCAGATATGGTCGCTGCCGAACTGAGCGAAGATCCGGACCGTCCATGAAAGCCGCTTTTCTAAGCGCCTTGCGCCAGATCGAAATCGGCGAAGCGCCTGAACCGAAGCTGGCCGGCCCGCGCGACGTCCTGCTGCGCATTGAGGCGGTGGGCGTGTGCGGGTCGGACGTGCACTATTACAAGAGGGGGCGCATTGGCGCGGCGGTGGTGAAGTATCCGTTTGTGGTGGGCCACGAGTGCGCCGGGCGGGTGGAGCAGACGGGCGCGGAGGTGCGCGGGTTCAAGGCAGGCCAGCGCGTTGCCATCGATCCGCTGGTGGCGTGCGGCCACTGCGACCAGTGCCGTGCGGGGCGTGCCAACACCTGCCGGAACCAGCTCTTTTTGGGCAACCCGGGTGAATTGTCGGGAGGGCTGGCGGAATTCGTCGTGCTGCCGCAGGACTGCTGCTATCCCATTCCGGAATCCATGACGGCCGCGCAGGCTGCGATGGTCGAGCCGCTTTCCATTGGTGTCCATGCCCAAAGGCTCTCGCTGGTGGAGAACGGCGCACCGATTGCCATTCTGGGCTCGGGGCCTATCGGCTTGAGCGTGCTGCTGACCTGCCGAGCGGCGGCGGAATGCACGACCTACATGACGGACCTCATCG
>DASSJE010000301.1:0-9303 GCA_035691365.1 Terriglobia bacterium
TCACGTGGCCGCCGCCATTGATAAACGGATATCGGATGAACCAGAGCTTGCCGGTGCGATCTTCATGCGCTACTTCCAGATCACTTACTGCAGTGCCGCAACGCGGACACCAATTCACGATGTAGATGTCCCGGTAAATCAACCCTTCCTTGTAGAGACGCGAGAAGACCTCAAACACGGAACGCGAGTAGCCGGCATCCATGGTGAAACGCTCGCGCGTCCAGTCGACGGAAGCGCCGAGGCGCTCCATCTGTTTTCGAATTCTTCCGCCGCTTCGTTCCTTCCACTGCCAGCAGCGTTCCAGGAATTTCTCCCGTCCCATTTCAAGCCGTAGCCGCTGCCCTTCACGTCTCCACGCGGCCAATGCCGATGATCGGCCCTCCAGTTCTGGCAGGGCCTCGCGACCAATCTCCTGTTCCACGATCATTTGCGTTGCGATGGACGCGTGGTCGATCCCCGGGAGCCACAGGACATCTTCACCGCGCATGCGGTGCCAACGCATCAAAATGTCAATTTCCGTATGCTCCAGCATGTGCCCGATGTGGAGTGAGCCGGTAACGTTCGGCGGCGGAATCACCAGGCTGAAGCGCGCTCGGGAAGGATCACCAAACGGCCGGTAGAGCTTCTGCTCAACCCAAATGCGCGCCCAGTAAGGTTCAATCGTGTCCGGCGAATATATTTTAGGGATCTCGGTTTCCAATTCTACTCCCATTCTATGGCATCACAATCCGCAGCACAGACACGGAAAACCCCGGTGCAGACGGCGGATCCTCAACAAATCGTATGATAAAGCGTAGGGCCAGTTTACTATATCGCCGCGCTGCACAGCGGTCAACGTACGCGCCAGCATGACTTCCCAGCCGAAGTAAGGGATTTCCGAAAATCGCACATATTGCAATGGCGGAACAGGGCTTAAACACCCCACACAATTGTGGAGACTGTTAGGAAATCAGCAATATAGGAGATCAGAAAGGTTTAAGAACTCTCTTGAACATATGAAGTGGACCGGACTTCTTCTTCGGCGCCGCCACGGTTTTCGTGTCGTCCTCAGATCTATCAGGAGACTTTGCTTTGGAGTCCTTCGCTTTCTTATCATCCCCCGATTTGTCGGCAGCCTCGGCAGGATCAACGGACTTTCCACTCTTCAAGGCAGATTCGTCCACTGACTGGATCGAAATTGCGTTTACCGAATTTCCGCCGGCAGGAGGATTTTTTGCCATCATAACAGGGTTATTCGACGGATTGGTGAGGATGACGGGGCCATGGCGCGTCGCGTTGAGATTGGGTGCGCTGGAAAATGTCCCCATGATTTTCTGCGTTAGGCTCAGGTTCTTGTTATGCAAAGCGTCGGCGCGTGCCCTGGCTAAAGTCGCAAGGGTTGGCTGCGGGATGGGCTGATGCAAAGCGGCTAGCTCGTTTTTGGCGTCGGGAATCATGGGGCTTAGAGGATAGTCCGTCAGAATGCGGGCATAATAAGGAACAGCATCCTTCGGCTTCTTCAAACGCTCGTAAGTCTGCGCCAGATACCAGCACGCATGGTCCGCCTCACTGAAGGAGGGATAATGATTAACGATTTCCAGAAACCGGGATTCAGCAGCCGGGTTGGCGTGCTTTTCAAAATAAAAGCGCGCAACCTCATATTCGCCTTGGGCCAGCACTTCCTGGACCTCCCTCAACCGGGCCTTCGCACGCGGCATCAGGTCGCTGTCGGAATATTTCAGCAGAAACTCTTTAAACTCCGCCTGGGCCAACCGGGTCTGCGTCAGGTCACGGTCAGGCTTCCCCATCAAGCGAAAATGGGACATGGCCACCCTGTACTGGGCCATGGGAGCTTCAGGAGCAGTAGGGAAAAAGGTCTGGAAATCCTTATATTCAGCTTCAGCCTCGGTAAGGCCTGCGGTCCCGCCCTGCTCAAAGTAGGAATCCGCGATAGCCAGCTTGGCCTTTGCAAGGTATTCGCTGTCCGGATAGGTATTTAGCAACGCCTGAAGCGTCAACCGCCCGACATCGTAGTGGCCGTGATCAATGGCATCAATCGACTTCTGATAGAGAATCTTGTCAGGCTGCTGACCGGTCGGGAGCAGGTTGTCCGTGGCGCCCCTATGCACGAACAAGACGCAACCCGGCAAAACCGTGACACCTGCAACCAAAAGGAACAAAAGCGCAGGCCACAAACCGCGGGTGCCCACCGTCGGCCTTTGGTCCCCGCCCTGCACTCTTTGCATGGACCGGTCTTTCATGTTTTGTTTACAAGAACCCATCACCTTCCCTATGGGTTTACAGACTACCCACCACAAACGGATGACTCTCCTTTGGGGCAAATGCTAATGGACCCGGGACTCCATCTTCCGCCCGGAAGCCGTAGAGTTGTCACCGAGAGTCCGCATAAGTGCACGAATGGACTCACCACCCGCTTTCTTATCAAAGATGACTGAACTCACAACAAGGATGTCTGCACCCGCTGGAAACAATTTCTGCGCTTCACCCAATCCGATGTCCCCTTCCACCGCCAGAGCAAAATTCAACCCCAGAGTCTCGCGCTCTCTTGCGAGGGCAGCCACCCGACGAAGGGAATGCAACGACCTGGTGCCAGCACCTGCCTCGAGGAGCACAAAATCAAGATTCTCCAGAACTTCAAAACAGGCGCCCACTGGGGTTCCAGCATCCAATGCCAGTCCCACCTTTACCCCCAACCTTCGTGCCAAAGCAAGGGCGAGAGTAGGGTTTTGCGTTGCCTCAAGGTGGAATGAAAGGGAGTCTGCGCCAGCTTTAACAAAATCCTCGATATAGCGCTCCGCGCGCTCAACCAAGAGATGAACATCTACCTCCAGACGGGTCGCATTGCAGATGCTTTTCACTACCGGTTGGCCCACGGAAATCCCCGGGCGAAAATGCCCATCCATAACGTCGATGTGAATCCTTGAGATTCCGAGTGCCTCAACTGCATCCAGATATTCCCCCAATCGGGCAAAATCTCCTGAAAGCAGTGAAGGAACAATCGCGGCCATAAATCATCGTCCGGTTGTGGGCCCAGACGACCCCGTCCGGCTCAACTTTCAGGCTAACACACTTCTTTCTGCCTTGAAAGGGCCGCAGCACTCATTAAACGGAGCACCCGCTCCAAAGGGCAATTCGTGCGGCATTGAAAAGATTTCAGAATTCCGTCCAACGATGTTGTCACCACTGAACCAGCGTTGAACGACGGCCTGCCGTGGTGGCCATCTCTGAGGCCGGGTGCCGCAAGATCTCTGGCTAAGCAGGAGCCGACCCCAACGGCAAGATGGAAAAACTTACCGTCCCGAATTCGGAAGGCATCAGCTACCCGCGATTATTTCTTGAAGAGATTTTCAAATGCTGCGCGGGCGTCAAGAGGCTTTGAAGAAGAAGTTTCCCTTTCAATCGTGGTCCGCGGGGCGAAAAAGGAACATTCATTGCGCGCATCCTTTTTCGGAATTCTCGCCGTCACGGGCCTGGTGCATTCAAATCGGCTTCCTGTATCGAAAAATGTGCATTGTCTACAACTGTGCAGTTCGGCTCCGCAACTGGGGCACTTCGCCTCCTGGTCAACCGCATCCGGCAATAGCGCAGCGCAGGAAGCGCATCGCCAGACTGAACGCTGACCCGGCATCATTGGCGTCCTGGGACCGAACGTCTCTGGCTTCGGCTGCGTAGGCCGCCCAGTACGGTCTCCGCCGTCGGAGTCCATATAACCCCGTTGTTTATACTTCCTGCCCATTACAGAACCTCATCTTTACATATAGGATACGGATTTGAGGACAACCGCTATTCTCATCATAGAACCATTACCGGCCAGACGCTACCAGGATTGCCTGATTCAGTGAATAAGCAATTCCAAGGCAGCAAGGGGCACGCTTGTCCGTCCGGAAGCAATGAGGAAAATTTCATCTGTAGAGCCTAGGGGTAAGAATCCAGGGATTGCTGAAAATGAACATCCCTCCGCCGAACGCCGGCAGTCGGATAGTCCGGGTAATGGAAGCCCACCGTCCATCTTTCTGTACTTTCTGCGGTGGCTTCATCAGAATAGGTCGGAGTACCTACGAAACCCCGCCTGCACCAGAAGAGGTTTGTAAGGACATCGTCCAAAAGGCGCCAGCCCCTTTAACAGAAAGGAGAATCCCCCCTCAGCTTACTTCTCTTTCCCGCCCAGTGAACGAATGTACTTTAGGACAGCCTCAATCTGCTGCTGGCTCAGTTTGTCCTTAAAGGAAACCATGGCCGTGCCCTTGACGCCATTCTCGATAGCATCCTTCCGTTCCGTATCAGGATGGGCGGCCTGCCATTTGGGGTCGGTAAAATCGGGGGTCTTGATGGCAGCATAACCTTTGCCGTCCATCCCATGACACATTGAGCATTTTTCCCGGAAAATGTCGGCGCCATTGTCCTTCTTGGCAGCAAATGACAGTGTTGAAATGAAAGCAAGAGCTCCTGCTGTCAGGAGCATGATGGCCACGACTCGAAAAGATCTCATATGAGTAAATCTCCTGCCTCTCTTCCAGTTAAAATTGGCACGTTCAGCTTCATCCGCGGATGCAACGTCAGGGCTTGGCATCACCCTATATGCGCCACGTTGTTGGCGTTCAACCTTGAGCTCAGATCGGAAGCGCTGCCCCGACCATGTCAGTATTCAAGTCCAGGCAGGCTGGCCCTCAGAGATTATGGGTGTGACCATCCAAGCCGGAATGCGGATGGGGTATTCAGGTTGAGACCCTGACGATCCAACACCGCTAGACACTGAGCAGGTGAACTGCCGTCGACACCCGCTGCCCCAGGCAACCTTCGGGATCAAAGCAGCACCATGTTCTATGCTATGGACATAAATCAAAAAAATCAAGCACCATCCCCAGCCACTCGGTCGTCCCCAAGCCCAAGGCTGCTTTCCCCCTGGAGCAATTCTCTAGCAACTAAATGCTGCCGAACGGCAAACGGTCTTTGAGGATTGTCTTCGCGCCTGTTAAAATGACGGTTGGATAACTTATCTGAAATATTTCTACCAAGCTGGTCGGTTCCGTTGAAGACCGTTCTGATCTCGACTTACGAACTTGGCCGACAGCCATTTGGCTTGGCGTCTCCTGCTGCGTGGCTCCGGCAGGCAGGGTTGGCGGTTACCTGTCTCGATCTCTCATGCCAGCCGCTCAACGAGGAAATTGTCAGGTCCGCCGATTTCATTGGGATTTATATCCCCATGCACACGGCCACACGGCTCGCGGTGCAGATCCTTCCTACTATTCAGAAACTTAACCCGCGCGCGCACCTCTGCTGCTATGGGCTGTATGCTCCTGTAAATGAAGGGTTCCTGCGTAAGCTAGGAGTAAAGACAATTCTGGGCGGTGAATTTGAAGAAGGATTGGTTGCAACTATAAAAGCATTGCAAAATCCGTCGTCCTCGCCCGGGATCCAGCCTACCATTTCGCTGGCCCGGCAGAATTTTCTGGTTCCGAATCGGGAGTCTCTGCCGCCACTCAGCCGTTATGCAAAGCTGCTCTTGGGTGGCGGCGGCTCTCGAATCACCGGGTATACGGAAGCCAGCCGGGGTTGCAAACATCGCTGCCGCCATTGCCCTATCGTCCCCGTGTACAATGGTGTTTTCCGCGTTGTCCAGCCGGCGGCGGTGCTGGACGATATTCAGCAGCAGGTCGCAATGGGAGCCGAACACATTACCTTTGGGGACCCTGATTTCTTCAATGGCATCCGTCATGCGATGAAGGTCGTCACGGCCTTGCACGCTGAGCACCCGGCGCTCACCTATGACGTCACAATCAAAGTGGAACATCTTCTGAAGCAAGCGGAGTTCCTGCCAGCGCTCCATGAAACCGGGTGTGCTTTTGTCACGAGCGCCGTGGAATCACTGGATGACGAAGTTCTCGGCCATCTTGACAAGGGACACACGTTCAATGATTTTGTCCGGGTATTGGACCTGTGCCGGCAAGCAGACTTGCCGCTCTCGCCCACCTTTGTTGCATTCACCCCGTGGACAACGCTGCAAAACTATTGCAGCTTTATCGCCGGCCTGCGGCAACTCGGGCTTGCCGATCACGTTGCGCCCATCCAGCTCGGTATTCGTCTGCTGATCCCCGCGGGTTCGCGGCTGTTGGAACTGGCGGCAATCTCGCAGATGGCGGGGACATTTGATGAAAGCGCCCTTGTCTACCCTTGGCGAAACCCTGACCCGCTAGTTGACGATCTGTGCTCGAAGGTACAAAACGTTGTGCACCAGGGTGGGAAGCAAAAGGCTACGCGTCGACAGATCTTCAAGCGCGTTGCTGCGATGGCCCAGGAGGCAGCCGGAATTGAACCAGCTGGTTCGTTAGAACCAATAGATAGGGTGGATCGCGCCGCCACCCCTTATCTGACCGAGCCTTGGTATTGCTGAGCTGAGCCTACCGGAGACCAGTTGGCCTCCATGCCTCACGACGAAGCATTTGTTTGATCGAACCGGCGTTTGCAGTGCCATTTAAACAAACAATCCAACCTGCACGGCAAGGAGCAGAAATCAGGAAAGAGAGGACCCTTTGGCATACGCAGAGCTTGCAACCAGTCTCCAGGAAAAACTAAAACTTAGTCACGCACCCGTTGGCATTGCGTTTCTTGAAAAAGTGCCGGACGGAGTGAATCATTACGAAGAGGCAGTTCCATCGGCATGTACTTTCTGGAAGGCCGCCGAGAGCGAACTGTTTTACGCCACGGCAGAGGACCATTACAATTGCCCCATCGGCGCCATTACGCAGGGATTCCAAATCCCGCAGCCGGTTTCAGCGAACGGTATGGAACTAATCGGAATGATGGGGAAAATCTCCTATTTTGAGGCTGCCGAGGCCAGCAATGTTCCAACGGTGGGGAAGAAGCACAAAGTGATTGTCTACGGTCCCCTCAAGGACTTTGGCGAAGTCCAACCAGATGTCGTCCTGCTGGTCGCAACACCACTCCAGGCGATGATAGTTTCGGAAGCCAGCGGCACCGCGTCCTGGGGCACAGAGCACGAAAGCCGCACTCTCGGGCGACCGGCCTGTGCGGTGATCCCTTCATCGCTTAAAAGCAATGACACGACTGTCAGTTTGGCGTGCATGGGAGCACGGACGTTCGCCGCCATCAAAGAGGAAGAGGTTCTGATTTCAATTCCAGCCTGTGCGCTCGTTGACCTCCGGGACCGTCTGCCGGTTATTGTTGATGCCAACATGGCAATGAAAAAGTTCTACGACACGCATAAGGGCAATTTCGCAGCGGTTTAGCACAATGGTGAAGCACACTCCCGAAGCCGTGCAGGAGGCGCCAAAAGGCGAGAGGCGTCGCCTGCTGCTGCTGACGACAACCACCGGTTATCAGACGCGGGCATTCGCCCAAGCCGCCAAAAAGCTGGGGCTTGCTGTCGTCTTCGGAACCGACCGCTGCCACGTGCTGAACAATCCCTGGCAGGACGACGCGCTGGCGCTGAGGTTTGAAAATCCCGACGAATCTGCGGGGAAGATTGTTGAAAGTGTCCATGGGCACCCGGTCCACGGCGTTGTCGCTCTGGGCGACTCGACGCCGCCTACAGCCGCCAGAACAGCAGAAGCCCTAAACCTGATGTTTCATCGGCCGGACACGACTGATATCTGCCGCAACAAATATCGTTCCCGCCAGCGAATGCAGGAGTGCGGGTTCAGCGTTCCGCGTTTTTTTCGCTTTCCTATTGATGCCGATCCTGCAGCCATCGCGAGGGGGGGAGTTGCACCGGTCGGCTTCCCCTGTGTCCTCAAGCCGCTAGCGCTCTCCGCAAGCTGCGGCGTGATTCGTGCCAACAATGCGGAGGAATTCATTAGTGCGTTTCAGCAAACTCAGTCCGTGTTGCGCTCACCGGAATTCCGCGTCAGAAGCGACGAGGCGTGTGGTTATTTGCAGGTGGAAGAGTACATCGAAGGAGAAGAGTTTGCCGTTGAAGGTCTGGTCGATCGAGGGCAGCTGAAGGTCGTGGCCATCTTCGACAAACCCGACCCGTTGGTTGGACCCTATTTTGAAGAGAGCATTTATGTCACACCTTCGCGCCTACCACTGGAAACCCAGGCAGCGGTCATTAAAGAGTTGTGCCGCGCAGTCCAGGCCCTCGGCCTCTATCACGGCCCTCTGCACGCCGAACTGAGAATAAACTTCAGGGGGGTGTGGATTCTGGAAGTGGCCGCCCGGTGCATCGGCGGACTGTGCTCACGTGCTTTGCGCTTCCGCGCCCCCGGCATGGAGGAGAGTATTTCGCTCGAAGAACTGATCATCCGGCTGGCAATGGGGGAAAACGTCGATGCTTTCTGCAGGGAAGAAGCCGCTGCAGGTGTGATGATGATTCCGGTTCCTCAGGAAGGCATTTTCGAACGCGTTGAAGCAGTCGAAGACGCAGGCAAGGTCCCCGGAGTGGATGACATCATCATTACGGCGCGCCCCAACCAGAAACTGGTGCCCCTTCCAGAAGGAGCGAGCTATCCGGGATTTATCTTCGCCCGCGGCCCGTCACCTGAATTCGTCGAACAGGCCCTCCGCAGCGCCCATCAGAAATTGCGTTTTGTGATAAATCCGGCGCTGCCGGTGATTTGACGTGTAGCGCCGCCCTTCACATTGGCAAGTTAGGCATGGACTCTAGCGTCGTATCTTCAGGCTTTTTTCTGCTGGGGGACGTACCCCGGAGGCAGCGCAGCGCCCTCGCCGAAGAAGAATTGTTCCATTTGCTGCGCGATGATCTCCTGCGACTCAGGGTTCGCGGGTGCCAGGCGGTATTCGTTGATCAACATTTTCAGGTGTTCCAACCAGAGCTTCCAGGCCTCTTGGGATACATTGTCGTAAATGCGCTGCCCCAGTTCACCCGGCCAGGGCGGCTCCTCCAGGCCCGGCAACTCTTTCTGAAATTTCACGCATTTGACTATGTGTTCCGCCATCGAAAGCCTCCGATTGATACTTTCTTAAGGAATTTCTCGGGCCGCCCTCGCACCCGAGACTGGAGTGAGTCACAAAAACTTCATTATACAGGAAATGAGTCCCTCGCACAGGCTTCCGAGGGCGAATAGCGAGCCACAAATATCACAAACTCCAGGAAGACTCTAAAAAACGCAGGGCCTCCAACCCGATGGCGGGTGCCGCATCATGCCCAATAATTGCGATCGAGCGAGCGGTATTGGATCGCCTCCGAAATATGGGTAGAGCCGATTGATTCGGCGCCAGCAAGATCGGCTATGGTGCGCGAGACTTTGAGAATGCGATCGTGGGCGCGAGCGGAAAGGGCCAAGCGCGTCATGGCGCTTTCCAGCAGACGTTCGCAATCGGCTG
>DASSJE010000302.1:0-6176 GCA_035691365.1 Terriglobia bacterium
TGTGTTGCGCGATCCGGGCATACTCGGCTTCCTGCGCGGACTTAGGCAACTCCCGTCCGAACTCTCTGTTTAGCCAAGCCTGGGAGAGAAAGTGCTTCTCGCCATAAGAAGCGAACGCGAGCTGGGCATGGCCACTTTTCGTCGGATTCTCTAACGGCGTGCTGGTCATAGCGACTATCCCTGCGGTCCCATCGAGTCGGCTGATGAGCAAAGCTTTGTCGCTGACAGCCGAGATCCGATACTCGCCAGCTGGAAGCTGGTACTGGCCAACCTGGAAATTGAACGGGATATTGAATCTCGTTCCGGTCAACTGCGCCAGCCCCGGCATACCCCACAAAAAAGCCATCGTAAGCGTCAGGATACAAACTCTGCGTTTCATGACGAACCTCCATTAGAACGTGATTTGGTGTCCATGCCCCAGCCTTGCTCCTCCCCCTAAAACCGGCAATGCACCGGAGATGATTCCCAAATAAGTTCTGGATCAGCGAGAACCCAATTGAAAAAATGGGACTTGTCACTGATCTTCGTCGCGGTAAGTGCCTATAATTTGTTGGGGTGCAGTATGGCCGCTCCGGAAGCTCTTCCTAAAGCGCGGCGAGTTCGCTTCGGCCCCTTCCGCTTCGATCCTCATTGTGGGGAATTGTCCAAAGGCGAACTGAAGCTGAAGCTGCAAGGCCAGCCTATTCAACTGCTCAGCGCTCTGTTAGAGAGACCCGGGGAACTGGTTACAAGGGACGAACTTCGGCAGCGCCTCTGGCCCTCCGACACTTTTGTAGATTTCGAGCACAGCCTCAACACGGCCATGAGGAAATTGCGCCAAGCCTTGGGAGACGAAGCTGAAACCCCCCGCTTCATCGAAACCTTGCCCAAGCGTGGTTATCGGTTTATCGGTGAAAGTCTGATGGACGAGCCGGCAATAGCGCTGGTTCACGGTGATGCTGGAGGGCGGGAGAAAGCGGAGGTTGGGTCCGCTCCGCCGCCGATCGCCGTGATACCCAAGAAGGCGGCCAAGCAAAAATGGGGTCGGACCAGTGCTCCCCGCGTGAAGCTCGCGGTCAGCGCCCTGGTGGCCGCGGCGGCAGTATTGTGGAGCCTGCGCGTCTCACGTCGCACTTTTCCCACTGAGTTCGTCGCCACGCCTTTGACCGCTTACGCCGGTGGGGAGTGGGAACCGGATTTATCCCCTGACGGCAAAATGGTGGCATTTTCCTGGGATGAAGGAGACAGGTGGGGCCCGACTTCCGTGTACGTGAAAATGGTGAGCGGCAACGAGAATGCCATTCGCGTCGCGCCCGCGGAATCGCATTGTCCGGCTTGGTCTCCCGATGGAAACACGATCGCTTTCGTCTATGCCACGGGACCCCAGCCAGGCATCTATGCCGTTTCGCCTTTGGGCGGAGCCATGAAGATGCTGCTTGGTCCCGGCCCGCACACCCCAGTGTCGGGCACCCTTCCCCGAAGTTGCAATTTGAGTTGGTCGTCAGATGGAAAATGGCTGCTGTTCAGTGGCGTTCCTCCGGCGGCCCCGCAGGCAAGCCGGGCCATTTACAAACTCAGCGTTCAGGACGGAACTGTTAGCCGTATGACGAATCCGGGGACCGGCGAGTTTGGCGATTTTTATCCTCATTTTTCGCCCGATGACAAGCTCATTGCCTTTTCCCGCTGGACTTCCGCCGACGTCGCCGATGCCTTTGTTATTCCCGCCGTGGGAGGAGAACCCCGGCGCATAACGCATGACAACGCCCTCCTTGCGGGCCTGGCCTGGACGGCGGATGGCAAGGAACTTGTGATCTCGTCTACACGGGTGGGCGCCATCGGCTCAGCCTTGTGGCGCGTGCGCTTGGCCGACAGCGCAATCGGCCAGGTGGCAGTGCCCAGCCCTTTTGCCTGGCAGCCCTCGCTTTCTCGCCGCGGCTCGCGGCTGGCCTACTCTACGGGGAATGCGGGATCTGACATCAGCGAGGTCTCTCTGCAGAGCAATGCTCCAGAGCGCAGCGTCTATTCCTCGACCTTCCCGGATGCGGTGGGGTGCTACTCGCCCGATGGGTCCAAAGTCGTCTTTGTGTCTGGCCGTTCTGGAAAAGCGGCGTTATGGGTGGCCGAACGGGACGGTTCGGCGCTCATGGAACTAGTGAGCGGCACCGCAATGGGCAGTCCGCGCTGGTCGCCCGATGGCAAATGGATCGCCTATGACGCAGAGCCCTCCGCTAACGCCTCTCTGTTTATCCTGGCGCCCACCGGCGGTGCGCCTCGCCGCCTGACCGACGGCAAAGCCAAGGACATTGTGCCCACCTGGTCGCGCGATTCCCACTGGCTCTACTTTTCCTCCAACCGAACCGGCGAATGACAGATCTTCAAAATGCCACTTGAGGGGGGACCGGCAGCGCAGGTGACCAGAAACGGCGGCCTGTTTGCTCAGGAGTCGCTCGATGGCCGCAAATTGTATTTTCTGCGGCCGCAAGAAGCCGCCACGTTTGATGCTAACCGCCCCGGCATCTGGGTCAAGTCCCTTCCTGCCGGGCCCGAGGCTATGGTTAAGGGGACGGAGCGGGTGCAGACACGTTATTTCGCGATCAGCAGAAGCGGCATTTACTTCATCCATAACGTTAACCGCAGGTGGATTTTGAGCCTGCTGAATCTATCCACCGGCCGAATCCAAGCTCTCCGCACCCTCGATCACCGTCAGTTTGGCTCGCCCAGCCTGGCAATCTCGCCGGATGAGAAAACCCTCCTGTACACCTGGATAGAGGCGGATGCCGATCTGATGCTGGTAGATAATTTCCGGTGAGGGTCGATTTTCTCAGCAACTTTGTTTACGCACCTCAGCGGATGACAATGATTGGTGCTAACAGGGCTTCAAGTACATTAGAATTTCTGCACTGGTTTCGAGGCAGATCGTAATCCGCCAAGGTCTGCCTACGTTGATGCAGTGAAGACGCAGGAACTGTCGGCTATAGCGAAATGTTTCACTCACTCCGCTCGTAAGGTGACGAAGTTCTTCCCCGCGTAGAAGCGGTAACTGCCCTCCTGCTCCACGAACTTCAAGGGAACCGCATGCTGCAACTTCTCGTCACGGTGCGCAGATACGGACACGATATCGTCAGCGGCCACATTCATCACGATGAATTTTCCCGACGAAAAGCCACAGCCATAGGCGCCCGGCGGCAACTCCGAACCCTCCACGTTGAGCCGCGAATCGCTGATAAACAGGGCCTGATATTTCTGCTGAATAGCGGTGGAGTAACCGGAGGTGTTCACTAACGCGACCAGCAGTACCTTGCCATTAAGGAATCGGACGCCCGCGTTCATTCCGGGCTGCACGGAGGCCGTGAGACCAGCGAAGAAATAATCCTGCGGAATCAGTTTCTTGAGGTCAGCGGGGCCGAGAATCCCTTTCGTCTGTCGCTGTTGTGCAGGTGCGGAACAGGCACAAAGCAACAAGGTAGCGAACCAGAATGCGTAAATCAGAGTCTTCATAGTGTGCTAGTGTCGCATTCCGGTGATCAGGCAGCAAGGAGGATTATCGACAAAGAACTCCCTTCGACTTCCGGCAGCCACGTTGCAAAAACGTGTCCGAACCGGCAGTCGTAAGTGGTTAGTGGGACTAAGCCAGTTTCACGGGACGGCAGCGTTGCGAAAGCATTTGATTATGCAACAAGGCAATCGTGCTTGGGTTCACTTGCAATCGTGTGGGGCTAAGCAGCTTTATCTCGGCGCTGGATAATCCGCCCAAATACGGCCATGGAAATCTTCTGAGCGTATTCCATCCCTTGCTCATATGCGTCGCCCGTCTTACACCAACGAGCAAGCTGCCAACACGTCCGACTCGTCAGCCTGCGACCCCTTGTGCGGCACTGACTCAGCTGGGGTGAAGCCCGTGCAGCAGCCGAGCCAGTTGATAATCCGGGTCCGACTCAGCAAACAGGGCACGCAACTCGGATTCAATTCTCTTCGCCTCAGCTACACGTCCAAGCTTGCGATACAGCCGGGCCAACTGAAGACGCGCTCCCGCCGGCGACCCCAGCACGTCCGCAGGGTCAAAGATGGGATTGGTTTCGAACGGCTCGAGAACCTCGGCCGCCGCGCGCATGTTGCCTTCTTTCTCCAGCGCCTTGGCCAGGATCTCAGCTGCGAGCAGCCTCGTTCCCACGATTCTTAGGTCAATACTGGGACCCGCCCGCAAATCCGCATTGGCTCGCTCCAGCCACCGTATAGCCGCACTCACATTCCCGTGATATAGCTCAAGGGTCCCTTTGGAAAGGGAACTATAGTCCGATAAACCCGCCCTGGCACTATCAAGGGCAGCTTCCTCAGGCCCGGCCAGCCTCTCAGCCAGTCGGAAGTCGCCGGCGCTGGCCAATTTCACTGCCACCTCCGGGTCGAACAAGCAGGAGGTGGCATCCTCATGCCATATTCTTGCGAGAGAGGAAGAGAACGCTACGCCGCGAGCTTCCGCCAGCACGGCTGAGTAGAAGTGCCTGGATACCGGATCAGCGTGCGCATACCAGCTTTCCGCCTTTTGCAGTTTGCCGAGAAATAAATAGAAGTTGCCTTCCGCAACAGCCAGGGATTCTTTTCCGTGCGGCCCGAGAACGGGGAAATCAGCGCTGGCCCGCTCAGCTTCAGCTTGGGCCGTCCGCAGGTCGCCTTGTTGCAGATAGTGATAGGCTCGCGCCAGTTTTACTGCTGCCTCGCCCGGTAGAGGGGCGGCCTCGAGGTTCGCCGGGGTAGCCAGCTGTTGGGCCCGCATCGCGAAACGCCGCTCGGCGGCAGCATCGCCTTCCGCATTGGCCTTGGTCCAGGCGCGCAGATTCCACTCAAATGAGTCGGCATGGATCTCGGCTAGCCGATAAAGCAGTTCCTTTCGCCTGGTCAATTCATATAAATGCTCTAGAGGTTCCGGGTTCTTGGGATCCAGTTGCAGCAGAGACTCGTAGGCAGCGATCGCCTCCGCTGGATTGCCCACCATCTGGTTGTAGCTGCCGCGAATGAAGTAGCGCTCCCGCTCGGGAAGGTTGTTCGCTAGTTCGAGCGCTCGCCGCGCCTGTGGCAGCCACAGCTCCTTCGGCTTGTCTCGATTCATTGAGGCCCAGGCAAGGCCAATGTAAGCGGAAGCAAATTGCGGATCCTCCCGCAGCGCAGCCGATAACAGTTCGTCCACTTGCGCATCGTCTCCGCCACTGCGTGCAGCTGCAGAGTAAAGCTGCAAGGCGTGCAGCGATGCCGTAGTTACGGGCTCCAGGCCTTGACTGTCATGCTGAATCAGAGGAAGCGCCTCCCCCAGTTGCTCCCGAACCTGATTGGAAAGCCGCCGGATGGAATGCAGCAAACCCACTTGGTCGGCGGCTTCTTCCGTGAAGCCTTTCACCGCCACATCCGTTACCGGATCCACTATCAAAACGTTCATCAGGTATCTCTGCCCGATTTTTTGGATACGGCCCACCACCAGAGCTTTGATCCTGCCGTCGCGAAGGCAGATTTCCCGTCCCGCGGCAGCGTCCACGCTGGCATTGGGAGGCCGCTTCATCATCTGCAGAACTTCTTGTATGCGCTCGGCCGGCACGATGCGAACCAGGCGGGAACTGCTTAGTTCCGCCTTCAAGGCATAGGTGGCAATGTCACCCAGCCCCGACTCTCCCGTGCGGTTATCGAATTGAGATACGAGGACCCAGTCTTGCGGCCGGAGATGTGTGCTGGTTTCGTTGTGGAAACGAAAACCGACAATGGCCGAAGTTAAAGTGATTACAATGGCCGACAGCGCCAGCCAGTACGGCCAGGGGATGCTTCTTGCAGGGATGTGTGGAGTTGAAGCCTGTTTGAGTCCGAGCTGGGGGTCCGCCAATGCTCCGGGCGCTGCAAGTGATGAAATTCCGCCCTCTTCTGCTGGCCTCGGAAACCGTTCTGCCTCCGGCGCGGCCAAGACCCGTTCGACTGCGGCGACGAACCTGTAGCCTTCTCCGGTGACGGTTTCGATGAACTTCGGGGCCTCGGCCGGATCGTTCAGGGCCGCGCGGAGTTTTGTCACCGCTACGGAAAGACCCTTTTCGAAATCTACAAACACCCCCTCGCCCCAAAGCAGCTGGCGCAGTTCGCCGCGCGTGACCACCCTTCCCGCACGCTCCAGCAGAGCCCTAAGCACCTGCATCGGCTTGGGCTCGAGCTTCAGCCGATGCCCA
>DASSJE010000303.1:0-3111 GCA_035691365.1 Terriglobia bacterium
CGGAAAGAGGACGCGCATCGCGAGTTGGGGCCGGAGCAGCGGCTGGCGGAGATTCTGAGCGTCCGGGTGGGACGGCAGGTCTCCAACGACTACACGGTAAGCTGGCGGGCACAGACCTGGGCGATCGCACGGGAACAGGCACGGCCCGGCATGCGCGGGGCGAGGGTCGAGGTCGAGCAACGGCTGGACGGCACGGTGTGGCTGCGCATCCATGGTTCCTACCTGAAATTGACGCCCTGCCCCGCGCCGCGGCCGGCAAGTCCTTCCGGCCTACGGCCTCCAGGCCTTGCCGCCGGCAAAGCCCATACCCCTCCTCCCAACCACCCCTGGAAGAGGAAGTTTCTATCTGGCTAAAAACCGGAACTTTCTACTTTGCGTTGACAGCAAATTCGCGCGCAAGTTACTGCTAGATCCTTTTCCGCTCCACGCGCGTCACCACGTCAGGTTGCCATTCATTCCCACGGGGGATATATTCCAGACAACGATGATTCACAGCCCCAGGATCGAGATCAAGTACTGCACGCAGTGCCGGTGGTTATTGCGCGCGGCGTGGATGGCGCAGGAGCTGCTGACGACTTTCCAGGACGAATTGGGCGAGGTGGCGCTCCTGCCCGGAACGGGAGGCGTGTTCGAAGTGCGCATCGGCGAAGAAGTGATTTGGTCGCGGGCGGAGCAGGGACGCTTTCCGGACATCAAGGAACTCAAACAGCTTGTGCGCGACCGCATTGCGCCGGAGAAGGGGCTGGGGCACTCGGAAAGACAGTAGGCGGAAAGCAGTAGGCAGAAAGCAGTAGGCACAAAGCAGCTTGGGAAGGATGAAGTGTGAAGGATGAAGGATGAAAAATAGCGAGGATGAGCGGTGATCGGTGGGGAACTGGTTGAGAAGGGCGGCAACACAATTTCAGGATTCCAAATCCAAGAAGGCGAAAAGCAGAACGCAGCAAGCAGAAACCGAACCCCTTCCGCGACCAATTCATCTCACTACGTACAGGGGGAATATAGGATTGGAGGGATGAACTATGAAAATCGGCATTATAGGAGCAGGGCAGATAGGCAGCACGCTCACGCGGCGGCTGAGGAAGCTCGGGCACGAGGTATCCGTGGCCAATTCGCACGGGCCGAAGTCGCTCGCGTCGCTGGCGAAGGAAACAGGAGCGAAGGCGGTGACAGCAACGGAAGCTGCGCAGGCTGGCGAGGTGGTGATTGTGACCATCCCGGAGGCAAAAATTCCAAACCTTCCCAAAGATCTTTTTGCCGGCGTGCCGGACAGCGTGGTTGTGGTGGACACCGGCAACTACTATCCACGACAGCGCGATGGGAAGATTGCTGGGATCGAACAAGGCCTCACGGAAAGCCGCTGGGTGGAAAAGCAACTGGGGCGGCGGGTGGTGAAAGCCTTCAACAACATTTATGCCAAACACCTGATGGAGAACGGCAAGCCCGCAGGTTCGCCGGGGCGCATTGCGCTGCCAGTTGCCGGCGACGACAACCGGGCCAAGGGCGTGGTCATCGAGCTGCTGGACGAGCTGGGGTTTGACGGTGTGGATGCGGGCGGGCTGGATGAATCCTGGAAGCAGCAGCCTGGGACTCCCGTCTACACGGCTGATCTGGACGCTGAAGGCGTGCGGCGCGCGCTGGCCGAGCCCACTCCCGAACGCAAGCCGGAATGGCGCGCCACGCCTTCCAGCCCCGGAACCTTTGCCGCGCCGGCCTAAGGCGAGGATCACCGGATAAGTAATTTTTCCTGAACAGTAGTTCCCTCACTGGCGCTCGGGATGACGCAACAAAAAAACCTTGAAGCCTTGACGGCGTAAAATATCTACAAACTTTAGCGGAGGGAAGCGGACATGGCAGGCAAGAAAATTCTGATGCTGGTGGGCGACTACGTCGAGGACTATGAGGTGATGGTTCCATTCCAGGCCCTGCAGATGGTGGGGCACCGGGTGGACGCCGTTTGCCCTGGGAAAAAGGAAGGCGAGACGGTGCGCACGGCCATCCACGATTTTGAGGGCGACCAGACCTACAGCGAGAAGCGCGGCCACAATTTCCAGGTGAATGCCAGCTTCGCGGACGTCAAGGCTGAATCCTATGATGCGCTGGTGATCCCGGGCGGCCGGGCGCCGGAGTATCTGCGCACGAACGAAAAGGTGCTGGAGATCGTGCGGCACTTCTTCCGGGCGCAAAAGCCGGTGGCGTCATTGTGCCACGGCGCGCAACTGCTGGTGGCGGCAGGCGTGGCGAAGGGAAGGTCAATGAGCGCCTACCCGGCCGTGGGGCCGGAAGTGACGGTGGCCGGTGGCAAGTACGTTGATGTTCCGATGACGGAAGCGCACGTGGACGGAAATCTCGTGACGGGCCCGGCCTGGCCCGCGCATCCTGCCTGGCTGGCCAAATTTCTTCAGGTGATCGACCGGGGAGCGCAGAAAAAATCCGCGAAGGCATAAGCGGAGTTTCATTCGGACGCCGATAGCACGACGTGGTAAGTTGGAGTGTGTGCGGGCGGCAGGCTGCGGGCGCGGCGGGCATCAAAATGGCGCGCAAAGCCTGGCTTAAGATTCGGATTCCACCCGGCGGGCATGAGGAGAACAGCGGACGATGCGAGTGCTTGTTACCGGCGGAGCAGGTTACATTGGGAGCCAGACGGCCAAGGCCCTGGCTGCGGCAGGGCACGAGGTTGTGGTTCTCGACAACCTTGCGACCGGCCACGCGGAAGCCGTGAGGTGGGGGCCGCTGATTGAAGGCAACCTGGGTGACAAGGAGCTTCTCGCAAAGATTTTCAAAGAGCAGCAGGTTGAGGCCGTCCTGCACTTTGCCGCCAGCCTGCTGGTGGGCGAGTCGGTGACCGACCCGCAAAAATATTTCTGGAACAATGTGGTCAACACGCTGGTGCTGCTGGACGGCATGAAAGCCGCCAGGGTGAAGCACATTGTTTTTTCCTCCTCCGCCGCTGTTTATGGCAGCCCTGAAAAAGTCCCCATCCCGGAAGATCATCCCATGCGGCCAGTGAGCCCCTACGGAGATTCCAAGCTTTGCATGGAACGGGCTATCCGGTGGTATGGAGTTGCTTACGGGCTTTCCGGCGTGGCGCTGCGATACTTTAATGCCGCAGGG
>DASSJE010000304.1:0-3174 GCA_035691365.1 Terriglobia bacterium
CGGAGGGGGATCAGGTCATCATAGACGAGGATGACCTCAGCGCGATTGTGACGCGCAGACTTTATGCTGTCATTTTGCGGGTGAGAACCGGCCACGAAGTTGCGGGTCAAAACCAGCCACCTCGAGGTGCTAGAGTTCATATCAGTTTTGGTTTTCCGATCAAGCGCTTTCGTTTCGCCGCAAGCTAGCAACCAGCAGAGCCGAGACTAGTTGAGCTTGGTAGCAGCCGGCCTTTGCCCGCCGGCACGCGGCTGCATCTGATTTAATTATTCTGTCTCGGCTCTGCTGGTTGCGGTCGAAGGTTCGTTTGGTTTCTTTGCTTTTTTGCTTTCAGGGGCGGGCAATGAGTCTTTGACTCGGTAGCTTCGCCCTGTGATCGCGATAGTGGTCGCATGGTGCAGGAACCGGTCGAGGATGGCCCCGGCCGTGGGGACGTCGTTCAAGAGCTTGCCCCAGTCTTCCAAAGGGCGGTTGCTGGTCATGATGGTCGAGCGGTTTTCGTAACGGCGCATGATCACTTCCAGCAGGTATTCACCGGATTGTTTGGGCAAGGCTTTCAATCCCATGTCGTCAATGATGACCAGATCCGGCTTTAAGTAGCGGCGCAACGTTTTGTCCTGTTGGTTGAAGGCTTCATCTTTGAGGAAGTCCCGCACCAGATCGAAGATGGAGCGGTAAAGGACCTCCTTGCCTTGCTTGATGGCTTCGTAGCCCAGAGCCTGGGCCAGATGAGTTTTGCCGACGCCGGGCGGCCCCAGGAACAAAATGTCTTTGCCTTCACGCAAATAAGTTCCCGCGGCCAGTTCGAAGATCTGTTTGCGGTTGATGGATGGATTAAACTGCCAGTCGAAGTCTTCGAGCGTTTTGAGCGCGTGGAACTCGGCGGCTTTGGTGCGGCGGGCCAGCATCCGTTGATGGCGCACGTTGAGTTCGTCCTGGAAGATGAGTTCCAGGAACTCACTATGGCCCAAGCGCGCGGCAGCGGCTTCCTGTAATCGGACGCTGAGAGTTTGCATGAGGCCAGACAGACGCAGTTGGCGGAGTGTGGTTTGGAGTTGAGTCATGGATTGGGATTGGGGTTTTGGTTTGAGTTCAGTTCGATGCGATAAGCTTCCAGGGAACGGATCAGGGGATGGCTTTCCAGAAAGTCCATTTGCACGACGTTGACGGGCAAGGCCAGCAGGCGTTTGAGGTCGCGCAAACGCCAGGCGCCGTGATGCGTGGCGATTTTGGCAGCCTTTTCCAATGCGCCGATGGGATGTTTTTCGGCGAGCTGCAAGAGGCCCTGCATGACCCGCAGGCTTTGGGGACCGCGAGTTTGATGCATCGCCTCGGCCCAGGTGCCCGTCAATGGGCCAACCATCCGGCAGCGGTCCAGCAGGTAATCAGCACCGCGTTCGATGATGTGCCGTTTGCGGCTGTGCAGATGGGCGGGATCGGTGGTGAACTTTCCGGGTTCGGCCAACGCGTGCAGCGCGATCTGCTCGCGCCGCGTGTTATAAAGCCGCAGGAGCCGTGTTTCCTCCCGCACCCAAACCTGGCGGCCGACGTATTCGGGCGGGGCGGAGTAATACGCTTTCTTGAACTCCACGTAACCATCGCGATGCACCGTGCGCCGCGCTTCTTCAAACACCGGGAACAGACTGGCCGGCAAGGGCTGCAAGGCGGGCCGTTCCACTTCCTCAAAAAGCTTGCCGACCTGGCGGCGGGTGGTGCCGTGGATGCGCGTGTCGGCCACGCTCTTTTCCCAATCCGCCAGGTAAGCGTTCTGAGCCGTCAGGCTTTCGAAGGTCCGCCCCTTGACCGCGTTATTCTGCGCATACTTGACTGCTGACTCCACCTTGCCCTTGTGCCGGGGCATCACCGGCTTGGTCGGGAGAATGACCGTGCCGTAATACCGGGCAAACTCCTCCAGCTTGGGGTTAAGTTCCGGATCATACCAGTCGGCCCGGATCACCCCCGCTTTCAAGTTGTCAATCACCACAGTGGCCGTGACACCGCCAAAGGAGCGAAAGGCATTTTCCAGGCAGCGCAGGAAGCTTTCGCTGGTCTGTCGCCAAACCACTTCGCTATAGCCCTTGCGCGAATGACTCAGTACTGCGCGCAGCAAATGCGGTCGGCGGCGCTTTCCATTTTCCATCACCCAGGCGCCCAATCCGAAATCCACCTGCAATTCCTGAGCCGGCGCGCATTCCATCCGCCGGAACGGCAGTTCCAGGACATCGATCCGGCGCAACACAAAGCGGCGCACGGAAAAATAGCTCCCGACAAACTGCCGTTCGATCACCAGGTCCTGATAAATCCGCTGGATGGACAAACCCCGCTCCAGCGCCGCTTCGATCTGCTCCCGCCAGGGATCACACAAACTGGCAGGCCCAGGAACGCCGGCCGAGCCGGTTTGCGGGTTACTGGCCGGTTTTGGCGGGCCAGCCTCACCCGAGCCGGTTTGCGGGTTAGTGGCTGGTTTTGAATTACCCGCCAGATATTTTCCCACCGTGCCGCGGTCCAAACCCAGTTCCCGCGCGATCCGCCGCCCAGACCACCCCTGCTCGTGCAGGGCCATGATGCTTTGTTGTTGGTTCACTTTGAGTTGATACATTGCTCCCAAGTGTTCCAAAAACAGGAACACCCAGGCCAATGCTTCACCTCAAAAGTGGCCGATTCTCACCCGCAACTCCCTGGCCGGTTTTGCCCGCAAACTGACACTAAATCCGAGAGATTCGGCATTTGGCGTTCCACGCACAAACGGTTGATGCTGGAGGATGCGGACTATCGTAGGCGAGTAAGGCGATCGATGTGGAGATTGATTTGGGCCTCTATCGCGTTCACGATCGCGGCATCTTTCTTTTTATTCGCCATCAGAGGCCGTGCGGCGATCACCCTGAACCTCGTGGGTCTTGGCGTGCTCTCAGTTGGATACACGATTTACAACACAATGGCATCGTTTCGGATGCAGGAGTTCATGAATGAGAGAGTTGGAAGGGCATTGCAATGATCAGACGGTTTAACCCGTCACGTCAGCTGACGCCGGGAGGACGAGGTTTGTCTTGCTGGAACTCATTGACCCGGCGCAGCTGCCCTCGGCGTTCGCCTAAAGCGCGAGCGGAGCAAGCCGAACTGAAGTCCTGTAAGGACGATAAGATAACCGCCCAGGGCCAGCGAGGAACGAGCGCC
>DASSJE010000305.1:0-8140 GCA_035691365.1 Terriglobia bacterium
AAAACCAAAAGTATGGGCGTGGACGTTTTGCCCCTCCACTCCTTCAGTCTCGATTTTGGGCATGTGGCAGGCGATACAACTGCTGCCCGCGCTGCCCGGCTTATGGTGGGTGTGTGCCTCAATCGTAGTCGAGTAAGGGCCGTTTTCCGAGGCGGGAGCGTGGCACTCGGCACACAACTTGTCCGGAGACATTTTCAGCTCGAATGGATAGCTGGTGCCGTGGACATCGTGGCAGTCATAGCACCCGACGCCGTGCCGGTACATCAGGCTCTGCACAAAGTCATTGCCCTGCATTCGGTTCTTGTGGGCGGTCCCGTCAGCATAATAATAAAAGTTTGTTTCGCCGGCTTTGTGCGGCTCCAGGTTCCAGTAATCCTCCAGGTGCGACAGTGCGGCGCTGAAACCGATGCGACCGATCGCATCGTGAAACCCCGGCGGCCAATCGTAATATTGACCCTGAATGGGGCCCGCCGAGGGGCGGGCCTGCACGTGGCACTGCATGCAAACGTTGTCGCCAGCCACATAATCCAGATGAGATGGGTTAACGATATCTCCGGGCGTGGGATGCTTGGCGTGCGCGCTGCCCGGCCCATGGCAATCTTCGCATCCTACGTTCCATTCCGTGACGGCTTTCGTCTGGATGTTGTAATTCACCGAGTGGCAACCGTTGCAGGTTGGGCCGGTCGGGCGCTCGCTATCGTTCGGAGGATAATACTGCGCCCACCAGTCTTCCTTCACCAGGTAAGGGACCCACTTCCGATTCTTGATGTCCCACTTTCCCGGCAGAGGATAGTACTCGTTGCCCACTTTTGTAAAGTAATTCTGTTTCCAGATGCTGCCATAAACGAAGGCGATCTGGCCCTTTTTAAAGTTTACGAATGCGGGCGGGTTTGAGAAATCCGCGAGGATGGCCTTCGGGTGTTCCCGCGGGTCGCGCACCACATTAGCCATCGGCGTCTTTTTCCACCGGGCGTAGATTGAGGCATGGCACGGCTGGCAGGATTTCGATCCCACGTATTTCAGATTTGCCGCGGAGGCCGCCGGCCCCGCCGCTGTTGGGACGGGCTCCCTTCTGATGGCTCCGTTCACCCCAAATCCGTAGCGGCCAACCATCTCTGCACCGTGGTCAGTCCCGAGGGTCATGAGCCCGCAGAGAACCACCATCCCTCCCAGCAGGACGGCTTTCTTCAGCAGGCTCCCCGCGAAGAACGCCCAGACCGAAAGGCCCACGGCAAGAAAGTAGCTGATGAGCATCAGTTCCTTGTGGGCGTGAAGGAGGTTTCCGACCCCGCTCGGGACGCTGCTTGCGGCGCGAAGGCCTGTGGCGACTGCAACGGTCGCCGCTATTGTGCCAAGCCAGAGCAGCCACACGGCGGCGCGGTGGATGGCATCCTTCCGCAGCAACAGGGCAATCGCCTCAAAAAGCAGCGCCACAAGCCAAAGCGCAATTGGGAAATGGACGAACGCGGTGTGGTGGTTCAGCGCCGATTTCCAGCCGGGCAGCAACGCGGCTGGCAATTCATTGATGAGTTTATAGATAAAAATGAAGCATGCCGCTGGAAACATTTGCCCTCCGAATGTCCTTTTCGCCCCGCAAGGCCGGCTGCTTTTCTTAAGCTGAGTATATTCGATTCCGCTGGTCCCAGGATGGATTAATGTCGATGCCCCGCTCGAAGGGCGACGCGGCATGGGCGTTCGGAGAAGGCGCGCTTTCGGGATTGCTCTTCGGGATTGCGCACCCGGCCTGTGACCAACGTCACGAGCCGTTGTGACGAAGTATACAGCGCTTCCATCGTTAAACCCCTAGATTGTAACTGAGAGGCAGCAAAGGCAGGGGTGTCGCCTGCTTCCGGCAACGTGCGAGATGATCTTGCCGGTAACACTTGAAAGGCAGCGGGCGGATCTCGCCTTTAGCAATGTCTCTCATAATGCGGCAGTTTCAGGAGCGCCCGCAGATACAACGGAAGCTTAAATGGAGCGTAGGTCGTTCCCATTCTTCGGACTCTTTCTGCTGATTTTGACGGGTGTTGTGGCTGTCCAGATCGTCACGCCTGGCGCGGCCTGGGCCGCCGAAGATCTCTCGAACGACGTTTGCCTGGCCTGCCACGGCGATGCTTCCGCCAGCACCGCGCTGAAGGACGGCAAGCCCCTGTCTCTTTACGTCGATCATAAAGCGCTCGCTGAATCCGTCCACGCGGGGCTGGCATGCGTCGACTGCCACAGTGACATCACCAAGGTACCGCATGCCACCAGAACGTTTGCCAACCAGCGCGCTGTGGACCTGGCCTACTACCAGATCTGCAAGCAGTGCCATTTTGCTGAATACAGCCGCCTGCTGGATGGCATGCACTTTGAGGCCCTCGCGAAAGGCAACGCCAATGCGCCAACCTGTGTAAATTGCCATGGGGCCCATTCGACCACGCCGCCGGCCCATCCACGGTCGAGAATTTCGCGTACCTGCTCGCGCTGCCATGGAGCCATCGCGGCCGAGTATGTCAAGAGCGTCCACGGAAAGGCGCTGCTCGAGCAAGGCAACATCGACGTTCCGGCCTGCACCGACTGCCACCACGCCCACAACAATCCCAACCCGCTCTCGGCGTCGTGGCACCTGCAAATTCCCCAGTTATGCGCGCGCTGTCACGCCGATAAGCAGTTGATGGCGAACTACGGCATATCCACGGCGGTGCTCACGACTTACCTGAGCGATTTCCATGGGATGACGGCGTCGCTTGAGCGCAACCAGAAAGCGCGGCCGCGCCAGTTCACCGCCACCTGTACCGACTGCCATGGCGTGCACGACATCCGGCAGGTGGATTCTGCGGGGATGAAACAGATCAAGACCCATCTGGTCACCGTGTGCCGGCGGTGCCATCCGGACGCCGGACCCAATTTTCCCTCAGCCTGGGTGGGGCACTACGAGCCCAGCCTGCGGCACGCTCCGCTGGTCTACGCCGTGGAAATCTTCTACTCCATCTTCATTCCATTTGTCGTCGGCGGGCTGGCGCTCCAGATTATGCTGCATCTCTGGCGGGCGGTGGTGAATCGATGAACACGTACATCATCCGCTTTTCAGTGTGGCAACGAGTTGAACATGCCCTGGTGATATTGTTTTTCGTCATCCTGGCTATGACGGGCCTGTCGCAGGAATACTTCCAGATGCGATGGGCCACATGGCTGATTGCCTCCCTGGGAGGCGTCGAGGGCGTTCGCTGGATCCACCGAACCACAGGCATCGCATTCACGGTCCTCGTGGTCCTCCACATGAGCGCCGCTCTCTTCAAGGTAACAACCGGCCGCGCCAGGCCCTCGATTGTTCCCACGCGCAAAGACTTTCGCGACGCGATTCTCATGATGCGCTATTATCTGCGGCTTTCGGACCAGAAAGCCCGGTTTGACCGCTTCGACTATCGTCAGAAATTTGAATACTGGGGGATGGTCATCGGCTCGCTGATTCTGATTGTCACAGGGTTTATGCTCTATTTCCCTGTCCTCACAACGCGCTTTCTGCCCGGCGAGTTCATCCCGGCCGCCCTGTTGGCGCATGGAAAGGAAGGCCTGCTGGCCTTCCTGATCATCATCACGTGGCATCTCTACAACGCCCATTTATCTCCCGAAGCTTTCCCGTTTGACCCCAGCATCTTCACCGGAAAGGTGAAGCGCGAACGGATGGAAGAAGAACATCCCCTCGAATACGAGAGGATGGTTGCCAGCACTGAAGAAGATCCGGTCCACTCCCCGGCCGGGGAATCGCCTGGGCCGGGTTAGCGCGGAGTCAGGGTGATGAGAGCCATTGATTTCATCCGCGGCGCGCGGCACGGGCTTCGAGCCCGCATCGTTCTCCTGACCATGGCGGGCACTCTGGCGCCCATGGCCATTCTCGGCTGGCTGAGCTGGTCAACCGTGAGTGCGCTGGGAAACCAGGTGCTGGCAGAACGCAAGCAACTGGCCATCAGCGTGGCCGTACACGTGGACTCGGCCATCAATTCCGATTTGGCATTGCTGGAGGGCGCTTCGTCCGCACTGGGGCGGGACGGCGATCAGGCCCACGGCGCGGCGCTCCGCGAGGCCCGCGTCCGTTCCCGGTTTCTGACGCGAGATTTTCTTTTGGATCCTGAGGGAAAGGTTATCCAGGCTGAACCGGCAAGCAGCGGTGATGCTGTCGTGCCGCCGGAACTTCCGGCTTTTCAGCAAGTCATCAGAAAAGGCGTGCCGCAAGTTTCGCCCCTCTCCGGCTCAACTGGAAGCAGCCCCCGCCTTTTTCTGCTCGTGCCAGTGCGCAGCTCGCAAAGCCGGGTGGTCGGCGTCGTGGGCGGAGAGATCGATCCCAGCGGCGCGGCCTTTCGCGGGCTGCTGGATTTTGTGCCCCTTGCGGACCGGGAAACCATTGACATGGTGGACCAGCACGGGGTCGTCATCGCAAGCACGGATGGACCGCGGCTTTACGCCAAAAGCGACCACCGTGAATTTCTTGCCTCGCTGATCCAGCGGCGAACTCCTGCAGTGGGCACCTGCCATGGGTGTCATCAGAGTGCCCCGGCCAAACGCCCTGTGGATGAGGTGATGGCTTTTGCTCCGCTGCCTTCAAGGGCCTCGTGGGGCGTCAGCATCCGCCAACCCAGGACGCAGGCTTTCTCCAATGTATTGGACCTGCGGCGGAAAGTTCTAATCTGGGGGCCGCTCCTCGTCCTTTTGGCGCTAGGCTTCGCCCTGGGCGCTGCATCGAGCATCACCGCGCCGCTCTCGACGCTGGTGGGAACAGCCGAACGAATCGCCGCCGGAGAACTTGAAGCTCCGATTCCCGATCTGGGCAGTGATGAGGTTGGGTACCTGGGCAGAGCTCTGGAGCGTATGCGCGTGGCCTTGCAGCAGTCGCTCAACGAGGTGGCGCGAGCGCGAGATCAGCTCGAAGTCCGCATCCAGGAACGCACGGCGGAAATCGAAAAACTCTATGAAGAGCTCAAACAGCGTGACGAACTCCGCGCCCGCCTGCTGCAGAAGTTGATCCGGGCGCAGGAGGAGGAGCGCCGCCGGATCGCGCGCGAACTTCACGATGAAACCAGCCAGGTGATCAGCTCGTTGGCCCTCAGCCTCGACACGGCGATATCCACGCTGCCTGCGGATGCCTCCCGCGACCGCCTGCTGGAAGCGCGGGCTCTCGCCCTGCGGACGCTCGACGGCATCCACCGGCTCAGCTTCGACCTCCGGCCTTCCGTCCTGGACGATCTCGGCCTGTTTCGCGCCATCGAGTGGTATGCTGAACGCGACCTGAAGCGGCGGGGAATCGCCGTGCGCTGTGAAAGCGACGAGCAGGACGGGCGGCTGGCCCCGGAGATTGAAACCGCGCTGTTCCGCGCCGTCCAGGAGGCCATCACGAACATCGTGAAGCACTCGCGCGCCGAAACGGTCCTGATCCAGTGCGCCGTCACGCCGGCGGCCGTTACCATTGAAATTGAAGACGACGGCTGCGGTTTTGACCGGGCGGGCATTTCCGGGACGGCCGCCAACGGCCGCGGCCTCGGCCTGGCCGGCATCCAGGAGCGAATGGAGATTCTTGGCGGCACGGCGCACATTGACTCGGCGCCTGGCCAGGGCACGCGCGTCGTCCTGACCGTGCCCCGCGGAGAGAGCCATGCCTAAGATTCGCGTCATCGTCGCCGATGACCACGCGCTGGTGCGCGACGGCATCAAGGCGCTGCTCAGCCTCACTCCGGACATCGAGGTCATCGGCGAAGCCACGGACGGCCGCCAGGCCATCGACAAATGCCGGGAATTACAGCCGGATGTCATACTGATGGATATTGCCATGCCCGGCCTCGGCGGCCTCGAGGCTACGCTGGAACTCAAGCATGAAGCGCCCAAAACGCGCGTGCTGGTCCTGACCCAGTACGACGATGCAGAATATGTCCGAAGGTTTCTGAAGATCGGCGTTGCGGGCTACGTTTTGAAGAGAATGCTGGGGTCAGACCTTGCCTCCGCCATTCGCTCCGCCGCTGAGGGCGGTCTGGTGCTGGACCCGCAGATCGCCATGGAAGCGGTGCAAACCGCGCCCAAACAGTCCGGGACCGAACCGGAAGACCTCTACGAAACCTTAACCGATCGCGAAAAACAGGTTTTAAGGCTGGTCGCGCTCGGGTCGAGCAATAAGGAAGTGGCCGATTCGCTTCGGATCAGCGTCAAAACCGCCATGACCCATCGGGAGCACCTGATGGAAAAACTGAGCCTGCGGAACCGGACTGAACTCATCAAGTTCGCTATCAGGAAAGGCGTGATCCGCGTTGAGAATTAGCCGGCCCGCTGCAACCGCGCGGCCCTGCTGTGCTCTATAAGCCCTTTGCGGTCTTTGCGCCTTTGCATGAAACACGCCTTATCGAAACCGAAGCAGCTTCTTTTTCTGCGTCCTCTGTTTCTCTGCGTCCTCTGTGTATCTGCGCCCTCCGTGTCTCTGAGTCCTTTGCATTCTCTGAGTCTCTGCGTTCTCTGCGTCTTTGTGTTTTCTGCGTCACTGCGTTCTCTGCGTCTCTACCGAAGCAGTTTCTTTTTCTGCGTCCTCTGTTTCTCTGCGTCCTCTGTATATCTGCGCCCTCCGCGTCTCTGAGTCCTTTGCATTCTCTGAGTCTCTGCGCTCTCTGCGTCTCTGCGTTCTCTGCGTCTCTGCGGTGAGCTTTAATCGTGCCCGGATACATTGAATGCCGAAAATACAAAACTCTTCGTGTCCTTCAGAATAAATCAATAAGGAAGATCTGTCTGGCGCCGGCTTGCAATCTGATTCGTTTTCCGCCCCTAACGCGTGCCCTTCTTTCCCGAGGATTCGGCCGCCATCTCTTCGCCCGCCGTGCGACGAAAGTGCCGCCATTCCTGGCGTGTTTTTGTTGTCATCGCCTTGCCGAGCATGGCAAAGCCGATGAAGGGGAGGAAAACCACGTAGACAACGCTCATGGCCAATATAACCGGAATAAACAGGAGCGTAGGGACGCGAAGGTATTCAGTCTGCTCTGTGCCAGGCAGCACGCCTTTTTTCCCTTCCACCGTCACGATTTCCCAATCGCCCTTCTTCCAGTAGAAGCCGCCTTTTGTCTCATTTCCGCCTTTGTGTGTCATTGTCTGTTTCCTCCCTACTCTCTATGTTCAAGCCCAGTATAAGGAGCGAGCCTCGTCGTGAAAATCGGGAGACTGTCGGAAGCTCAAGGAAAGATTTTCCGAGGACCTCGGGAAAAACTTCGGAGAGTGGGCGGAACTTTTTCCGTAGGCACGCGCGGGAAATACCCTGTTCGCAAATTGTCATGAATATCACAGCAAAATGTGACAATCGTCACGGCCTTGCACAGGGTGAAGCGATAGCTCCTCACCAATCTGCGCAAACAGGGCGTGCAACTCACCCTCCCGCCACCGCAGGAGCGGGCAAAAAGCTGATCTCGACTCTCTATTGGCGCAGGCGCCTGCCCTTCAATGACTGATGCGTTCTCGCGAAGCGAGGGGCATCGGGAATCTCAAAGGCCGTTCCCTTCGGGAATCCCAGAAGCCAGAGGTCAGGGAATGCGCCAGCCGGAATTTCGATCCTTTACGCACGTCATTCTGAGGCTGGCTTCTGGCCGAAGAATCTGCTTCTCCTTCCTTGCGGGAACATCAGATTCCTCGCTTCACTTGGAATGACGGACTGCGAACGTTCTTCAGCAGCGGTTAAAGCCGCCTCTGCGGACCGAAGCGCTGGAACGCGGTGGGAGGAATGATTGCCAAGGCTGCGCGCGTTCGATAAAATGAAGGTTCCGTAGGCCGCTGAAAGAGGCCATCCGTCATGCCGGGCGCAGCGAGGCATCTGCTGTTTGCAGCGTGAAGGAGCAGAGCAGAACCTTCGTTTCAATCGGGATGACGTCGAGCAGGAAAATGAAGGACGCCTCGCAAACTACATCTTAAAAGGCTGGAGAAAACGATCATGACCCAGAATTCACGGACCCGTCCCCTCGGCGAAGTTGACCCGGAAGTGGCGCGGGCTATTGAGCTGGAAGTCGGCCGCCAGGCGGGAACGATTGAGCTGATTGCCTCGGAGAATTTTGTGAGCGAGGCGGTGCTTGAGGCGCTCGGTTCCGTGCTGACCAACAAATACGCTGAAGGGCTGCCGGGCAAGCGCTACTACGGCGGCTGC
>DASSJE010000306.1:0-7608 GCA_035691365.1 Terriglobia bacterium
CGGTGTGGCTCGAACAAACGATGTTCATCGGCCCCAGGAGCGACATGGACCAGATCGCGGAAGCCATCAGAAAAATCCAGAAACACGCGGGAACACTCGCACGCTCCCAGACGTAGCTCCGTTTAAGATCGAATCATGATCAGGAGCATTTTGAATTTCGTGAGGGCCTTTAGAGCATGAGGCTCATTCGCCGGCAGAATAATGACCTCGCCTCCCCGCACGGTTTGGGCCTTGCCCGATATGAGGATCTCCGCATTACCCTCCAGCAGACAAACCGTAGCATCGTATGGCGCGGTGTGTTCGCTCAAGCCCTGCGCTTCATCAAACGCGAACAGGGTCACCGTGCCCGCCTTCTTGTCGATCAGGGTTCGGCTCACGACCGAGCCTTCCTGGTAGTCAGCCAATTCAGCCAGCTTTGCCGGTGTCGCAATGAGTTTTTCCAGACGCCCGGACTTTCTGCTCTCTTCCATCGCCCGCCTCCAATGATCGGTTTAAGTACGCCTGTTGCGTTCGTTATGCATGCTCCGGTCCAGAAATCGTGAGCAGGAATGAGCTTTCTTCCAGGGCTTCCACATTGTGAGGAAGTGCAGGTTCGAGCGTCACAAACGATCCGGCCGGAATTTCCACTTCCTGATCAGGCAAGCCCAGGCGGAGCTTGCCGGTAAGGGTTTGAATGGCGATAGTGCTACCCGTCTTGTGACCCTCGATGCGTGTTCCCGACTTCATCGCCGTCAGAACAATGCGAAGGTCAGGATATTTCGCCAGTGTCTTTGCATTCCGATGCGTGGCGGCGTAGGGGGCCTCCTGCTGAAGCTGCGCGGTTTCGGATGCCAGGTCAAATCGGAGTACAGGCCCGGCAAGGCCTGGAACTGGATGTCCCGCCCGGCGGGAACTCGCGCCTGTTTCGGCTGACTGGTTCTTCCTGGTTTGCATTTTAGCCATGATTGCCTCCTTCTCGTTTATTGGATTCAAGTCTGGCCGCTACGGTTGGCGGGTTCCCACTGGTGGCCTTTGCTTTGGAGAGCCCGTAGGCAGGAAGTCATTGACTCTGAAAAACAGCTTCCTGGCTAATGAGCAGCCTGTGGCCGCGGCGACCGCGAATAATGATATCCCGGGCAGTAGATTATATCGTGCCATCGGACTTTACAAGTCCGGCCAGGCAGGCGCAGAAAGCGGTTGTAGAGGTTGGAACCGAGGGCAAAACTCCGGGGTGGCGCTTCCACCCCTTGTTCCGATGAGAGTTCGAGCGAGGCCGCCACCCCGGGTGGCATGGCTCCGCGGAATTCCTGCCCTTTGACTACTTACTGCCGACGAGGCCGGGGAGAGGCTCGGGACTCGGCGGCAGCGGGACAGCCTCAGTTGTTTCGGGGAGAACCCTGGGCCGGTATCCGGTTCGCGTCCGAATGTTAAATTTATGCAGCTTCTCGCCTGTCACTTGCACCGTAATTTTGCGCCATCCGCGGTTCGGATTCTGGGCCGGATAGTAGCTGATCGTGTAAAGGTGCGCCAGGTCGGCCCGGATGGAGGCAAACGCCTTCTCCTGGTCCTGCCAGTGTCCGGCGAAGTAAGCCTTGCCGCCCGTGCTTGTGCTGATGCGCTTAAAGACGGCTGTTGAGAGCGGGTCTCGCTCTGCTTCCCGGGTGCTGATCATGTAGATCGGGATGCCCTCGGATTGCGCAAGTTCCCGGACATCCTCAGGTGAGACCATGCTGGCGTCATCGGGTCCGTTTGAGAAGACGACGATCACCCTTCGACCGGAAAATTTGTCGGCATCTTTCAGCGTCCATAGCAGCGCATTGTAGAGCGCCGCGTCATCTCCAGCCACCGTGGAGCGAACGGCCTCCAGAACCGACGTGTGGCGATCGCTCAGTGGGCAGGCGCGGAAAAAGTCGCGGCTATAAGAATAGAAGGCCACCCGGTCTGCGCCATCCAGTGACCGGACAAACTGCGCTATGGAATCACGGGCCAGGGAAAATCCCCGGTACATGTAGTTGCTGGTATCAAACAGTATAAAAACGCTGGCGCCGGGGGCAGAACGAGAAATCAGGCTCGAGTCTGAAGGATCGCCAACGACGGCCTTGCCCAATCGAAGTACCCTGCCGCCAGGCCCCGAATAATGCACGCTTCGAGGCACGCCATTCTCTTCACCGAAAGCTGCAATCTTTTCCCGAATACCGTCCTCATAAACCTGGAAATTGGCTGGGCCCAGGCCGGTCACGTACCTCCCTTTTTTGTCCGTAACCGCCACATCTAATTGGACCATGTTGACAGTGATATGGACGATCGTAACTTTGGAGTCCGGCTTTTGAGCCGCAGCCGAAAAGGGAGAAAGAGCGAATGCCACGATGGAAAGCAATGCGAGCAGGAAATATCGTTGTCCCATAGTTCACCTTTCCTGATGGTCCCAACTTCTCTAACAACCAGGAGGGCATGGCCATTTGCCCGCCCTCATCCCAACGGACCTCACAACCCGGAGCTGCTTCCCCCGCCGGGCAAAGCAGCCAGCTTCCCTTGTTGGAACTCCTCTCCCGTTTCCCGCAATGACCGGAGCAGGGCGGGCCAATCGTCCAGATAAGTAGCGGCAATGTTCTCAACCATGCAATAAGTCAGTTGCGGGACCAGAAGGTTTAACATCACAGGTGCATAACCCTTTTCGTCCGCCAGCCGTGCCCAATACAAATTGTTGGATTCCCATGATTCGGCCAGTAGCCGACTGGAGTAACCCAGATAGGTGGGAAAGGGCTTCACATTAATCAGCGAAAGTGCGTTGGTGTCGGCGAGCGCGGGATGAGGCACGCCGAAATCCTCCGACAACCGCTCCCAACTGACCTCCTTGGGAAATTGCTGGGCAAGCTGGTCCAGTTCCTTTTTGGCGTCCCCTCCCTCAGGGTCGACGGTGGGGAATTTTCTGCGAAACTCCGCTGCGAGGCAGAAAGTATCAGCCGGTGTCAGGCGGTTGAGTGCGGCACTGGAACGTCCGTTGGTCAAATCTGTCTCAACCTGCCCAAATCGTCTGGGTAACAAGCGGTCCGAAAGAACGCCCATCACTTTTTCACGCAATTGAGGGTCTGTGCTGGCGGCCTTCACTAATTCATCCCCAAACTTCTGATAGAGAGTGACGGCATGGAGCTCGTTCTTTGACACGGACCACCAGCGTGGAATGACCGCGGCGGTCATGAGCGTCGGGACAAGATCTTCCCAAATCAGGGATTGCACGTTATTGGGAATGATGAAGTTCTCTTCGATTTGCGCCAGTACGTAAGGCAAATTGGACAGCGAACCCACCAGGTGGGCGCCACCGCCGGCGGAAAGTCCGCGACCGAAAAGGTCGGGCGTTTTCCAGGAACGATTCTCTTCCATGCTGCTCTTCCCTGAAAAATCGTGGGAGCGCACGAAGAGCGAATTGTTATAAATCATCTGGGCGCCCGGCGGCTCATAGTAAGTGTAGTTCAGTCCCACAAGGGTATCTCTCAGGAATGGGACCAGTTCTCCGCGCACAACCGCAAGCTTGGCGCGAGAGGGCCTGGCCTTAATGACCTTGGCCAGGTCTGTTCGCATCTCGCTCTGGAGGTGCTGATTTTCGTAGAGGCCCATGGACCATTCGGCCCGCTCACCTCTGGTAAACAGCGGTTTGGGCAACTGGAACTGGCGAAGCTCCGCCGCCAGTGGGAGCAAATTCACGGATGGAGTCCTGCCCTTTGACAAGAGGTCCAGCCCGTCGCCGAGTTCGAAAAGAGTGTCGAGAGACACCAGGCGCTGGGAGGCCATCATCAAGCGAATCTTGTTGGCCAGCTCCAGCCTGACTTGCTTGCCTTCCGGGCTCGACTGTTCCGGGCCGGCAAGCAAATCAATGATTTGGCTCTGCGAAAGTTCAGCCTTGCCGGCGGCAGCCTCCAACAAGTGCCGCATCGATACCCGGGCTGCCTGGTAAAGTTGGGCGTCCGACCGGATGGCGGAAAAGGGGCCGACGACTGCCTGCCAGGACGCGTCCCAACTCGATTCCGGAATTTCGCCCTGCCTGGCCAGAATCTTCCACAGGCCCACATCGGCCTGAAAAATTCCTATGGCGTCGGAGCGCAAAACCTGGCTGTGGATGTCGTCGATATCCTGGGCCGCTTTAATGAAGTGGGAGATCGACTGATTGTCCAGGGAAAACTCGGAAAAGGTGGAATATTGGTCGCCAAACTTTTTGAAGTTGTCGCCGAGCAGCGCCACCGTCTCCGGAGCCAGCCGATCTTTAGAAGAACGCGCACGATCGATGCTGTTCACAGCGAGAAATGTTTGTAGCGGCCCAACATCCAGATTGAGGCGGGAAAAGGCAAACATCGCTTCCAGCAACCCCTCGGGGGTCCTCCATATGGCAGTCCGTCCGGACCATGAGCGCACCAGGTCGGAATGGTACTGGCCTTCGAGATCTTTCATTACCTGCTTCCACGCTTCCAGATTTCCTGGAACACGGGGCTCGCCGTTCGAATCCAGTCGGATTTCGGCGGCGAGAAGCAATAAGCCTGCATCTGGCCTGAAAACCGGACGGGCCGGCCCGGGTGATGGATGATTTCCAACCAATGACTTGTAGAACCGGGGCAGGATCTGCGGTCTCGACAGATATGCCTGCTGCTCAGGGGCAACCCGCGATAGCGCATCAAAATAGGCCGCCAGCCACCCGTCATCTTTTTCCAGAAGGTGAATGACGAACCGGTCCGGCGAGTTCGGGCTGACTCCGGCCAGTTTTGCCCAGGCCGATTGAGCGGGCTTGCCGCCCGGAACCACAACGTGGCCGGACCGGATGGTGATCTGGGAGCCGTAGAAATCGAGGACCGGCGCGAGCGGCAGGAGATTCTTGAGCCCGGGGAACTGCCTCAGATAATCGCAGGTATTATTGTCAATCCGCGTCATGGCCCAGTAAAGCCTGGCCAGGTGCGGGTCAGAGATGATTGCGTCAAGGAGATCGTCCTTCTTATTCGGGTCCAGCGCCGTCCAGTCACCCTGAGTGAACAGCACCGGAACCTCGAAAGTTCCAAACCCGTACTCAAACGGCTCGCCTCCTCGCAGGGTCTGTTCCAGGGCCGTCAGCGGGAATCCTGAGTCGTCGGTGAGGAAGGCTCTTTCACGGTCGGATGTCGCGAGGGAAGTCTCAGGTCCACAAGGGCTTGCCAGTTCGTAACCGAGGGCCTTCAGCAGCGGGCCGGCCTGGTCACAACTACTGATGCGAATCACCTGTTTTGGGCCAGCCAGCGCCATTAATTCCCTCGCCTGCTGAATGTAGTCCTTTAAAAGGACCAGATACTCGGTTGAATTCGGTTTCTGGCCTTTCCGGTTGTACGTGTAGCCTTCCACTGCCACATTGTGTGCGACCAGCGGAAGCACTTCATCTGGTGGAACCTGCTGGCTGATTGCGGCCATTCGCAGGAAGGAGCGCCGGGTGCCGGGAATATTTATGGTGGTTAAGGAAGACTGCGCCTGGTTCGATGCAGTTTGGGATGGATTTGAATCGCGGCTCCGGGGGCTACCATTCACCCCCCAGGCGGGAAGCAGAATAACAGTGACGACAAACACGGATCGGAGGAACAAACGTTTCATCACAGGCCCTCCTCACTGAATTCCGAAGCTGTCAGTTTCTCGAAAGACTACCTCTTGCAAGGAACGAGGAGACAATCTCCCATCGACCAGCATCACGCTTGCCGATCTTTGGCGCGAAAGGTACGCACTCAAATGTAATGCGGGAACAGCCCCTGCATTCCTCCCAGGTCAAGGGAATATTCTGCAATCTTGCGTTTGAACTGCCTGGATGGCCCTAGTATATGCTCAGGCTGGCGCCGAATCAATCAGAATCCTTGGCTCCCCTTTCCTGGCGACCCCGGGACCAATTTCCCCACCCTGACAGAAAGAACAACCTGGCCCCGGACGCCAGGTCGAGGCAAGGGGTAAAAGGCTGAAATTTCCGTATTTTTGGGCGTCCGCAGCAGGTAACCCGCTTCCAAACCGCTGCCGGCCAAATGCAGATTTGCAGGATGACAGGCCGCTGCACATGCCCGGTATTCCGAGCCCTTTCGTCTTCCACCTGTGAACGGCTTTGAATGAAGTGGGAAACCGCAGCCCGCCGGCCTTGCGGCCTGCTGATTTTGTGTCAGGGGATAATTGCTCTTTATTGAGTGACAGAAAAAAGCAGGCTCCTCGGACCGGCAAACAACCTCGCCACTCAGAATGACGTTAGGCGGCGCTTTCCAGCAACCTCTCGTGGTTCGATATTCCCTGGGTTCCATAAATAGAGTGTCTGGCGGGTCCGTTCTGGAAAAGCCGGGAAGCATTTCCCTGATGGTCTTGTTGTATTCAGGAAGCCGATCCATCGCTTTTCTTATTACCATCAGAAAATTAATTTATCCAAAAGTTTTTTATCATGCGAAATATAACTATTAATTGGACAGGAAATACTCTTTCTCATTATGGTAGTCACGCTAGTCGAGGGGGAATGCAGTTACATGGGAAGGGGGCTGTAATGAAACTCTCGCGGCTTTCCGTAGGCCTCATGGTGGTCCTCATAGCAGTCGTCATCGGTTGTTCCCAGCTAAATGCACAGGAGTCGGCTGGGAGCGCCAAATCAGACACGTCAGCAAAGATCGATGAACTCCAGAAAGAACTGGATGCGCTCAAGGCACAAATTGACCAGTTGAAGAAAGCCCAATCGCAGAAGGAAGCGGCGCCGGTTGCAACTGCCGCAGCCGTGACGGAATCACCCGCTGCTCCAGCCGGCGAACCGAATTTGGCTGAGAGGCTTTTTAGCTCCACAAACATCCGCGGATCTGTTGATGGTTACTACGGCTTTGATTTCGAGCACCCCGCAGGCCACCTGGCCGGGCTCAGGGTTTTTGATAATTACCAGAACCAGTTCTCGTTGAATCTTGCTGAGTTCGTCATCAACCGGGCCCCCGACAGAGATACGCCCTTGGGCTATAACGTGACTCTCGGATTTGGCAACGCCATCCACGTTGTCAACTCGCTGGAACCCGGCGGCGAAAACTATGCTCAAAATGTTGTGCAGGCTTACCTTTCGTATCTCGCGCCGATTGGCAAGGGGCTGCAGATTGATTTCGGAAAATTCGTAACTCCGGCGGGCGCGGAGGTCATCGAGTCCGTTCCTGACTGGAATTACAGCCGTGGTGTCCTGTTCGGGTACGCCATACCCTTCTACCACTTTGGCCTTCGGGCGGCTTACACCGTTAATCCCAAGGTAGCCCTGACCGGATATCTGGTGAACGGCTGGAACGACATCGTGGCAGTCAATACCGGCAAGACGTATGGCTTCAGCCTGGCCCTGACGCCCAGTTCAAAGGTAAGCATTACGCAGAACTACCTCGGCGGGCCGCAGACTCCCGGTATCAACGCCCACTGGCGGAACTTGTCTGACACCGTGTTCCAGTTGAATGTGACCAAGAAGCTGTCCCTCCTGGAGAACTTTGACTACGGATCCGGCGACATGATTCCCGGCGTAAATTCCGTTGAGTGGAAGGGGATCGCAACCTATGCCAGATACGCGTTCAATAACCAGTACTCGTTTGCGGCCCGGTACGAGCACTATGATGACCCCAACGGGTTCACCACCGGAACAGC